>NZ_JBEOTZ010000030.1:0-97503 GCF_040303825.1 Streptomyces sp. NPDC094143
GTCGTCCCGCGGTAGTTGGTTGGGCCCCGGTCCGGCAGCCCCGTCAGTGCACCACCCGGGGAACCGTGGGTGTCACACCCGCGGCTTCTCGCGCATCTCGTACGTCGCGATGACGTCGTCGACCTTGATGTCGTTGAAGTTGCCGAGGTTGATACCGCCCTCGAACCCTTCGCGGATCTCGGTGACGTCGTCCTTGAAGCGACGCAGGCCCTCGATGTTGAGGTTCTCCGCGACCACCTTGCCGTCGCGGATGAGGCGGGCCTTGGTGTTCCGCTTGACCTCGCCGGAGCGGATGAGAACACCCGCGATGTTGCCCAGCTTGGACGACTTGAAGACCTCGCGGATCTCCGCCGTGCCGAGCTCGACCTCTTCGTACTCCGGCTTGAGCATGCCCTTGAGGGCCGCCTCGATCTCCTCGATCGCCTGGTAGATGACCGAGTAGTACCGGACGTCCACGCCTTCGCGCTCGGCCATCTGCTGCGCACGCCCGGCGGCGCGCACGTTGAAGCCGATGACGATGGCGTCGGAGCCCATGGCCAGGTCGATGTCGGACTCCGTGACCGCACCGACGCCGCGGTGCAGGACGCGGATGTCGACCTCTTCGCCGACGTCCAGCTGGAGCAGGGAGGACTCCAGAGCCTCGACCGATCCGGACGCGTCGCCCTTGATGATCAGGTTCAGCTGCTGGATCTCGCCGGCCTTCAGCACCTTGTCCAGGTCCTCCAGCGACACGCGGCGCGTGCGCTTGGCGAACGCGGCGTTCCGCTCGCGGGCGGCTCGCTTCTCCGCGATCTGGCGGGCCGTACGGTCCTCGTCGACCACGAGGAAGTTGTCGCCCGCGCCGGGGACGTTGGTCAGGCCCAGGACCTGGACCGGCGTCGACGGGCCCGCCTCGGTGACGAGGTTGCCGTTGTCGTCGTGCATCGCCCGGACTCGGCCGTACGCGTCGCCGACCACCATGGTGTCGCCGACCCGCAGCGTGCCGCGCTGGACGAGGACCGTCGACACGGCACCGCGGCCGCGGTCGAGACGGGACTCGATCGCGATGCCCTGCGCGTCCTGGTGCGGGTTGGCCCGCAGGTCGAGCGAGGCGTCGGCCGTGAGGATCACGGCCTCCAGCAGGGAGTCGATGTGCAGACCCTGCTTGGCGGAGATGTCGACGAACATCGTGTCGCCGCCGTACTCCTCGGCCACCAGCCCGTACTCGGTGAGCTGACCGCGCACCTTGGTCGGGTCGGCGCCCTCGACGTCGATCTTGTTGACCGCGACGACGATCGGGACCTCGGCCGCCTTGGCGTGGTTGAGCGCCTCGACCGTCTGCGGCATGACGCCGTCGTTGGCCGCGACGACCAGGATCGCGATGTCGGTCGACCGGGCACCGCGGGCACGCATGGCGGTGAACGCCTCGTGACCCGGGGTGTCGATGAAGGTGATCTTGCGCTCTTCGTCGTTGACCTCGGTCGCGACCTGGTAGGCACCGATGTGCTGGGTGATGCCGCCGGCCTCGCCCGCGATGACGTTCGTCTTGCGGATGGCGTCGAGGAGCCGGGTCTTACCGTGGTCGACGTGACCCATGACGGTGACGACCGGCGGGCGGACCACCAGGTCCTCCTCGTCGCCCTCGTCCTCGCCGAACTCGATGTCGAAGGACTCGAGCAGCTCGCGGTCCTCCTCCTCCGGGCTGACGATCTGAACCGTGTAGTTCATCTCGTCGGCGAGGAGCTGGAGCGTCTCGTCGGAGACGGACTGCGTGGCCGTGACCATCTCGCCGAGGTTCATCATGACCGCGACGAGCGACGCCGGGTTGGCGTTGATCTTCTCCGCGAAGTCGGTGAGGGACGCACCGCGCGACAGGCGAACGGTCTCGCCGTTGCCGCGAGGCAGCATCACGCCGCCGACCGACGGGGCCTGCATGGCCTCGTACTCCTGGCGCCTCTGCCGCTTCGACTTGCGGCCACGACGCGCGGGACCGCCGGGACGGCCGAAGGCGCCCTGCGTGCCACCGCGGCCACCCGGACCACCGGGACGACCACCGAATCCGGGACGGCCACCGCCGCCACCGGGACCACCGGGACGACCGGCGAAACCGCCACCGCCGCCACCGGGACCGCCGGGACGACCGGCGAAACCGCCACCGCCGCCACCCGGACGACCGGCGAAGCCGCCGCCACCGGGACGACCGCCGCCGCCACCCGGACGACCGCCGCCACCGGGACCGCGGCCGCCGGGGCCACCGCCACCGGGACGCGGGCCGGCAGCCGGACGCTGCGGCATCATGCCGGGGTTCGGACGCGGGCCGCCGGGACCGCCGCCGGGACGCGGACCGCCGCCCTGCGGACGGGGCATACCGCCCGGCGTGGGACGCGCGCCGCCCGGAGCCTGCGGACGGGGACCGCCCGCCGCACCCTGGGGACGGGGACCGCCCTGGCCCTGGCCCTGCGGGCGCGGGGCACCGCCGGGGGCACCGGGGCCGCCCGGACGCGGGGCGCCGCCCGGACGGGGCGCCTGCGGGCGCGCCATGCCGGTGGAGCCACCAGAGGTGAACGGGTTGTTGCCCGGACGGGGACCCGCCGGACGGGCGCCGGGACGCGGGGCGCCGCCACCCGGACGCGGGGCGCCGGGACGGTCGCCGCGGTCACCACGGCCCTGGCCGCCCTGGCCGGGGCCACCCGGACGGGGAGCACCCGGACGCGGCGCCTGGCCGGCCGGACGCGAGGCGCCCGGGCGCGGGCCGGAACCCTGGGAGGGCTCGGCGGGAGCCGACGGCGGGGCCGTGAACTCGGGCGTGGTCGGAGCCGGGGACGCCGGGGCGGGCCGCGGCGCGGGCTTCGGGCCCGGGGTGGGACGGGGGCCGGGAGTGGCCGGCGCGGCGGGAGCCGCGGGCTTCTCGGCGGCGGCCGGCTTGGGGGCCGGCGGGCGCGGGGCGGCCGGACGGGCGGCCTGCGCCGGGGAGGGGGCTGCCGGCTTCGCCGGGGCAGCCTTGCGTGCGGGGGCGGACTTGCCGCCTCCGTTGCCCTGCTGGAGGGCGTCCGTCAGCTTGCGTACAACAGGCGCTTCGATGGTCGAAGACGCCGAACGGACGAATTCACCGAGTTCCTGGAGCTTGGCCATGACGACCTTGCTCTCGACACCGAACTCCTTGGCGAGTTCGTAGACCCGGACCTTAGCCACTTCGCTCCTTTGAGGTCCGGGTTGCGTCCGGACCGTCGCTAGTTCATGGGCGTACTCATCGCGTACTCATCGAGTGCTCATCGCAATCTCGACCTGCTTTCGACTCGCGAGGTACCTAGACCACACGGGGTTCCGTGCGGCACGTTCTTACGGTGTTGCCCGATCGGCAACTGTTGTCTGCTCGACGTATCGGCGCAACGCCTTTGTGTCGAGCGCTCCGGGGACGCGCAGTGCCCTCGGAAACGCCCGGCGGCGTACCGCCTGGTCCAGACAGACCTGGGCGGGGTGTACGTACGCACCCCGGCCGGGCAGCGTACCGCGTGGATCAGGGACGCACGCGTCCTCGATCGCCACGATCCGCAGCAGTTCAGTCTTGGCCGCTCGCTCCCGGCACCCCACGCAGGTGCGCTCGGGGCATACTCGGTCGCGTGTCCGGCCAGACACAGTTAAGTCTACCTCCCCTTACGCGCCTCACCCCTGCGGGGCAGCATTCGAACGAATGCAGCGCGTGAACCTGTCGTGATCTGAACGACTCACGGCTTGGATCCATTCCCCGGATGTGGCCTGGATCCAGCGTCGATCTTCGGCCGATCTGCCCGCGCCTACTCCGCGGCCGGTTCCGTGTCCGGGCGGATGTCGATCCGCCAGCCGGTCAGCCGGGCCGCGAGGCGGGCGTTCTGGCCCTCCTTGCCGATGGCCAGGGACAGCTGGTAGTCGGGCACGGTCACCCGGGCAGACCGGGTCGACATGTCGACGATCTCCACCTTGGAGACCCGGGCCGGGGAGAGCGCGTTCCCCACCATCTCGGCCGGGTCGTCCGACCAGTCGACGATGTCGATCTTCTCACCGTTCAGTTCGCCCATCACGTTGCGCACCCGGCCGCCCATGGGGCCGATGCAGGCGCCCTTGGCGTTCAGACCGGACCGGGTGGACCGTACGGCGATCTTGGTGCGGTGACCGGCCTCACGGGCGATCGCGGCGATCTCCACGGATCCGTCGGCGATCTCCGGCACCTCCAGGGCGAACAGCTTCTTCACCAGATTGGGGTGCGTGCGCGACAGCGTCACGGACGGGCCGCGGACGCCCTTGGCCACCCGGACGACGTACGACCGCAGCCGCATGCCGTGCGGGTAGGTCTCGCCCGGCACCTGCTCCTGCACGGGCAGGATGGCCTCCAGCTTGCCGATGTCCACCAGCACGTTCTTCGGGTCGCGGCCCTGCTGGACCACACCGGTGACGATGTCGCCCTCGCGGCCGGCGTACTCGCCGAGCGTCGCGTCGTCCTCGGCGTCGCGCAGGCGCTGCAGGATGACCTGCTTGGCCGTGCTGGCGGCGATACGGCCGAAACCGGACGGGGTGTCGTCGAACTCGCGGGGCTCCTGGCCCTCCTCGAGGTCGTCGGGGTCCTCCTTCGCCCACACGGTCACATGGCCGGTCTCCCGGTTCAGCTCCACGCGCGCGTGGCGGCGGCTTCCCTCGGTGCGGTGGTAGGCGATGAGGAGGGCCGACTCGATCGCCTCGACCAGCAGGTCGAAGGAGATCTCCTTCTCCCGCACCAAGCCCCGCAGGGCACTCATGTCGATGTCCATGGCTACGCCTCCTCTTCCTTCTTGTTGTCCTTGCGGCTGAACTCGACCTGGACGCGTGCCCGGACGATGTCGTCGAAGGCGAGTCTGCGCGCGGTGGCCTTGCGGCCCTTGACCCCGGGCACCTCGGTGTCGACGCCGTCGTCGTCGACCTTCAGGATCCTGGCGACCAGCTCGCCGCCCTCGGCCAGCTGGAACTTCACCAGCCGGTCCGTCGCCCGGACGTAGTGCCGGTGTTCCGTGAGGAGGCGCTCCGCGCCCGGGGTGCCGACCTCGAGGGTGTACTCCCCCTCGCCCATCGCGTCCGTCTCGTCGAGCTTCGCCGAGAGCGCGCGGCTCACATCGGCGATCTGGTCCAGGTCCGCACCGGTGTCCGAGTCGACGGTGACGCGCAGCACACGCTTGCGGCCGACGGAGTCCACTTCGATCTCTTCGAGATCCAGGCCCTGGGAGGCGACGAGCGGTTCCAGCAGTTCCCGCAGCCTCTCGCTCTGGGTGGTGCTCATCCGGGTGACTCCTCGGCCGCGTGTGCTGTTGTGGGATGGGTCGCGTGTCTGGTCAAAGGGTATCCGGTCGCAGGGAGTGTTGCCGTCCACCGGGTCACGAACGGTGCCGCTGAGTGGTCCCGGGCGAGGGCCCGGGTACCGTGATCACGGGCGTGCAGCCCTTGCGGTCGCTTCCCTCCCGCACCCTCTCGCAGGTTTTTCCACCACGAGCCCCGAGGACGTCTGACGTGCCGTTCCCCTCATCGCCGCGCGCCCGCTCGGGGCCGCGCAGAAGGAGTCTGCTCGCGGTCGGCCCCGCGGCCCTCGCCCTGGCGGGCTGCACCGCCGGTACGGAGGGGTCCGCGGACTCGGGCGACGGCCCCTCCGCCGCCGAGCGCCGGGCACGCGCGCGTGCGGCCCGGGACAGCGAGGGGCTCCTGGAGCGGTACGACGCGGTGATCGCCGCCCGGCCTGCGCTGGCGGGGCGTCTGGGACCGCTGCGGGAGGACGTGGTACGGCACGTCCAGGCGTTCGGGGGTGGCCGAAAAGCATCGCCCTCGGCGCCGGTCCCGGCGTCCGGTTCGTCCTCCCCGTCCGCTGCGGCCTCGCCGTCGGCCGCCGTGCCGGGCGACGACAAGGAGGCCCTGGCCGGGCTCGCCGCCGCGGAGCGTGAGCTCGCCGACCGGCGGTCCGAGGAGTTGCTCGGGGTGCCGGGCGAGCTGGCGCGGCTGCTGGCGTCGGTGGCGGCGGCCGGGGCGGCGCACGTGTACCTGCTGACGAAGGGCGAGGAGTGAACGAGGCGAAGGACCGGGAGCTGCGGGCCCTCCAGGCGGCCCTGGCGGCCGAGCACGCGGCGGTCTACGGATACGGGGTCGTCGGCGGCAGGATCGGCGACGGGCAGCGCGCCGAGGCGCGGACGGCGCACGACGCGCACCGGGCCCGCCGGGACGCGCTGGTGCGTGAGGTGAAGGACCTGGGCGGCCGGCCGGTGGCGGCGGCCGCCGGGTACGCGCTGCCCTTCGCGGTGCCGGACGCGGCGGCTGCCGCGCGGCTCGCCGCCGAGCTGGAGGACCGGGTGGCCGGGGTCTACTCCGACCTGGTGCGGGCCGCGGGCGGCGAGCGGCGGGACCTGGCCGCCGAGGCGCTGCGGGAGGCGGCGGTGCGGGCGGTGCGCTGGCGCGGGGAGAGCGTAGCCTTCCCTGGGCTCGCCGAGCGGGCGGGCACGGCCCCGCCCTCGGCGGCGCCGACGGCGTGACCCGCGCGGGGCACGCACCGCCAAGAGCACGAAGGGAACGACTCGCGCATGGTTCTCGAACCGCCGCAGCGCCTGGTCAGGGCGCTCGGTGAGACGGCCCCGGACGGTGACGACTGGCTGGAGAAGCTGCCCGAGGCGGCACAGCGGGCCGTCGCGCGGCGCGAGTTGACCGTGGAGCGGGTGCAGGTGCCCGGGGGGCGCAGCAGCCTGGTCGTGCTGGTGCGCAGGGCCGACGGGTCGCCGGCCGTGCTCAAGCTGGTACCGGGGCGGTCCCGGCCGGAGGCGGAGCGGGCCGCGCTGGCGCACTGGGCCGGGCGGGGTGCCGTGCAGCTGCTCGAACCGCCGCTGGGCTCCCGGCCGGCCGCGGACGGCGAGGTGTCCTCGTCGGCCGAGGGGGTGCTGCTGCTGGAGCGGCTGCATCCGGATGTGTCGGTGCGGTCCCTGCCGGAGGCGAAGGCGCTGCTGGAGGCGGCGGGGACGCTGCGGCGGCTGTGGGTGGAGCCGCCCGCCGGTTTCCCCTTCGAGACGGTGGCCGAGCGGACGGGGCGTCAGGCCGAGGCGATGCGGGCGCGGGCGCAGGCGGATCCCGAGGTGGCCCCGCTGGTGGACCTGGCGCTCGCGGCGCGCGAGGAACTGCTGGCCGCCCCGCCCGAACGCCGGTTGCTGCACGGCACGTTCCGGCAGAGCAAGGTGCTCGCCGGGGAGCGGATGCCGTGGCTTGCCGTGGGGCCCGACCCGGTGGTCGGCGAGTGCGCGTTCGACCTGGCCCGGCTGGTCCGCGACCGGGTGGAGGATCTGATCGCTCAGCCGTCCGGCGCGGCGACGACCCGGCGCCGGGTGAAGCGGCTGGCCGAGTCGCTGGACGTGGACCAGGAGCGGCTGCGCGGCTGGACGCTGTTCCGGGCCGTGGAGTCGGGTGTGCGGGCGGCGCGGGTGGGGCGGCCCCGGGACGCGGAGCTGCTGCTGGAGTTCGCGGGCTGGCTGTGAGCGCCCCGGTCTCCCGGAGCGCTCACCCGGCCACCGCCGCGGGCTTTACGCCGTGAGGCGGGCGATGGCCTCCTCGACCGTCAGTTCCTCGCGCTCGCCGGTGCGGCGGTCCTTCAGCTCGACCACGCCCTCGGCGGCGCGGCGGCCCGCGACCAGGATCTGCGGGACCCCGATCAGCTCGGAGTCGGTGAACTTCACGCCCGGGGAGACGCCCGCGCGGTCGTCGACCAGGACGCGGACACCGGCCGCGGCCAGCTTCTGGGAGATGTCGAGCGCGAGTTCGGTCTGCAGGGCCTTGCCGGCGGCGACCACGTGCACGTCGGCCGGGGCGACCTCCTTGGGCCAGCACAGGCCCTTGTCGTCGGCGCTCTGCTCGGCGAGGGCGGCGACCGCGCGGGAGACGCCGATGCCGTAGGAGCCCATGGTGACGCGGACCGGCTTGCCGTTCTGGCCGAGGACGTCGAGCTTGAGGGCGTCGGCGTACTTGCGGCCCAGCTGGAAGATGTGGCCGATCTCGATGGCGCGGTCCAGGACGAGGCCCGTGCCGCACTTGGGGCAGGGGTCGCCGTCCTGCACGACGACGACGTCCACGTAGGCGTCGACCTCGAAGTCGCGGCCCGCGACGACGTTCTTGGTGTGCGTGCCGGCCTGGTTGGCGCCGGTGATCCAGGACGTGCCCGGGGCGACGCGCGGGTCGGCGATGTAGGTGACCTTGTCCAGGCCCTGGGGTCCGACGTAGCCGCGGACCAGGTCGGGGCGGGCCGCGAAGTCCGTCTCGGTGACCAGCTCGACGGTGGCCGGGGCGAAGTGCGCCTCGACCTTGTCCATGTCGACCTCGCGGTCGCCGGGGACGCCGACGGCGACGATCTCGCCGTCGACCTTCACGAGGAGGTTCTTCAGCGTGGCCGAGGCCGGGACGCCGAGGGAGGCGGCGAGGGTCTCGATGGTCGGGGTGTCCGGCGTGGGGATGTCCTCGGCGGCCGGGACGTCCGCTGCGTCGACGGGCTTCAGCTCGTACGTGATCGCCTCGGTGTTGGCGGCGAAGTCGCAGTTGGGGCAGTCGGCGAAGGTGTCCTCGCCGGCCTCGGCCGGAGCCAGGAACTCCTCGGACTTGGAGCCGCCCATGGCGCCCGCGGTCGCGGCGCAGATGCGGTAGTCCAGGCCGAGGCGGGCGAAGACGCGCTGGTAGGCCTCGCGGTGCAGGGCGTAGGACCGGGCGAGGCCCTCGTCCTCGGTGTCGAAGGAGTAGGAGTCCTTCATCAGGAACTCGCGGCCGCGCAGGATGCCGGCGCGCGGCCGGGCCTCGTCACGGAACTTGTTCTGGATCTGGTAGAGGATCACGGGCAGGTCCTTGTAGGAGGACGCCTGGTCCTTCACCAGCAGGGTGAAGATCTCCTCGTGGGTGGGACCGAGGAGGTAGTCGCCGCCCTTGCGGTCCTGGAGGCGGAACAGCTCGGCGCCGTACTCGTTCCAGCGGCCGGTCGCCTCGTAGGGCTCGCGCGGCAGCAGGGCGGGGAGCGATACCTCCTGGGCGCCGATGGCGTCCATCTCCTCGCGCACGATGCGCTCCACGTTGGAGAGGACCTTCTTGCCGAGGGGCAGCCAGCTCCAGATGCCGGCGGCGGTGCGGCGTACGTAGCCGGCGCGGACGAGGAGCTTGTGGCTGAGGACCTCGGCGTCGGCCGGGTCGTCGCGCAACGTCTTCGCCAACAACTGGGACATGCGCTGGACCGGTGCGTTCGCCATGGTTTCTCTGCTCCTGCTGCTGGGGGTCCCCCGCTCGAGCGGGGCCGAGAGTGGGGGAAGGTGTTGGCAGGAGGTTATCCGGGCGGTGCTGGGCGGCGGAAATCGGTTAACGGCGCAGCAGCGGGAGGGGGGCGCCCATCACGGCGTAGGGCTTGGGGGCGCTCGGGAAGAGCACCTGGCGGGCCAGGTCCCGGTAGCCCAGGGAGCGGTACAGGGCGCGGGCGGGGCTGTCGGTGTCGATCGCGGAGAGGATCGAGCGGGGTTCGTCGGCTCCGTCGGTGATCGTGGTGATCAGGGAGCGGCCGATGCCGCGGTTCTGGTGGCCGGGGTGCACGTGCAGCTCGGTGATCACGAAGGAGTCGTCGAGCCAGTGGTCGTGGTGCTGGGCGCGCAGGTAGGGCTCCACGACGGTGGACCACCAGTGGGTGCGGTCGTTGGGCATGCCGTAGACGAAGCCGACGAGGCGTCCGCCGGTGGTAGCGCCGAGGGCGCGGGCGCCGGGATAGGTCATGTGGCGCAGGACGATCTGGCGGCGGACGGCGACTTCGTCCGGGCCGAGGCCGAAGGCGACGGCTTGGACTGCCAGGGCCTCGTCTACGTGGGCGGAGAGGTCGAGGGGGCCGATCACCAGGTCCATGGCGGGGAGCCTACAGGGGGGTTCCGGTCGTCGTCCGGGCGCTTCAGAACAGAACGCTCATGAAGGCGCCGACCTCCTGGAAGCCCACGCGCTGGTAGGTCCTCCTGGCCGCCGTGTTGAAGTCGTTCACGTAGAGGCTGGCGACCGGGGCCACGTCCGCCAGGGCGTAGCGCAGCACGGCCGCCATGCCCGGGGCCGCCAGGCCGGTCCCCCGGTACTCGGGGGCCACCCACACGCCCTGGATCTGGCACGCGCGGTCCGTCGCGGCGCCGATCTCGGCCTTGAAGGCGACCTTGCCGTCCGCGTCGAAGCGGGCGAAGGAGCGTCCGGAGCCGACGAGTTCGGCGACCCGGGCCTGGTAGAGCAGGCCGCCGTCGCCGGCCAGCGGCGAGACCCCGACCTCCTCGGTGAACATCGCCACGCACGCCGGCAGGATCGTTTCCATCTCGTCCTTGCGGACGCGGCGCACGTACGGGTCGGGGGTGACGTCGTCCGGCAGCCGGTCGGTGACCATGAGCGGCTGGTGGCGGCGGACCTCGCGGGCCGGACCCCAGTGGGGCTCCAGGAGGCGCCACAGGTCGCCGGTGGGCCCGGACGGGCCGACGATGGAGGAGCAGCGGCGGCCGGAGCGGCGGGCGCGGTCGGCGAAGGCGCGGACGGCACGCGGACCGGCGCAGATCGGGACGAGGTTGGCACCCGCGTAGCACAGGGAGGTGAGGATGCCGTCCTCGTACCAGCCCCACATCTCCCCGCCGAGCCGCCACGGGTCGAGACCGGCGATCTGCACCCGGGACGTCACGAAGGCGTTCGTGACCGGCTCGCGGTCGAGGACGGCGAGCGCGGCGTCCAGGTCGCTCGGTTCGAGGACCCGTGAGGTGGTCTGCGTCAACACGTGCGGGGCCTCACACACTGGGGTCGGCTGGTCTCCGCACTATAGCTGCGGTGCTGGGGCGGGGCGCCGTGGAGCTCGGGAGTGACGGTCTGCCGGCGGATCGGGTGCGTGGCGGCTTGTCGCGCCCACGCGGCACAGCCGCGTACCGATCACGGCCCCGCCCCGCCGACGGCATGAAGAGGCTCAGCCCCGCCGACGGCATGAAGAGGCTCAGCCCCGCCGACGGCATGAAGAGGCTCAGCCCGCGACCGCCACCGACGGTTCGCCGGAGGCCACGCCGTCCTTCTCCATCTGCTCGGCCAGCTTCATGGCCTCCTCGATGAGGGTCTCCACGATCTTGGACTCGGGGACGGTCTTGATGACCTCGCCCTTGACGAAGATCTGGCCCTTGCCGTTGCCGGAGGCGACGCCGAGGTCGGCCTCGCGGGCCTCACCGGGGCCGTTGACGACGCAGCCCATGACGGCGACGCGGAGCGGGACATCCATGCCGGTGAGGCCGGCGGTGACCTCTTCGGCCAGCTTGTAGACGTCGACCTGGGCACGGCCGCAGGAGGGGCAGGAGACGATCTCCAGGCCGCGCTGGCGCAGGTTCAGCGACTCCAGGATCTGGATGCCGACCTTGACCTCCTCGGCGGGGGGCGCGCTCAGCGACACCCGGATCGTGTCGCCGATGCCCTGGGAGAGCAGGGCGCCGAAGGCGACCGCCGACTTGATGGTGCCCTGGAAGGCGGGGCCGGCCTCCGTGACGCCGAGGTGCAGCGGGTAGTCGCACTGCTCGGCGAGCTGCTTGTACGCCTCGATCATGATGACCGGGTCGTTGTGCTTGACGGAGATCTTGATGTCGCGGAAGTCGTGCTCCTCGAAGAGGGACGCCTCCCACAGGGCCGACTCGACCAGGGCCTCGGGGGTCGCCTTGCCGTACTTCTGCAGCAGGCGCCGGTCGAGGGAGCCGGCGTTGACGCCGATGCGGATCGGGGTGCCGTGGTCGCGGGCCGCCTTGGCGATCTCCTTGACCTTGTCGTCGAACTGCTTGATGTTGCCGGGGTTGACGCGGACCGCCGCGCAGCCGGCCTCGATCGCGGCGAAGACGTACTTCGGCTGGAAGTGGATGTCGGCGATGACCGGGATCTGCGACTTGCGGGCGATGGTGGCCAGGGCGTCGGCGTCGTCCTGGGTGGGGCAGGCGACCCGGACGATCTGGCAGCCGGAGGCGGTCAGTTCGGCGATCTGCTGGAGGGTCGCGCCGATGTCGGACGTGCGCGTGGTGGTCATCGACTGGACCGAGACGGGGGCGTCTCCGCCGACCGCCACGGACCCGACCTGGATCTGGCGGCTCTTCCGGCGCTCGGCGAGCTTGGTCGGAACGGACGGCATGCCGAGAGAAATCGCAGTCATCTGCTGTGCAACCCCAAGTCGTGGATCAAGGTCCGGTCCCGTGAGCAGCGGGCTCCGAGCTTCGAGATTACGGCACCGGCACGGGCGCGGGCACATCCCACCCGCGGTGCCACCCGATGGGAGGCGGCCCGGCCGAAACCCTGCCGGACCGCCGTGAACTCCGTATGACTAGGAGATTCTCACCGGGTTCACCACGTCCGCGATCAGGACGAGGATCGTGAAGCAGATGAAGATGCCCGCGACCACGTAGGCGACCGGCATGAGCTTCGCCACGTCGAAGGGGCCCGGGTCGGGGCGGCGCAGCAGCCGGGCGAGGTTGCGGCGCAGCGACTCCCACAGGGCGCCCGCGATGTGGCCGCCGTCGAGCGGCAGCAGCGGCAGCATGTTGAACAGGAACAGGGAGAGGTTGAAGCCGGCGACCAGCATCAGGGCCATGGCCAGCTGCTGGGTGGGCGGGATGTCGAGGGTGAAGATCTCACCGCCGACGCGGGCCGCGCCGACCACGCCCATGGGTGAGTCGGCCTCGCGCTCGGCGCCGTCGAAGGCCGCGTTCCACAGGGCCGGGATCTTGCCCGGGAGGGCGGCGAGGGAGTCGACGGCCTCGCCGATCCGGTCGCCCATCCACGTCACGGAGTCGCCGAAGTCCTGTTTGACCACGCCGGTGGCGGCGCTGAAGCCGAGGAAGCCGGCCTGGACGTACTGCCCCTCGACGATCTGACCGCCGGCGTCCTTCTTGGCGACCTGGTTCGTGGCGATCTTCGCGTGCAGGGTGACGGCCCGGCCGTCCCGCTCGACGACGATCGGCACCTCCTTGCCGGGGTTGGCGCGGATCAGGTCGGACAGCTCGTTCCAGTCGTCGGTGCGGGTGCCGTCGAAGGAGACGATCTTGTCGCCCGCCTTGAGGCCGGCCGCCGCGGCCGGGGAGGCCGGGTCGCCCTCCACGCACTTGTCGCGGTTCTCGCTCTGCGCGATGACGCACTGGGAGACCGAGCTGACCGAGGTGGTCTGCTGGGTGATGCCGAAGCCCATGAGGACGGTGAGGAAGAGCACCACCGCGAGGATCAAATTCATGAAGGGGCCGGCGAACATCACGATCACGCGCTTCCAGGGGGCGCGCGTGTAGAACATGCGGTTCTCGTCGCCCGGCCGGAGCTCCTCGTAGGCGGCGGAGCGGGCGTCCTCGATCATGCCGCGCCACGGGGAGGTGGAGCGGGACTCCAGGCGGCCGTCCGGGCCGGGCGGGAACATCCCGATCATGCGGATGTACCCGCCGAACGGAATGGCCTTGATGCCGTACTCGGTCTCGCCCCTCTTGCGCGAGAAGATCGTCGGGCCGAAGCCGACCATGTACTGCGGCACGCGGATGCCGAAGAGCTTGGCGGTGGACAGGTGCCCCAGCTCGTGCCACGCGATCGAGAACAGCAGGCCGACCGCGAAGAGGACTATGCCGAGGATGAACATCAGGGTCGTCATGCACGGGCCTCCGCCGTCTGTGCCGCCAGTTCCCGGGCCCGGGTGCGCGCCCAGGTCTCCGCTTCGAGGACGTCCGACACGGTGAGCGAGGTTCCCGCCCGCGGGGTGCCGTGCTCCTCGACGACCCGGGTGACGGTGTCCATGATCCCGTTGAACGGCAGTGCGCCCCGGCGGAACGCCTCCACGCACTCCTCGTTGGCCGCATTGAACACCGCCGGGGCGGTGCCCGCGAGTTCGCCGACGTGCCGGGCGAGGTTCACCGAGGGGAAGGCCTCGTTGTCCAGCGGGAAGAACTCCCAGGTCGAGGCCTTGCTCCAGTCGAAGGCGGGGGCGGCGTCGGGGATGCGCTCGGGCCAGCCCAGGCCGATGGCGATGGGCCCGCGCATGTCGGGCGGGGTCGCCTGGGCCAGTGTCGATCCATCCGTGAACTCAACCATCGAGTGGACATACGACTGGGGATGCACGACGACCTCAATGCGGTCGAAGGGAATGTCGTAGAGGAGGTGGGCCTCGATGACCTCCAGGCCCTTGTTGACGAGGGTCGCGGAGTTGATCGTGATGACCGGGCCCATGGCCCAGGTGGGGTGGGCGAGGGCGTCCTCGACGGTGACGTCCGCCAGCTCGGCCTTCGTACGGCCGCGGAAGGGGCCGCCCGAGGCGGTGACGACGAGTTTGCGCACGTCGGCTCGGGTGCCGGAGGCCAGGGCCTGGAAGAGGGCGGCGTGCTCGGAGTCGACCGGGATGATCTGCCCGGGCTTGGCGAGGCCCTTGACCAGCGGGCCGCCGACGATGAGCGACTCCTTGTTGGCGAGCGCGAGGGTGCGGCCCGCCTCCAGGGCGGCGAGGGTCGGGGCGAGTCCGATGGAGCCGGTGATGCCGTTCAGGACGGTGTGGCAGTCGGAGGCCGCGAGCTGGGTGGCCGCGTCCGGGCCGGTGAGGACCTCGGGGAGCGGCTCCCCGGTGCCGTACCGCGCGGTGAGCGCCTCGCGCAGGGCCGGTACGACGTCCTCCCGGGCCACGGCGACCGTGCGCACGCGGAGCCGGTGCGCCTGCTCGGCCAGGAGGGCGACCCGGCCGCCGTTGGCGGAGAGGCCGGTGACCCGGAACCGGTCGGGGTTGCGCAGCACGAGGTCGATGGCCTGGGTGCCGACGGACCCGGTGGACCCGAGGATCACCACGTCCTTCGGGCCGTCGCCCGCCACGGGGTCGTAGACGAGGTGCGGGTCGGCGAGGGGGGCTGGACTGTCGCTCATCCCTCCATTGTTGCCGTAAGGCTCGTGTGTGAGGACAGCGCGTCCCCATCCTGAGGGCGCGCGCCGCAGTGGTTCGCGCCCCCAGGGGCCCGGGTCACCGGATCGGGCGGTGGACGTTCGCCGTCTGCGACGGACCCGGGGTCGCGTCGGCGATCCAGGGGCCGTCGCCGGACGGGTCGACGATGCCCTGCTCCAGCCACGCGTAGGTGCCGGACAGGACGCCCTTGACGACCTTGCGGTCGAGGTCGTCGGTGTTGGTCCACAGCCGGGCGAAGAGTTCCTCGACGCGGATGCGGGCCTGGCGGCAGAAGACGTCGGCGAGCTGGTAGGCCTCGCGGCCGTTCTCGCCCCGGGCGCGCAGGTGCTCGGCTCGGACGCAGGCCGCGCTCATCGCGAACAACTCGGCGCCGATGTCGACGATCCGGCCGAGGAAGCCCTGCTTGGACTCCATGCGGCCCTGCCAGCGGGACATCGCGTAGAACGTGGAGCGGGCCAGCTTGCGGGAGGTGCGCTCGACGTAGCGCAGGTGCCCGGAGAGGTCCACCTCGCGCTTGAACTCGGTGTAAGAGGTGGGCAGTTGGCCCGGGCCTGCGACCAGTTTGGGGAGCCACTTGGCGTAGAAGACGCCCGCGTTCGCGCCGGCCTTCGCCTTGTCGCCGAGGGACTTCTCCGGGTCGATGAGGTCGCCGGCGACGGAGAGGTGGGCGTCGACGGCCTCGCGCGCGATCAGCAGGTGCATGATCTCGGTCGAGCCCTCGAAGATGCGGTTGATGCGCAGGTCGCGCAGCAGCTGCTCGGCCGGGACGCCGCGCTCGCCGCGGGCCCTGAGCGACTCGGCCGTCTCGAAGCCCCGGCCGCCGCGGATCTGGACGAGTTCGTCGGCCATCGTCCAGGCCATCTCGGAGGCGTACAGCTTGGCCAGGGCGCCCTCGATGCGGATGTCGTTGCGGTCTTCGTCGGCCATCTGCGAGGCGAGGTCGGTCACGGCCTCCAGGGCGAAGGTGGTGGCCGCGATGAAGGAGATCTTCGAGCCGACCGCCTCGTGGTGCGCGACGGGCTTGCCCCACTGCTCGCGGGCCGCGGACCACTCACGGGCGATCTTCAGGCACCACTTGCCGGCCGCGACACAGGAGGCGGGCAGGGACAGCCGCCCGGTGTTGAGGGTGGTCAGGGCGATCTTCAGGCCCTGGCCCTCCTCGCCGACGCGGTTGGCGGCGGGGACGCGGACCCGGTGGAAGCGGGTGACGCCGTTCTCGATGCCGCGCAGGCCCATGAAGGCGTTGCGGTTCTCGACGGTGACGCCCGGTGAGTTCGTCTCCACCACGAAGGCGGTGATGCCGCCGCGGTGGCCCTCCGACTTCGGCACCCGGGCCATGACGACGAGCAGGTCGGCGACCACGCCGTTGGTGGTCCACAGCTTCACGCCGTCCAGGACGTAGTCGTCGCCCTCCGGCACGGCCGTGGTGGCCAGGCGGGCCGGGTCGGAGCCGACGTCGGGCTCGGTGAGCAGGAAGGCGCTGATGTCGGTGCGGGCGCAGCGCGGCAGGAAGCGCTCGCGCTGTTCCTCGGTGCCGAACAGCTTCAGCGGCTGGGGCACGCCGATCGACTGGTGGGCGGAGAGCAGCACGCCGATCGCCGGGCTGGCGGAGCCGGCCAGGGCGAGAGCCTTGTTGTAGTACACCTGGGTGAGGCCGAGACCGCCGTACTTGGTGCCGATCTTCATGCCGAAGGCGCCGAGCTCCTTCAGTCCGTCGATCACCTCGTCGGGGATGCGGGCCTCACGCTCGATGAGGGCCGGATCGACCTTCGTCTCGACGAAGTCGCGGAGCTTGGCGAGGAACTCCTCGCCGCGCTGGGCCGCCTCGTCCTCGGGGACGGGGTGGGGGTGGATGAGGTCGAGCCGGAAGCGGCCGAGGAACAGCTCCTTGGCGAAGCTGGGCTTGCGCCAGTGCTGTTCCCGGGCGGCCTCCGCCACCTCACGGGCCTCCCGCTCGGTGACGGCGGGACGGGAAGAGGGGGTGGTTGAAGCGGACATGAGGGGCACCTCGCCGCATCTAGGTAGATGGAGGACCGTTTCGTTACCGACCAGTGCTACTGGATCGTTGGTACCCGAAACCGGACGCTCCCACCAGCCCTCGCGCGTCCGTTCGGCCGAAGGGCGGGGGGCGCGCGGGACACTTGAAGGGCGCCCGGTGAGGGTGTTGCATCGGGGTGTGTCCCCGAGGCCGGCCCCCTCCCGGGAATTCGGTATCGAAGCGCTTCGACAGCGTATGGACACCCGCCGTCCGCTGAAGCTACTGTCGACCCACCCTCACCCGTTCATATCAGCACGGCGCGCTGTCGAAGCGCTTCACAAAAGTTGGAGAGCCGGATGGTCACCCTCGCCGAGGTCGCCCAGCACGCCGGAGTCTCGGCGAGCACGGTGAGCTATGTCCTCAGCGGCAAGCGGTCGATCTCCTCGACCACCCGGCAGCGGGTCGAGCGGAGCATCCGCGAACTCGGGTACCACCCGAACGCCGGGGCCCGCGCCCTGGCGAGCAGCAGGTCGAACATCATCGCGCTGATGGTCCCCCTGCGCACGGACATGTACGTGCCCGTGATGATGGAGATCGCCATCGCGGTGGCCACCACCGCGCGCACGCACGGCTACGACGTGCTGCTGCTCACCGGCGAGGAGGGGCCCGACGCGGTGCGCCGCGTCGCGGGCAGCGGCCTCGCCGACGGGATGATCCTGATGGACGTCGAACTCGACGACGAGCGGCTGCCGTTGCTGCGCGCGACGGACCAGCCGTCAGTGCTCATCGGGCTGCCCGCCGACACCGCCGGACTGACCTGTGTCGATCTGGACTTCCGGGCGACGGGCGCGCTGTGCGTGGAGCACCTGGCGAAGCAGGGGCACCACGACATCGCTGTCATCGGCGAGGCACCCGCTGTCTACGAGCGGCACACTGGCTTCGCCGAGCGCACCCTCGACGGCCTGCGGTCCCGCGCGCGGGAGCTGGACGTGCGGCTGCTGCACCGGCCCTGCGAGGGCGGGTACGACGCCGTGGCGGTCACCCTCGCCCGGATCCTCGACGAACGCCCGGGCACCTCGGGGCTCATCGTGCAGAACGAGTCGGCGGTCGAGCCGCTGCTCGCCCTGCTGCGGCAGCAGGGCCGGGCCGTGCCGGAGGACGTGTCGGTGGTCGCGATCTGCCCCGACCAGGTGGCGACGCAGGCCTCGGTGCGGCTCACGTCGGTCGCCCTCCCCGCGCAGGAGATGGGCCGGCACGCCGTGGAACTCCTGGTCGCCAAGCTGGAGGGACGCGGCAGCGACGAGGTCGTGCTGCTCGCGCCCGAGCTGACGGTCCGGGCGAGCACGGGACCGGCGCCGAGCCACCCGTAGGCACCCCCGGCCCGGGCGTCTCCCGCCCGGCCGTCTGCGCACCTCGCCTCCTTTCGGGGCACCCCCTGTCCGCACTCCTCCAGGAGCACAGGAGCACGCGTGAATCTGCCTGCTGAAACCCGGCCCCAGGTGAGCCTGGCGCAGTCCTCCCCCACCGTCGGCACGTTCCGTGAGCGGGACGGCGCGCTGGAGTGGAGCGGCCGCCAGGAGACCGTGCGGATCGAGCCGTGGGGTCCGGACGCGGTCCGGGTCCGGGCCCGGCTCGGGGGCCCGATCCTCGACGGGCTCCCGGGCGCCCTGCTCGACGAGGCCCCCGCGGCACCGTCCACGGTGAAGATCAAGGACGCCGGCGGCCGGCTGACCGTGGGCGCGCTCACCGTCGAGGTGGACGCCGAGGGCCTGGTCCGCTTCCTGCGCACCGAGGACGGCGGCGAGATCCTCGCCGAGGAGCGCGCCCACTTCTGGTGGCCCGGCCCCCGGCTCTACACGGCCGTCGGCAACGGCCACCACCGTCTGGAGCAGCGCTTCGCCGCGTACGACGGCGAGAGGCTCTACGGGCTCGGACAGCACCAGCACGGGCGCCTGGACCAGAAGGGCCTGGTGCTGGACCTGGTCCAGCGCAACGCCGAGGTCGGCATCCCGGTGCTCACCTCCAGCCGCGGTTACACGCTGCTGTGGAACAACCCGGCGATCGGCCGTGTCGAACTCGCCCACAACGGCACCCGGTGGGTTGCGGACTCGGCCCGCCAGATCGACTACTGGATCACCGCGGGGGCACCGGCCGACGGGCAGCGCCGCTACAGCGCGGTGACCGGCCGGACGCCGATGCTGCCGGAGTGGGCGGCCGGCTTCTGGCAGTGCAAGCTGCGCTACCGCACGCAGGACGAACTCATGGCGGTGGCCCGCGAGTACAGGCGGCGGGGCCTGCCCGTCTCGGCGATCGTCTGCGACTTCTTCCACTGGACGCACCTCGGCGAGTGGAAGTTCGACCCCGAGGAGTGGCCGGACCCGGCGGCGATGGTGCGGGAGCTGGCGGAGCTGGGCATCACGCTGGTGGTCAGCGTCTGGCCCTCGGTCTCGCCCCTCTCCGAGAACCACCCGGTCATGGAGCAGCGCGGGTACTTCATCGGCACCCAGTACGGCCCGATGGCGCACGCCGACTGGCCGGACAAGGAGGTCGCCTCGACCGTCCAGGTGGCCTTCTACGACGCGACCAACCCCGAGGCACGGGAGTTCGTGTGGTCGAGGGTGAAGGAGAACTACCTCGACCCGTACGGCATCACGGCGTTCTGGCTGGACGCCTGCGAGCCGGAGCTGAAGCCGGGGTTCCAGGAGAACCTGCGCTACTGGGCGGGACCGGGCCTGGAGGTCGGCAACATGTACCCGGCCGAGAACGCCCGCACCTTCCACGAGGGCCTGACGGCGGCCGGCGAGACCGAGGTCGTCACCCTCAACCGCTCGGCCTGGGCGGGCAGTCAGCGCTACGGCGCCGCCCTGTGGTCCGGGGACATCGGCACCGACTTCCCGACCCTGCGCCGGCAGATCGCGGCCGGCCTCAACACGGCCCTGTCGGGCATCCCGTGGTGGAACACCGACATCGGCGGCTTCCACGGCGGCGACCCGGACGACCCGGCGTACCGGGAGGTGATGGTGCGCTGGTTCCAGTTCGGCGCGCTGTCCCCGCTGATGCGGCTGCACGGCTTCCGCGACCCGGGCATGCCGCTGGGCCCGGAGATGACCGGGGGTCCCAACGAGGTGTGGTCCTACGGCGAGGAGGCCGGGGCCGTCCTGGAGAAGTACCTGCGGCTGCGCGAGCGGCTCAAGCCGTACGTGCTGGAGGTGATGCGCGCGGCCCACGAGGAGGGGCTGCCGGTGATGCGGCCGCTGTTCCTGGAGTTCCCGGAGGACCAGGCCACCTGGTCGGTCGACGACTGCTACCTCTTCGGCCCGGACCTGCTGGTCGCCCCGGTCCTGACGGCCGGTGCCACCGCCCGGACGGCGTATCTGCCGGCCGGGGCCGTCTGGACGGACGCCTGGACGGGTGAGACGTACGAGGGCGGCCGGGCCGTGACGGTCGACGCCCCGCTGGACCGGATCCCGCTGTTCCTGCGGGACGGGGCGCGGCTGCCCGTGGCGGAGTAGCCGTGCCGGGGGGTGGCCGGGCCGATCGAGTCGTCCGGCCACCCCTGGCCGGGGTCAGCCGCCGCTGACGGTCAGGTTGTTGGTGGTGAAGTTCAGGCCGCCGGCCGACGAGGTGATCTCGTAGCCGAACTGCACGTCACCGATGGTCTCGTTGCCCATCCACTTCTTGGTGTCCTTGATCCACTTCAGGATCGGCAGGATGTTGACGCTGCCGGAGCTGGAGTCGGACGTGCGCAGGAACGAGAAGACCTCGTTGGCCCCGTTGTTCCCCTTGTAGACGTTCCAGGTGTGGCCGCCGAGGGTGACGCTGCCCTGGGAGGTGCCGAGCGGTCCGACCGCGCCGTTGTCATTGACCCAGAGCATGATCTCGTAGTCGTAGTCGGTGTCCCAGATGTCGTACGACGTGTTGTAGGCGCCGGACGACGGGACCGTGACGTTGTAGGTGCTGCTGAGCGAGGACAGGGAGGTGATCGTCTTGTTGATCACCTTCTTGGAGTTGGGGTAGGACTTGATGCCGCCGGTGTTGGGGTGGTCGGCCCAGACGCCCCAGTTGGTGCCGGAGTTGGCCCAGACGCACTGGCTGCCGGCGCCGGATCCCCAGATGTTGTTGTAGAGCGTGTAGCCGTTCAGGCTCGTGTTGCCCCACTGGTCGCAGGAGTTCCAGACGGCGGCGGAGGCGGGGGCGGAGGCGAGGCCCACGGTGGCGCCGAGCGCGAGGGCCGGGGCCAGCAGGGCCTTGGTGAGCCTGCTCAGGGTGCGTGTTGCCATGGTGTCCCTTCCATGGGTGGGGGGAACTGCGGGGGGATCACCGCGCTCTCACCGTGAGGACGCGGTCTTCTCCGGCGACGAGGTCGAGGGGCTCGCCGCCGGAGGAAGTCATGAGTTCGACGCGGGCGTCGCGGCTCGGCCGGAGCACGGCGGTGGCGGTGCCGTCCCGGCTCCAGGTGAGGTCCAGCCCGGCGCCGAACCGGGTGCGCACGCCGCGCAGCGCGCCGTCGGGGAGGTCCGCCGGGAGCGCGGGGAGCAGCACCAGCCGGTCGGGGGTGGACTGCACGAGCATCTCGATCAGTACGCCGGGCAGGGTGTGCGCGGCGTCGGCGTTGTAGACGTCGCGGCCGGGGTAGTGCGCGCTCATCAGCGAGGAATGGAAGAAGTCGCCGTCCAGGACCCGGCCGAGGGCGTGGGCGACGCGGTCGCCGTCCCGGAGCCGGGCCGCGACGAGGGCGTGGTGCAGATGGCCGTGCGCGGAGTCGTTCTCGGCGCCGCGCAGTTCCAGGGCGCGGTGGGCGGCGGCCGCGAGCCCGGGGGTGTCGTAGGGGGTGATCTCGTCGAGCGGCCAGACGCCGTAGAGGTGGCTGAGGTGGCGGTGGTCGTAGGAGTCCTCCAGGCCCGGCCAGGCCCATTCGGCCAGGGCTCCGTCGGCGTTGACGCGGTGCGGCGGGAGCCGGTCGGCGAGGGCGTTCCAGCGGTCGGCTTCCGGGGTGCCCGGGTGGTAGGCGGCGGCCGTGCGCAGGGCGTGGCGGGCCGCGGAGAGGTCCATGGCGGCGTTGATCGTGCCCCAGCTCGCGTTGGCGGGGCGGTTCTCGGGTGAGTAGGAGGGGACGACGACGAGGTGGCCGTCGTCATCGGTGCGAGTGAGGAAGTCCTCGAAGAAGAGGGCGACGTCGGCGAGGGCGGCGGCGGTGCGCGGGTCGCGGGCGCCCCGGGTGTCGTCGTGGTCGACGAGCGGCTTGAGCAGCCAGTCGGCCCCGGCCGTCCACAGGTGCAGCGGGTACTCGCGGCTGAAGTGGCAGGAGTGGCCGGACTCGCCGTCGGTGTGGGCGGGGGCGACGGCGCCCCGGGTGCCGAAGACGGCCCGGGCGTTGTCGCGCCAGTCGGGCAGCAGACGGTGGATCAGGTGCGCGTGGGCCTCGGTGACCTCGGGCAGGGCGGCGGCCGCGGCCGAGGCGGTCTGGAGGTTGAGGTTGGCGTCGTTGGTGAAGGCGCCCGACCAGGCGGTGTTCCAGTCCCCGGTCCACAGTCCGGTCAGGCGGGGCGGGAAGAGGCCGCTCGCGCTGAGCAGGTGGTAGCGGCCGGCGGCGAAGAGGCGTTCCAGCAGGGCGGCGCCGCGCGGCCGCTTGAGCAGTTCGGAGCCCGGCAGGGCGCGTTCGGCGGGGTCGGCGCGCAGGTCGAGGGTGACGCGGGCGTAGGCGGTGCGGTGCAGGGCGGCATGGCGGTCCAGGAGTTCGGCGGGGTCGGCGGGCAGGTCGCGCAGGGCACGGCCCTCGGCGACCACGTCGAGCTCGCCGGTGTGCCGGAACACCCGGGTGAGGATCAGGACGGACCGGGCGCCCTCGATGTGCACGCCCGGGGGCACGAGGGTGGTGGTGCCACCGGTGACGGTGATCCGGGTGACGCCGGTGCAGGCCCGGTCGCTGTCCGGGTAGCGGACGCGCAGGCTGAGCAGGGCGCCGTCGGGGGTGAGGACGGCTCCGTGGCCGACGCCCAGTCCGACGGGGGCGCCGGGGAGCCGGTGGTCCAGGTCGATGTCGAGGGTCAGGGCGGGGCCCGTGACGTGCTGGACGATCACGTCGTCGGCGCGGGAGACGAAGACCCGCCCGGCCCAGCCGTCGCAGGCCGCGCTCACCACGCCGGTGGTGAAGTCGACGTCCCGGCGGTAGCCGGGGCAGTTGCCGGCCGGCCGGACCACCCGGACCTGGAAGGCGGGGTGGAAGGGCTGCACCCACTGGAGCGGGCGGCCGTCCGTGAAGCTCTCGGCGGCACTCGTGTCACCGGCCAGGAGGCGGTCCTGGAGGGCGGCGAGACCGGCCGCGAGCTGCGGGGGCCGGTCGTCCCGGCCGTTGGGCCGCACCAGTGAGTGGTGCGTGACGACGACCCGCTCGGCGTTCGGGTCGCCGAACACGAGGGCGCCGTGGTGGCCGTTGCCGCTGAGGAAGGCGTCCTCCCAGCGGCCGGCCGGGTGCGGCTCCCAGGTGCCGTGGACGGGGGCGGAGTCGGTCATGGCCGCAGCACCGCCGCCCCGTGGCGCCCGAGGGTGATCCGGTCGGTGATGTCCGTGCCGGTCAGCAGGTCGTGGTGGGTGCCGGGCACCTCGACGGTGACCGGCTCGCGGCCGTGGTTGAGCACGAACAGCACCTCGCCCCGGCGTACGGCCTCCACCTGCTCGGGCAGTCCGTCGAGCACCGGCCGGACGCCCGCGCCCCTGGCGATGCGGGCCAGCAGGTCGCGCAGCGCGGCGGGCTCCGGGAGCGTGGAGACGTACCAGGCCCGGCCCTTGCGCAGCACGGCGGGCAGCCCGTCGAGTTCGCCGCCCTGGTAGAGCAGGGTCTCCTCGGCGGTGCCGTCGCCCTCCAGCTCCTCGGACCACAGGGTGCCCCGGAAGCCCTCGCAGGTGACGGTCTCCCCCTCGTCCAGCGGCCACCACTCGTGCAGCGTGCGGATGCCGAACAGTTCCCGCAGCCGGGCGTCCATGCCGCCGGGGCGGACCCGGTCGTCCTCGTCGGCGACGCCGGTGTGGAACCCGCAGACGAGGGTGCCGCCCTGCCGCACGTACGCCAGGAGGTTGCCGGTCGCGGTGTCGGTGAGCGCGTACAGCTGGGGCACGACGACCAGCGGGTACCGCGTCAGATCATGCTCGGGGTGGGCGAAGTCGGTGGTGAGGTGCGCCTGCCACAGGGCCCGGTGCCAGGCGCGCAGGACGTCGGGGTACTCCACCCGGCTGGACGGGCGGCCGTCCTGGGCGCCGGCCCACCAGGAGTGCCAGTCGTGCAGGACGGCGATGTCCGCGGTGAGGTGCCGGCCGCTCACCTCGGGGGCGATCCGCGCCAGGTCGGCGCCGAGCCCCTTGACCTCCTGGTACGTCCGGCCCTCCTCCCCCGCGTGGCTGACCATGCCGGAGTGGAACTTCTCGGCGCCCTGCCGGGACTGCCGCCACTGGAAGTAGCAGACGGCGTCGGCGCCCCGGGCCACGGCCTGGAGCGACCACAGCCGGTTCATCCCCCGGGGCTTGGGGTGGTTCACCCCCCGCCAGTTGACCGGCCCGGCCGCCTGCTCCATGAGCATCCACGGCCCGCGGGCCTGGGAGCGGGTCATGTCCTGCACCAGGGCGCCGCTCTGGGCGCCCAGCGGGTCGCGCGGGTCGGGGTACAGGTCGACGGAGACGACGTCCTCCTCCCCGGCCCAGCGCCACGCGTCCTGGCCGGACCACAGCGGCATGAAGTTGGTGGTGACCGGGATGTGCGGGGTGTGGCGGCGGACGATGTCCCGCTCGGCGGTGTAGCACTCCAGGAGCATGTCGGAGGTGAACCGCCGGAAGCCCAGGACCTGACCGGGGTTGCGCAGGTAGTGCGGCAGGCGGGGCGGCAGGATGCCGTCCCAGGTGTCGTAGCCCTGGCTCCAGAAGGCGGTGCCCCAGGCCTCGTTGAGGGCGTCGAGCGTGCGGTACTTCGCGCGCAGCCAGCGGCGGAAGGCGGCCGCGGCCTCGTCGCCGTGGTCGTAGGTGCAGTACTCGTTGTTGATGTGCCACATCGTCAGGGCCGGGTGGCCGCCGTAGCGGGCGGCCAGGTCCTCGGTGATGGCGGCGGCGTAGCGCCGGTAGGTGGCGCTGGAGTGCGAGAAGTGCTGCCGTCCGCCCCACCACTCGGTGCGGCCGTCCTCGGTGACGGGCAGGGTGTCGGGGTGCAGCCGGCCCATCCAGGGCGGGGGCGAGGAGGTCGGGGTGGCGAGGACGACGCCGATGCCGTGCTCGTGCATCAGGTCCATCAGCGTGTCCAGCCGGCCGAACTCCCGTGCGCCGGGCTCGGGTTCCAGCATCGACCAGGAGAAGACGCCGAGGGTGACCGAGTTGACGCCGGCGGCCTTCATCAGCCGGACGTCCTCGTGCCAGGTCTCCTCGGGCCACTGCTCCGGGTTGTAGTCGCCGCCGTAGAGGAGGCGGCCCCGGGTCGCGTCGGTCAGGCCGGGCATCAGGCGGGCTCCCCGTACTGGACGCCGCGCCCGTTGGTGGCGATGTAGACCCGGCCGTACACGCGCGGGTCGCCCGTGACGGCGGCGCCGATCCAGCCCCACTGGTGCCGGTCGTCGTTGATCCGTGTCCAGGTCTTCGCCTCGTCGTCCGAGCGGTACACGGCGGTGACCGCCTCGGTGGAGCCGACCATGTAGAGCGCCGGGTAGGAGGCACCCTCGGCGGCCTTGCCGAAGCCGAGGGTGTACGAGGCCCGGCAGCCGGCGACCTTGGTGAAGGTCGTGCCGCCGTCGGTGGAGCGGTACAGCCCGTTCCCCTTGAGGCTGAGCCACAGGTCGCCGGTACGGCCCGGGGCGGCCGTCAACTGGAACTCGGCGTCGCCGGTGGCCAGGCCGGTCGCCCCCGCGGTGAAGGTCAGTCCGCCGTCGGTGCTGGCGAACACCGTGCCGGTGGTGGTGTCGAAGGCGTAGAAGCGGGCCGGGTCGACGGGGTCGGCGACCGGGACGGCGCCCTTCGGGAAGGAGGCGACCTCGGACCAGGTGGTGCCGTTGTCGGCCGAGCGGTAGCCGGGGTTGCCCGTGCCGAAGGACCACAGCAGCACGCTGCCGTCGGCGTTGGTGGCGATCGGTCCCGGGGCGTCCTTGGCGACGGCGGGCTGCGCCTCGAAGGGGGCCCAGGTCCTGCCGCCGTCGTTCGACCAGGCCCCGTTGCCGTGGTCGCCCCAGCCCGCCCGGACCACGTACGACGGCTCGGCCGCGGCCAGCGACAGGCCGGTCGACGTGCCGAACACCGGGTTCGACGCCATGCCGCGTGAGGGCGACGCCGTGAGCCGCTCGTGGTACATCACGCCGATGTCGCCGGACCCGCTGAGCAGGTGTGCCTCGCCGGCCGGGGGCGAGAGCAGCTGGCGGACGGAGGCCTCCTCCAGGCCGCGGATCTGCGGCGCCCAGTGCTTGAGGTCGCGGGTCCCGTACAGGGTGGCGCCCGTGCCGTACACGACGTGCCGCGAGTCGTACGGGTCGAGGGCGAGGGCCTGGATCCACCAGCCGAACTTGGGCTTGTCGCCGCCCCAGTTGAGGAACGGCGTCTCGGAGACGTCGAAGACGGCCGTGTCCTTCAAGGAGGTCCAGCTGCGGCCGCCGTCGGTGGAGCGGAACACGGTGTCGATCTCGGCCCAGCGGTTATTGGTGGAGACGACGAGCGTGCCGGGCCGGCGGGCGTCGACGGCGACCCCGCCGTAGCCGAAGGAGTCGGTCCCGCCGTCGCCCGTGGTGCCGCCGGGCTTGACGGGTGTGACCTCGGTCCATGTCCCGCTGCTGGTGCGCAGCTTGTGCACACTGCCGTCGGACTGGCCGTTGGGTCCGGGCGCGTCGGCGTACGTCACGTACAGCTCGCGGGTGTGCCGGTCGTACGCGGCGCGGATCGGCACCCTGGCGGCGATGCCCGTGGGCTGCCCGGGGACGGCCTCCCAGGTGGTGCCGTCGGCGGTGCGGTAGAGGTTCGCGGAGGTGCCGTCGGAGTCGCCCCAGCCGGCGTAGACGGTACGGCCCGCCGCCACCAGGAGCGTGATGCCCCGGCCGGTGGGGCCGGGTGTGGCCGGGAAGCTCACGGCCTGCCAACTGGCGCCCCGGTCCGTCGACCTGAGCAGTCCGTCGTGCCGGGTGCCGAGCCAGAGGGTGTCGCTGTCGCGCGGGTCGACGAGCAGCCGCTCACCGCATCCGCGCCCGTCCTCGTTGGCCCCGAGCTTCACGGTGAGGTCGGTGCGCCGCCACGTGGCTCCGCGGTCCTCGGAGCGCAGCACGGCCCCGTTGCCGGCCCAGGGCTGGGCATAGGTGCCGAGGGCGAGGTAGACCCGGTCCGGATGGGACGGGTCGACGGCCATGGCCTCCACGCCCAGCAGGTTCCAGTCGTCCCAGCCGATGTGGTCGGTCAGCGGCACCCACCGGCCGGTCCGGTCCTCCCAGCGGTAGGCGCCGCCGATGTCGGTACGGGCGTAGGCGAGGCCGCGCACGGCGGGGTGGAACAGCACGCCGGTGATGAATCCGGTGCCACCCTGGACGACGTTGCGCCAGCGGTAGGCCCGGCCGGCCGGGACGGCCGCCT
This sequence comes from Streptomyces sp. NPDC094143, assembly GCF_040303825.1. Lineage (NCBI taxonomy): Bacteria > Bacillati > Actinomycetota > Actinomycetes > Kitasatosporales > Streptomycetaceae > Streptomyces > Streptomyces sp. NPDC094143. The sequence continues at coordinate 27,474 of NZ_JBEOTZ010000030.1, forward strand.
CCGCGGCGTGCGCGCGGCCGGACAGGAGGGGAACGGCGGTGAGCGCGGCGACGGCGGCGGTCCCGGCCAGGACGGTTCTTCTGCTCGGGCTGGACGCATGCATGACATACCTCGTCTTCACGAAGGGGGGAGGACAGGGGGACCTGGGGGCGCGGGGAACTGCGCGATCAGCCTTGGAGGGGCCGCACACGGAAGACGAGGGACAGCCCGACGGCGCGATCCGTCAGCCCTTCACCGCGCCCGTCAGCATCCCCTTCTTGAAGTGCCTCTGGACGAAGGGTGACAGCACGGCGACCGGCAACAGGGCCATCACCATGACCGCCATCTGCACCGCCAGCCCCGACAACTGACCCGTCTTGATGGCCTGTCCGAGACCGACCGGCGCTTCCTGCTTCTGCACGAGCTGGATCATCACGTTCTGCAACGGCATCATGTCCTGGTCGTTCAGGTAGAGCGACGCGTTGAACCAGGCACTCCAGTAGCCCACGGCGTAGAACAGCGTGATCACCGCGAGGACGGCCCGTGACAGCGGCATGACGATCTGCCGGAGGATGCGGAAGTCCCCGGCACCGTCGATGCGCGCGCTGTCGACGAGTTCCTGCGAGATCCCCATGAAGAAGCCGCGCAGCACCAGGATGTTGAAGACGCTCACCGCGCTCGGCAGGATCAGCGCGAGGTAGCTGTCCGTCAGGCCGAGGGACTGCACGAGCAGATACGTGGGGATGAGGCCGGCGCTGAAGAACATGGTCGCCAGCAACGTCATCAGGATCCAGCGGTGGCCGAGGGAACCGCTGCGGGACAGGCCGTATGCGCACAGGACGGACACCGCCATGGAGAACAGCGTGCCGACCAGGGTGACGAGAATGCTGATGACCGCGGCGCGGGTGACCTGGCCGCCGCCGAGCAGTTCCCGGTACGCGATGAAGGTGATGCCCTTGGGCACCAGCACCAGGCCGCCCGCCTCGTCGATGGTCTTCCGCGAGGAGAGGCTGGTGACGACCACGATCCACAGTGGGAAGAGGATCGCCAGGCAGGCGAAGGACAGGGCGATGCCCTTGCCCGCGAGGCCGGCCCTGGAGGGCTCCTCCTCCCACGCGGGGCGGGGCGGGGCGGCCCACGGGCGCGGCTTGTTCGCCGGCTTCTCGACGACGGCGGTCACTTCTTGTACACCCCCTGCTCGCCCATGAGATGGGCCACCTTGTTCGCGGCGAGGACCAGGCCGATGCTGACCACGCCCTTGATGAGACCGGCGGCGGCCGCGTAGCTGAAGTCCTGGTTGCGCACGCCGTTCCACCACACGAAGGTGTCGAGGACCTCCCCCGCTCCCGGTCCGACGGCGTCGCGTTGCAGCAGGATCTGCTCGAACCCGACGGTCAGGGCGTCGCCGACGCGCAGCACCAGCAGGAGCGCGATCACCGGTCGCAGGGCGGGCAGCGTGACGTGCCACATGCGGCGCCAGCGTCCGGCGCCGTCCATCGCGGCCGCCTCGTAGTGGTCCTGGGACACCGAGGCCAGGGCCGCGAGGAAGACGATGATCCCCCACCCGGCGTCCTTCCACACACTCTGCGCGGTGAGCAGGAAGGCGAAGGTGTCCGGGTTGGTCATGATGTCGATGCCGTCGTACCCGTTCTGCCGCAGAAGCTGGGAGAGCATCCCCGCGCCGCCGAACATCTGCTGGAAGACGGCGATGACCAGCACCCACGAGAAGAAGTGCGGCAGGTAGAGCACCGCCTGCGCGACGGCCCGCACGCGGGGCCGGACCACGCTGTTGATGAGCAGCGCGAGCAGGATCGGGATCGGGAAGAACAGCACGAGCTGGACGAAGAACAGCACCAGCGTGTTCTCGACGGCGTTCCAGAAGGCCGAGTCCTCGAAGATCCGCTGGAAGTTCTCCAGGCCCACGAAGGGGCTGTTCAGGATGGAGATGACGCCGTTGTCGCTGATGTAGGGGTCGTAGTCCTGGAAGGCGACGACGTTGCCGAGGATGGGCAGGTAGTTGAAGACCAGCACCAGCAGGACGGCCGGCAGGGTCATGAGGACCAGGACGCGATCGCGTCGGAACCTGTGCCGGAGGCTCAGCCTGGCCTCGGGCGGCCTCTGCCGGGATCCGGTGACGTCACCGGGCGCCACCGGGGTCTTCTTGAGCGTTCCGGCCTCGGTACCGCTCCGAGGCACCGTGCTGTGCGACACGGCTGTTCTCCTTGCCTCAGGGCCGGGTCAGCTCGCCGCCGAGCCGTTCTCGTCGAGGAGCTTCCGGTACCAGTCGCGCAGTTCGTCGCCGCCCTTGCTCTTCCAGTCGGAGACGAACTGCTGCATGTCGCTGATCTTCTTCCGGCCGCGGACGATGTCGTCCTCGAGCTGCTCGACGTCGTTGGTGAGGTTGGTGTACCGGGCGGGCTCGGTGATCTGCATGCCCCAGAAGGAGGACTTCCTGGCGAACGCGCCCATCCGCTGCTGCCACTCGACCTGGCCCCTGGCGACCTCGGGGAAGTCGGGGTGCGCGAGGGTCGCGGCGGGAGACGCGACCATGACGTAGGCGTTCATCACCTCGATGTTGCCCTTGTCGGTCTTGACGGGGACGCCGTCCTTGACGGTGTAGTGGGTGCCTTCGACGCCGTAGTTGGTCATCATGTACTCCTTGGTGCCGTACGGCGCCGCGGTGACGTTGGCGACGGCCAGCACGTCGCGGACGACCGACTCGGAGGCCTTCTTGTTGACGAAGGCGAAGATGCCGGCGGGCTGATCGGCCCACAGGGTGGGGTCGCCTCCGTCGTGGCCCCAGACGTCCATGCCCCAGATCTTGAACTCCGGGTTCTGCGTGGCCTGTTCGGCGGTGCGGCCCCACCACTGGGAGATGTTGTTGGGGTAGATCAGGAACTCGCCCGCCGCGAACTTGGGACCCGGGTCGGGGGCGTTCTTGCCCATCTTGGAGTCGGGGTGGACGACCCCGGCGGCGAAGAGCTTGCGGGACCACTCCAGGGCCTCGAGGAACTCCTCGGTCTCGATGCGGTTGACGAGCTTGCCGTCGACGAGGTTCCAGCCCAGCGGCTTCTCGCTGCCGGAGAGCACACCGAAGGCCTGGAAGGCGGTCCACTTCATGTCCAGGCAGGCCCACCGCTTGGCCCTGGCGTTGGTGATCTCCTTGGCCAGGGCCATGAACTCGTCGCAGGACCGCGGGACTTCGTAGCCCTCCTTCTCGAAGACGTCCTGCCGGTACAGAGGCACCATGGAGGGGGCGGACGGCGCCGGCATGGGCAGGCCGCGCAGCTTGCCGCCGAAGATGGAACGCCGCCAGGCGTCGGTCGGGATCGCGGCGAGGTTCGGGTACTCCTTGACCTCGTCCCCGGACAGGTAGGGGCCGAGGTCGGCGAACTTGCTGATGATGGCGCTGGGTATTTTGCCGCCCATGTTCCACCCGGGGACGACCACCACGTCCGGGACGTCGCTGGAGGCGAGGACCGCGCCGAGCTTCTGGTCGTAGGTGTTGCCGTCCTGGTTCTGCCAGACGACGTCGACGCCGATCAGGTCGTTCATCGCGGTGTAGTAGGCGTTGTCCTGCTTCGGCGGCGAACCCCAGAACGGCGCCATGACGGTGACCTTGCCGCCCTTGCCGAGCTTCTTCGCGACCGAGGTCTTGAGGGTGGCGAGGTCCAGCTTGCCGGTGAAGCCGATGGCCGAGCCGTTCCTGGACGGGATGTCCGGCTTCACCACGTTGCTGGCCACGTAGGCGGGCAGGATCTTCCTGGCGTCCTTGCCCGAGGTGGTGCCGTCCCGCGATCCGCTGTCCGATCCGCCGCACGCGGCGAGCAGCGGCGTCCCACCCGCCACCGCTGCGGTGGCGACCGCCGTGGAGGCGAGGAAACTTCTCCGGCTCGGTCCCGAGGAGGCGGAGGCGGCGTTCGGCGTCATTGCGTCAACCCTTCATGGCACACCAGGACACCCGGCGGAGGCCGTCGGCTGCGGTGTCTCGAGTGGAACTGGCTGAGCTGAAGCGGGACTTCGACCGATGCACCGGGTCTCACCAGTCGAAGCGCTTCGATGTTGCTGCGAGGTTAAGTGAACGCCCCAGGGTGCACAAGGGTCGTTCCCAAACTTCCTCCCGGGCTCAATAAGGGACCTTTCCTGTGCACCGCTTGAAGTGATGACTCCGCTCCCTTGACACCCGGCCCGTCGTCGAATCAGCATCGAAGCGCTTCGAAAGCGCCGCCGATCCAGTGCAAGGGATCCCCACGTGACCGCACACACGCCACCCACCGAACCGTTCCGTGATCCGCGGCTGCCCTTCGCGGAACGCGTCGACGACCTGCTGGGGCGGCTCACCCTCGACGAGAAGATCTCCTTCCTGCACCAGTTCGCGCCCGCCGTCGAACGGCTCGGCATCGCCGCGTTCCGCACCGGCCAGGAGGCCCTGCACGGCGTCGCCTGGATGGGTCCCGCGACGGTGTTCCCGCAGGCCGTCGGGCTCGGCGCGACCTGGAACCCCGACCTGGTACGGCGGGTCGGCGACGCCGTGTCCCGGGAGGTCCGCGCGATGCGCGCCAAGGACGACCGGGTCGGCCTCAACGTGTGGGCCCCGACGGTCAACCTGCTGCGCCACCCCCTGTGGGGCCGCAACGAGGAGGGCTACTCGGAGGACCCGAGGCTGACCTCGGCCATCGCCACCGCCTACACCCGCGGCCTGCGCGGCGACCACCCGGTCTACTGGCGCACCGCGCCCGTGCTGAAGCACTGGCTCGCCCACAACAACGAGACGGACCGCGCCACCTCGTCCAGCTCGGTGCGCCCGCGCGTGCTGCACGAGTACGACCTGCGGGCCTTCCGCGCCACGGTGGAGGCGGGCGCGGTGGCCGGGGTGATGCCGGCGTACAACCTGGTCAACGGCCGCCCCAACCACGTCTCCCCGTACCTGCGCGCGCACCTGCGCACCTGGACCGACCAGGAGCTGCTGGTCTGCTCGGACGCGGGCGCGCCGAGCAACCTGGTCGACGCCGAGCACTACTTCGACACGCACGAGGAGGCGACCGCCGCCTCGCTCGTCGCGGGCGTCGACAGCTTCACCGACCACGGAACGGACTCCTCGCAGATCACCGGGCGGCTGCGGCGGGCCCTGGAGCGCGGCCTGCTGACGGAGGCGGACCTCGACACGGCCGTGCGCCGGCAGCTCTCGGTGCGCTTCCGGCTCGGCGAGTTCGACCCGCGGGACGACCCGCACGAGGCGACGGCCGCGTTCGACACCCCGGAGCACCGCACGCTGGCGCAGGAGGCCGCCGAGCAGGCGATCGTGCTGCTGAAGAACGACGGGCTGCTGCCGCTGGCCGCCGGCACCCGCGTCGCCGTGGTGGGGCTGCTCGCCGACGAGTGCAAGCTCGACTGGTACAGCGGCACCCTCATCCACCGCTCGACCCCGCTGGAGGGCCTGTACGAGCGGTTCGGTGCGGAGCGGGTGGAGTTCGCCGAGGGCGTGGACCGGGTCCTGCTGCGGACCGCGTCGGGCGCGTTCCTGCACGTGCCGGTGGCCGGGGACGCCGCTGACGAGGTGCGCGGCGCCGAGGGCGCGCTCGACCCGGCGCTGCTCGCCGGCCGCACCGACCTGCCCGCGCTCACCACCGACGCGGCCGGCACCGAACTGGCCCTGGTCGACTGGGGCGGGGGCGTGCTGACCCTGCGGGCGCCCGACGGCCGCTACCTCTCGGTCGCCGAGGACGGGTACGTCCGCGCCGCCGCCGACCAGCCGGGCGGCTGGGTCGTGCAGGAGACGTTCAGCCTGGAACCGCACGGGGACGGGCACCTCCTCAAGCACCTGGGAACGGGTCGCCACGTCTGTGTCTCCGCCGACGGCGTGAAGGTTGCCGACGAGGATCCCGAGGTCTTCGAGCTGGTCGTCGCAGAGCGCGGCGAGGAGGCGGTGGCGCGTGCCGCGGCACGGGCGGACGTGGTCGTGGTGGTCGCGGGCAACGACCCGCACCTGGGCGGCCGGGAGACCGAGGACCGTACGACGCTGCGGCTGCCGGACCACCAGGAGCGGCTGCTGCGGGCGGCCCGCGCGGCGAACCCGGCCACCGTGCTGGCCCTGGTCAGCGCCTATCCGTACGCCGTCGACCCGGCGGAGCTGCCGGCCGTGCTGTGGACCGCGCACGGCGGCCAGGCGGCCGGCACCGCCCTGGCCCGCGTCCTGGCCGGCGACGTCTCCCCCGCCGGCCGCCTCCCGCAGACCTGGTACGCCTGCGACTCCGACCTGCCGGACCTGCTCGACTACGACGTCATCGGCAGCCGCCAGACGTACCTGTACTTCGAGGGCACGCCCCTGTTCCCCTTCGGGCACGGCCTGTCCTACGCGTCGTTCTCCTACGACGGGCTGACAGCGGCGGCCGGGGAGGAGGGGGTGCGGGTCTCCTTCTCGGTCACCAACACCGGCCGGCTCACGGCCGACGAGGTGGCCCAGCTCTATGTGCGGGCCGTCGGCCCGTCCCGTCCGCGTCCGCGCCGCGAGCTGCTGGACCACCGCCGGATCACGCTCGCCCCGGGCGCGACGGCACAGCTGACCTTCGACGTCCCGCTGTCCGCCTTCGCGTTCTGGGACGTGGCCCAGGAGCGGTGGCGGGTGGAGCCGGGCGCCTGCGAGTTGCTGGCCGGGGCGTCCAGCGAGGACATCCGGCTGCGGACGGAGGTCAGGCCGGCCGGCGAGCCCGCCCTGCCGCGTGCGGTCGTCACGGACGGCCTGGCCGCGGCCTCCTTCGACGAGCAGCGCGGCGTCGAGATCGTCGACCGGACGAAGGTGGCGGGCGACGCGGTGACGCCGGCGGACGTCTCCGGCGGCGAACTCGTCTACCGTGCCTGCGACTTCGGGCCCGGCGTCTGTGAAGTGACGGTGGAGGTGGCCGGCGAGGGCACGGTCGAGCTGTCCCTGGACGGCGGCCCGGTGCTGGCGGAGCTGTCGACCGCCGCGCCCACCCGGGGCCCGTACGACTACGTGCCGCTCGTCGCCGCTGTCGCCGCCGCGGGCGTGCACGACCTGCACCTGAGACTGCGCGGACCGCTGCGGCTCGCGCACGTCGGCTTCTCCGGCTGAGGGTCCGGAGCAGGCCGGCGCAGAGAAGGGGCCCGGCACCGGAAGGCATCGGTGCCGGACCCCTTCGCAAAGCTTATATGAAAATGGTTCCCATAAGCTAGAGAGTGATTCCGGTCAGGACCATCACACGCTCGTAGGTGTAGTCCTCCATCGCGAACCGCACACCCTCACGGCCCACCCCGGACTGCTTGACGCCGCCGTACGGCATCTGGTCGGCGCGGTAGGACGGGACGTCGCCGACGACCACGCCGCCGACCTCCAGGGCCCGGTGGGCGCGGAAGGCGGTCTGCAGGTCGTGCGTGAACACGCCCGCCTGGAGGCCGTACTTGGAGTCGTTGACGGCGGCGAAGGCCTCGGCCTCACCGTCGGCCTTCTGCACGGTGAGGACCGGTCCGAAGACCTCCTCGCAGGAGATCGTCACGTCGGCCGGGACCTCGGCCAGGACGGTCGGCGCGTAGGAGGCGCCGTCGCGCTTGCCGCCGGTCAGCAGCCGCGCACCGGCGTCCACGGCCTCCCGCACCCACGTCTCGACGCGCTTCGCGGCGTCCTCGCTGACCAGCGGGCCGACATCGGTGGCGTCGTCGCTCGGGTCGCCGGTGACCTGGGCCTCGACGGCGGCGACGATGCGCGGCAGCAGCCGGTCGTACACCGAGGCGTCGGCGATGACCCGCTGGACGGAGATGCAGGACTGGCCGCCCTGGTAGTTGGAGAAGGTGGCGATGCGGTTCGCCGCCCAGTCCAGGTCCTCGTCGCTCGCCCAGTCGGCGAGGACGACGGCCGCGCCGTTGCCGCCCAGTTCCAGCGTGCAGTGCTTGCGCGGCACCGAGTCCATGATCGCGTAGCCGACCTTCTCGGAGCCGGTGAACGAGATCACGGGCAGGCGCTCGTCCTGCACCAGCGCGGGCATCTTGTCGTTGGCGACCGGCAGGATGCTCCAGGAGCCGGCGGGCAGCTCGGTCTCGGCCAGCAGGTCACCGATGATCAGGCCGGACAGCGGGGTCGCGGGGGCCGGCTTGAGGATGATCGGGGCGCCGGCGGCGATGGCCGGGGCGACCTTGTGGGCGCAGAGGTTCAGCGGGAAGTTGAAGGGCGCGATGCCCAGCACGACGCCTTTGGGGAACCGGCGCGTGAGGGCGAGCCGGCCCTGGCCGCCGAGGTCGGTGTCGAGGCGCTGGGCCTCGCCGCCGTTGAACCGCCGGGCTTCCTCGGCCGCGAAGCGGAACACGGAGACGGCACGGCCGACCTCGCCGCGCGCCCACTTCATGGGCTTGCCGTTCTCGGCGGAGATCAGTCGCGCGATCTCCTCGGTGCGCTCGGCGAGGCGCCTGCTGACGTGGTCGAGGGCGGCGGCGCGCACGTGGGCCGGCGTGGCGGCGAACTCGTCGCGCACGGCGTAGGCGGCGGCCACGGCCTCCTCGACCTGCGCGTCCGTCGGCACGCTCACCTTGCCCACGAGCCGTCCGTCCCACGGGGAGGTGACGTCGAAGGTGTCCTCGCCGGTGGCCTGGCGGCCGGCGAGCCAGAAGGCGTGGGTGGAGGTCATGTTCGTTCCGGCCCTTCGGCGTTGGGGGTGATCCAGTGGTACGGGACCAACCGTAGGGGCGCAGTGGCCGAAGGGCGCTTGTCCGGGTCGTAGCAGTGGCGACCGGGGACACTACGGTTTGGCTAGTCGGTGCCGGTCGCCTTCAGGGCCAGCCAGAGCTCCATCCGGGCGTCCGGGTCGTCCAGGGAGCGGCCGAGGATCTCCTCGACGCGGCGCATGCGGTAGCGCAGGGTGTGGCGGTGGACGCCGAGGTCGGCCGCCGCCGCGTCCCACTGGCCGTGCTTGGACAGCCAGGCGCGCAGGGAGGCGACCAGGTCGCCGCGGCCCGTGGCGTCGTGCTCGTACAGCGGACGCAGCATGCCGTCGGCGAACGCCCGTACGGCGTCGTCCGCGAGCAGCGGCAGCACGGATCCGGCCGCCATCTGCTCGTGCTCCACCAGGACGCGTCCGCGCCGCCTGGCCACCGACAGGGCCTGCTCGGCCTGCTTGTACGCGGCCGACGCGGCGATCGGTCCGGCCGGTGCCGACAGGCCCACGACCAGCTCGTCCTCCTCGCCCCCCGGCACCTTCTCGCGCACGGTGGTCCGGGCCGTCTCCAGGGCCGCCGCGTACTCGGCGCAGGCCGCCGCAGCGGCGCCGCCGTCCGCGGCCAGCACCACCAGCCGCTCCCCCTCCGGCACGACGAGCACGGCCTCGCCGGCCCGGGCCGCCGCGGACTCCAGGACGTCGGCGAGCGCCGCCAGCCGGTCGCCGTCCGTGTCGGCCGCGGCGAGCGCTGCGGCGGAGGGCCGGTCGGGGGCCGGGGCGGCGGCGCGGGCCTCGGCACGGGCCAGCGCCGCCGAGGCGGACACCGGCACCCGTTCGGCGACCAGCATCCGGAACGGCGCGTCCAGCAGGCCCCCGTACAGGTCCCCGGCGACCGCCCGCGCGTGGTCCGGCTCCCCGGCCAGCAGCATGCGCAGCACCGCGGTGCCGACCCGCTGCTCGGCCGCCTGGAGGGAGCGGGAGCGCTCCGTGGTGAGGGTCAGCAGGGCGATGGCCGAGTGGACGGCGTACCGCTCGGCGGTGCCCAGGGTGGCGGCGGTGCCGACGGCGAGCGCGGCGCGGGGCCGCCGGCCGGTCCCCACGGTGTGCAGTTCGACCCGGTCCTCGTTCTCCGGCCCGCCGACCACCGACGAGGCCGGCACGGGGCGGTCCCGCAGCCGCTGCACGTCGCCGGTGAGCCGCGCGGCCCGCCGTCCGGCCCACTCGGGAGCCGCGGCGACGACGGCGCCCGACGCGTCGTACAGCGCCGCCCAGCCGTCGACCTGGGCGGCCAGCGCGGCCAGCAGCCCTTCCGGACCGCCGGTCTGCGCCTGCCGGGTCAGCTCGCGCTGGGCGGCGAACCCCGCGGTGACGGCCTTGTACTGGTCGGCGGCGATCGCGGCGGACACGGCCTTGCTGATGGCGAGGAACGGGGTCCGGCGGGGCACCTCCAGCAGCGGCAGGCCCTCCTCCTCGGCCGCGTCGACGAGCGCCTGGGGAATCTCCTCGTAGTTGACGCCCACGGCGAAGCCGAGCCCGACCACGCCGGCGCCGGCCAGCCGCCGCACGTAGCGCCGCATGGCTTCCGGGTCCTCGGCGTCCAGCTTGAGCGCGGTGATCAGCAGCAGCTCCCCGCCCTCCATGTAGGGCACGGGGTCGGCGAGCTCGCTGACGTGCGCCCAGCGGACCGGTACGTCGAGGCGGTCCTCCCCCGCCCGCACGGTCAGCTTCAGCGCGGAGTGGTGGACGAGCGAGGCGAGCGTCGGGGGCATGAGGCCTTCAGGTCTGCGTCAGGGCGGTGTGAGCATGGTGTCCTTTTGGCCGCCGCGTATGAACGACCTGTGACGATTCTGCCTCACCGTATGGTCCGCGCGTACCGCGCGGGTGCACAGCCCGTCGAGGTCTCAGCCCCGCAGGTTCACCAGCAGGGGTGGCGCGTGCTCGCCCTGCACGGTGGTCAGCGACAGCACCGCGTGCCCGGCCGGCACCCCGTGGGCCAGTTCCGAGGCGGACCAGCGCTCGCGCTCGACCTGCCGGACGGTCACCGCCCGGGCCGTCGGCGCCTTGCCGGTGATCACCCGCCGGACCGCGTGCAGCGCCTTGCCCGCCGGGGTCTCGGCGATGATCTGCCGGTCGGTGACGTCACGGGCCTCGGTCCACTCCTTGCCCCACACCTCGGCGAAGTCCTGACCGTCCCAGGGCGTGAGGCCCGCCAGCGCCATCCGGCACCCGGTGGCGCCGAGCAGCGGCCCCCGCAGCGGCCGGGCCACGTCGTCCAGAGTCCGCAGGGTCAGCACGACACCGGCGTTCCCGGATCGCAGCCGCTGGATGCCGCGCACGGCCTCGGGCGTCACGACCCCGGTCGCGTCGTCGAGCACCAGGCAGGCGAACAGCGACCGGTCCTCGCGTACGGCGACACTGGCCGTGAACTGGGCGAGCACCAGCCGCGCGAGCATCCGGGAGGCGTCGGCGTGCCCGCGCTCGGGCAGGTCGATGCGGACGCGCACGGGATGGTCGAGGGCCTTCAGCGTGAAGGGCCGCGACTGGCCCGAGGTGTCGAAGAAACCGGCGAAGGCGGGCCGGTCGAGCAGCGCGACCCGGTCGGCCAGCACCCCGCCGACGTCTCCGGGCTGCCCCATCTGCCGCTCCCGGGCGTCGAGCTCGCGCAGCAGCGACTCCCGACCGGACTCCTGCAGCCCCTGCCGCAGCGCGGCGAACGGCCCCGGCGCCCCGTCCAGCAGCTGCCGCAGCTCCGGTACGGAGGGGAAACGCCCGTGGACGGCGCGGAACGGCCCGAGCAGCTGCGCGAGCACGGTGGTGGAGCGGCGGGTGTCGCTGCCCGGGTGCGGATCGGCGAGATCCCCGACCAGCCCCTCGGCGAGCACGGCCGCGGCCTCGTCCGGGTCGCTGGTGCCGCCGTACAGGTCGAGGTCGTACTCGGAGTCCTGGTTCCCGATCCGCACGACGACGTCATACGCGTCGGCGGGCCCGAGCCCGGCCCCGGCCCCCCCGACCACCACGACGGCGGCCCGTCCGGCCAGGGCATGCAGACACAGCGACTCGGCGACGGGCCGCACGACGGCCCCGGTCTTCCCGGAACCGGCGGGGCCGACGGCGACGAGCGAGGTGCCCAGCAGGTCGGGCCCGAGGGCGAGCCCGGCGCCGCGGTAGGTGTACGGGTTGCGGACGTCGTCCACGGCGGTGCCCAGCCGTACCTGTCCGGTGAGCAGGTCGTGCCGGGCGAGCCTGGCCGGCAGGTCGCGTTCCCCTGAGGGATGGAGGCAGGCGGCGGCGCCGTCCTTCAGCACCGCGCCGCTGAAGGTGGCGAGGCTGTGCCGTCCGGTGCGCACGCCCTGCCAGGCCCGCTGGATCCGGGCGTGGTCGACGTCCCGCATGAGGCCGGAGCGGGCGTCGGCGGCGAGCCGCTCGGCGGCGTCCACGGCACCGGCGGCGCGCAGCTCGTTCCACTGGGCCGGGTCGTCCTGGGGCACCGTGGGGCCGGCCTGGGCCTCGGGCCGGCGGAAGCGCGCGGCGACGAAGCGGCGCCAGACCTCGCCCCAGCGGCCGAGGCGCGCCACCCCGACCATGATCGCCAGGGCGACGAGCAGCTCGTACCCCCGGTACACCATGAACGTGCCGGTCTCGCCGAGATCGCTGTCGGCGCCGCGCCAGGCATCGGGGACGATCAGGTCGAACGGCACCCACCACCAGTTGCCGAGGTACCCGTTCTGCAGCAGCGACCAGATCAGCCACCCCACCAGGAACGCGACCACCGCCCCGCTGAGCAACTGCCGGGTGGGGGTGACGTCGAGTTCCTCGGCGGGCCGCGGCCGGTGCCCGAAGCGCCACACGCCCGGCGCGGCCTCCGGCCGGGGTGCGCGCAGCCAGGCGAGGAAGGCCGACCCGTCCGGCAGCGGCGGCGGCGCCGGTGCCTGGGGCGGCCGGGGGGGCACCACTGGCACCTCCGGCGGCCCCGCCGGACGCGGCACGGGGTTCGCATGCGTGCCCCGGGCCTCCTGCGTCCCGTCGCTGTCCATCGCCCTTGCCCCCTGACCAGCCGCTCCGTCCACCATCAGCGAGCCAATCTAACGCCCTCCCCTGGGGAGTTCACCGCTTACACGGCCGCGTCGTGGGCACGGGTGGCCGAGACCGCCATGTCCACCCCGGACAAGCCGTCGCGCCGACAACGCCCACATGGAGCATGCCCACCCCCCTTTCCCCGCCCTAGCCTGCGGGAAAAGAAGTCACAGTGTCTGTACAGGCCCGTCCGCACCACCCCCAGGAGCCCCGCATGAGCGCAGTGCCGCAGGAGCGTCGTGTCGTCACCGCCATTCCCGGCCCGAAGTCGCAGGAGCTGCAGGCCCGCCGCACCGCCGCGGTCGCGCAGGGCGTGGGCTCCGTGCTGCCCGTGTTCACCGCGCGCGCGGGCGGCGGGATCATCGAGGACGTCGACGGCAACCGCCTGATCGACTTCGGCTCGGGCATCGCCGTGACGTCCGTCGGCGCCTCCGCCGAGGCCGTCGTACGGCGGGCGTCGGCGCAGCTCGCCGATTTCACCCACACCTGTTTCATGGTCACGCCGTACGAGGGCTACGTCGAGGTCGCCGAGGCGCTCGCCGAGCTCACCCCGGGTGACCACGCCAAGAAGAGCGCGCTGTTCAACTCCGGCGCCGAGGCCGTCGAGAACGCCGTGAAGATCGCCCGGGCGTACACCAAGCGGCAGGCCGTGGTGGTGTTCGACCACGGGTACCACGGGCGCACCAACCTGACGATGGCGCTCACGGCGAAGAACATGCCGTACAAGCACGGCTTCGGGCCGTTCGCGCCCGAGGTGTACCGGGTGCCCGTGGCGTACGGCTACCGCTGGCCGACGGGCCCGGAGAACGCCGGTCCCGAGGCCGCCGCCCAGGCGATCGACCAGATCAGCAAGCAGGTCGGCGCCGAGAACGTCGCCGCGATCATCATCGAGCCGGTGCTCGGCGAGGGCGGCTTCATCGAGCCGGCCAAGGGCTTCCTGCCGGCGATCCGGGAGTTCGCCTCCGCGCACGGCATCGTCTTCGTCGCCGACGAGATCCAGTCCGGCTTCTGCCGCACGGGCCAGTGGTTCGCGTGCGAGGACGAGGGGATCGTCCCGGACCTGATCACGACCGCCAAGGGCATCGCCGGCGGTCTGCCGCTCGCGGCCGTGACCGGGCGTGCCGAGATCATGGACGCCGCACACGCGGGCGGTCTGGGCGGTACGTACGGCGGCAACCCGGTCGCCTGCGCGGGCGCGCTCGGCGCGATCGAGACCATGCGCGAACTCGACCTGAACGCCAGGGCCAAGAACATCGAGGCGGTGATGAAGGCGCGCCTTTCGGCCATGCAGGAGAAGTTCGACATCATCGGCGACGTCCGCGGCCGCGGCGCGATGATCGCCATCGAACTGGTCAAGGACCGCGCCACCAAGGAGCCGAACCCGGAGGCGACCGCCGCGCTCGCCAAGGCCTGCCACCAGGAGGGCCTGCTGGTCCTGACCTGTGGCACCTACGGCAACGTCCTCCGCTTCCTGCCGCCGCTGGTGATCGGCGAGGACCTGCTGAACGAGGGCCTCGACATCATCGAGCAGGGCTTCGCCCGCATCTGACCCTCCGCCGCGCGCATCTGAGCCCCCGTCGGGGCAGGTGAGCCGCCCCGGTTCCGCGACCGGGGCGGTGAGCGGCAGAGCGTGTGAAGAAGGTGTGCGAGGTGGATGACAGGGCGCCCCGCGGCCTGTCCTGAGCCCTGCCCCTGTCGTAGGTTCTTCCCAGATGAGAGATACACCCCGCCCACAGGGGACTGTGGGTGACATCAGGCCGGGGCCTCCCCAGCTTCGACCTGGTCGTGCCCTCGCGCACACAACCGGAGCCTGAGGCTCTAAATCTCCTCACCGATCGGACGGTCGCCCGCCCCAAACCCCCCGGGGCGCGCGACGTTCCGGTCCAGCGGCCGCCCCGGAAACCACCCCCCCTGTTCCCGGGGCGGCCGACCTCCTTCTTTCCGCCTTTCCTCTTCCTGCCGCTCAGCCGCCCGAGGCCTCCCGCGCTCGGGGACGTCCGCGCTCGTGCCAAGCTGGGCCCCATGCCGGTCCCCGCGCGCCAGGAACGCGCCCCGTCCCGCGAGCACCCTGGCCCCCTGGTCGTGCTGCTCGGCCTCCCCGCCCTGCTCTTCGCCCTGATCACCTGGCAGGTGGTCGCCGACGGCCCGCTGCCGCGGCTCGACGAGCGGCTCAGCCGGGTGCTGGTCAACCCCGACCGCTTCTCGGAACTGCTGTCGGACCTGGGCAACGTCGGAGTGGCGGTCCCGGTCCTCGCCGTCGCCCTCGGGTACGTCGCCGTGCGCGGCCACCGCGGCGGCACCGGCCGCTGGTGGCTGCCGGTGGTCGCCGCCGCCCTGCTCATGGCGCTGGTCCCGGCCCTGGTCGTCCCGCTGAAGGAACTCACCGACCGCCCGGGCCCGCCGGTCGTCCCCCCGGGCACCGGCTACTACCCCTCCGGTCACACCGCCACGGCCGCCGTCGCCTACGGCGGCGCGACCCTGCTCCTGCTCCCCGGACTCCGCACCGCCCTCGCCCGCCGCGTCCTGGTCGCCGTCTGCGCCGTCCTCGTGCTCGGCGTGAGCTACGGCCTGGTCCGCCGCGGCTACCACTGGCCGCTGGACGTGGTGGCCAGTTGGTGTCTGAGCGCGGTGCTGCTGACGTCGCTGTGGCTGTTCCTGGCGCGGACGGCGCCGCCCGGGCGGCGCCGGTAGGCCCTAGTCACCGTTCCGGGTGGCCAGACCCGCCGCCGCCTCGTGCATCGCCAGTTCCAGCAGGGCGGGGTCCGTCAGCAGGCCCGAGCCGTCCGGCGGGACCAGCCAGCGGACGCCACCAGGGGAGGAACGGCCCGGGTACGGCACGACGATCCAGGTGCCGGGGCCCGCGGTGCGGATGCCCGTGCCGAGCCAGCGGGCCGCGGTGCCGGGCGGCACGAAGAACCCCATGCGCGCGTCGCCGAAGTCGACGAGGACGGGGCCCGGCTGGTCGAGGACGCGGCTGAGCACGTCGAGCGTGGCGTAGCCGAGTTCGCCGGGCAGGATCAGCACGTCCCAGGCGCTGCCGGCCGGCAGCAGTGCGACCCCGAGCGGGTTGCGCTCCCACTCCCAGCGACAGGCCTCGGGATCGGGTGCGACGGATGCGAGCCACTCGACCGCCGTCTTGGCCCCTGTCATGAGGAAGACCCCCTTCTCTCTCGTGAAGCTCGTGGTTCTCACGGACGCGCTGCGTCCACGAGGGCGCCACTAGGGAGAAGGGGGTCCCCCGGGATCATTACGCGGGTTCCGGCCTCTCGTTGGAGTGAACCGGCTCACACCCGCACGTTCGGACCGAACGGCCCGCTCAGCTGTCGAAGCCCAGACCCAGCCGGTCCATCGTCCGCAGCCACAGGTTGCGGCGGCCGCCCCGCGCGTCCGCGCGGGCCAGCGACCACTTGGTGAGGGCGATGCCCGTCCAGGCGAACGGCTCCGGCGGGAACGGCAGCGGCTTCCTGCGGACCATCTCCAGCTCGGTCCGCTCGGTGCGCTCCCCCGCCAGCAGGTCCAGCATCACCTCGGCACCGAACCGGGTGGCCCCGACGCCGAGCCCCGTGTAGCCGGCCGCGTAGGCCACCTTGCCCTGGTGGGCGGTGCCGAAGAACGCCGAGAAGCGGGAGCAGGTGTCGATGGCGCCGCCCCAGGCGTGGGAGAAGCGGACCCCCTCCAGCTGCGGGAAGCAGGTGAAGAAGTGCCCGGCGAGCTTGGCGTAGGTCTCGGGGCGGTCGTCGTACTCGGCGCGGACGCGGCCGCCGTAGGGGTAGATCGCGTCGTAACCGCCCCAGAGGATCCGGTTGTCGGCGGACAGGCGGAAGTAGTGGAACTGGTTGGCGCTGTCGCCGAGGCCCTGGCGGTTCTTCCAGCCGATCGACGCCAGCTGCTCGTCGGTGAGCGGCTCGGTCATGAGGGCGTAGTCGTAGACCGGGACGGTGTAGGCGCGCACGCGCCGGACCAGGTTCGGGAAGATGTTGGTGCCGAGGGCGACCCGGCGGGCGCGGACCCGGCCGTAGGGGGTGCGCACGGCCATGCCCGCGCCGTAAGGCCTCAGGTCCAGCGCGGGCGTGTGCTCGTGGACGCGGACGCCCAGGTCCACGCACGCCCGCTTCAGGCCCCAGGCGAGCTTCGCCGGGTTCAGCATGGCGACGCCCCTGCGGTCCCACAGGCCCGCCCGGAAGGTGGGTGAGTCCACCTGCTCCCGTACCGCGTCGGCGTCCAGGTACTCGACGCCCTCGGCGAGGCCCAGGCGGGACGTCTCCTCGTGCCACTCACGCAGTTCCCGCGCCTGGTAGGGCTCGGTGGCGACGTCGATCTCGCCGGTGCGTTCGAAGTCGCAGTCGATGGAGTGCCGGGCGACCGCCGCCTCGATCGCGTCGAGGTTGCGGGCGCCCAGCTGCTGGAGCGTGTGGATCTCGTCCGGCCAGCGGGTGAGGCCGTTGGGCAGGCCGTGCGTGAGGGAGGCGGCGCAGAAACCGCCGTTGCGGCCGGAGGCGGCCCAGCCCACCTCGCGGCCCTCCACCAGCACCACGTCCCGCCGCGGGTCGCGTTCCTTGGCGATCAGCGCCGTCCACAGTCCGCTGTAGCCGCCGCCGACGACGAGCAGGTCGCAGGTCTCGGAGCTGGTGAGGGCGGGTTCGGGGCGGGGCCGGCCGGGGTCGTCCAGCCAGTACGGGACCGGCTGGGCGTCGGAGAGCGAACGAGTCCACTGATTCATGGCGCCAGGGGCCATGATTTCAACTCCCTACGGTTATGCCTTTTGTCTGTTGCGGCGATTCCCGACGGCCATGGAAACCAGGACGAGCAGGACGGCGACGACGAACATGGCCGTGCCGATGACATTGATCTGGACGGGCGTTCCGCGCTGCGCCGAGCCCCAGACGAACATGGGGAAGGTGACGGTCGAGCCGGCGTTGAAGTTGGTGATGATGAAGTCGTCGAAGGAGAGCGCGAAGGCGAGCAGCGCGCCCGCGGCGATTCCGGGGGCGGCGATCGGCAGGGTGACCCGGACGAACGTCTGGAACGGGCCCGCGTACAGGTCCCGCGCCGCCTCCTCCAGTTTCGGGTCCATCGACATCACGCGCGCTTTCACGGCCGTGACCACGAAACTCAGGCAGAACATGATGTGCGCGATGAGGATCGTCCAGAAGCCGAGCTGGGCGCCCATGTTGAGGAACAGGGTGAGCAGCGAGGCGGCCATGACGACCTCGGGCATCGCCATCGGCAGGAAGATCAGCGAGTTCACGGCGCCGCGGGCGCGGAACCGGTAGCGGACCAGGGCGAAGGCGATGAGCGTGCCGAGGAGCGTGGCGCCGAGGGTCGCCCAGAACGCGATCTGCAGGCTCACCGACAGCGAGCCGCACAGGTCGGAGACCCCGCACGGGTCCTTCCAGGCGTCCAGGGAGAACTGCTGCCACTCGTAGTTGAAGCGCCCCTTCGGTTTGTTGAAGGAGAACACCGTCACGACGATGTTCGGCAGCAGCAGATAGGCGAGGGTCAGAAGTCCCGCGATGACGACGAGATGTCTCTTGAGCCGGTTGACGATGGGCATTCAGACCAGATCCTCCGTCCCGGACCTGCGGATGTAGAGGGTGACCATGAGGAGGATGGCCGCCATGAGGATGAAGGACAGTGCCGCTGCCGTCGGGTAGTCGAGCACTCTGAGGAACTGCGTCTGGATGACGTTGCCGACCATGCGGGTGTCGGTCGAGCCGAGCAGGTCGGCGTTGACGTAGTCACCGGCCGCCGGGATGAAGGTCAGCAGCGTGCCGGAGACGACGCCCGGCATCGACAGCGGGAAGGTCACCTTGCGGAAGGTCGTCCAGGGCCGGGCGTACAGGTCGCCGGCGGCCTCGTGGAGCCGGCCGTCGATGCGCTCCAGCGAGGTGTAGAGCGGCAGGATCATGAACGGCAGGAAGTTGTACGTCAGGCCGCAGATGACCGCCAGCGGGGTGGCCAGCACCCGGTCACCGGCGGTCAGGCCCAGCCAGCTGGTCACGTCCAGGACGTGCAGCGAGTTCAGCGCGCCGACGAGCGGGCCGCCGTCCGCGAGGATCGTCTTCCAGGCCAGGGTGCGGATCAGGAAGCTGGTGAAGAAGGGCGCGATCACCAGGATCATGATGAGGTTCCGCCAGCGGCCCGCCCGGAAGGCGATCAGATACGCCAGCGGGTAGCCCAGCAGCAGGCACAGGACCGTCGCCGTGCCCGCGTACAGGACCGAGCGGACGAACTGCGGCCAGTACGCGGACAGGGCGTCCCAGTAGGTGGCGAAGTGCCAGGTGACCTTGTAGCCCGTCTCCAGGGAGCCCGTCTGCACGGACGTGGAGGCCTGGTAGATCATCGGCAGCGCGAAGAAGAGCAGCAGCCAGAGGATGCCCGGCAGCAGCAGCCAGTACGGGGTCAGGCGGCCCCGGCGCCTGGCGGGCTTCGGCCCGGGTGCGTCCGGCGCGAGGGGCGGTGGCGCCTCGGTGAGTGTCGACATCAGGCCGCCTCTTCCACTCCGGCCTCGGCGTCCTGGGCGGCGTCCAGGCCGAAGGTGTGGGCCGGGTTCCAGTGCAGGACGACCTCGGCGCCGGGCACGAGCCGGGGGTCGCGGTCGATGTTCTGGGCGTAGACCTCGAAGTCCGGGCAGACCGGGCTGTCGACGACGTACTGCGTCGAGACGCCGATGAAGCTGGAGTCCGCGATCCGGCCGGTGATGCGGTTGCGGCCCGCCGGGATCTCGCCGGCGTCGTCCGCGTGGGTGAGGGAGATCTTCTCCGGGCGGACCCCGACCAGCACCTTGCCGCCGGTGGACGTGGGCGCCGAACATCGCGCCCCGGGCAGCACCAGCTTGCCAGCGCCCGCCTTGAGCACGATCTCCTCGCCGCTTCTGGAGTCGACCTCGGCCTCGATGAAGTTCGAGGTGCCGAGGAAGTTGGCGACGAACGTGGTGCGCGGGTTCTCGTACAGGTCGGCCGGGGAGCCGAGCTGCTCGACGCGGCCCGCGTTCATCACGGCGACCGTGTCGGCCATGGTCATGGCCTCCTCCTGGTCGTGCGTGACGTGGACGAAGGTGATGCCGATCTCGGTCTGGATGCGCTTGAGCTCCAGCTGCATCTGGCGGCGCAGCTTGAGGTCCAGGGCGCCGAGCGGCTCGTCGAGCAGCAGCACCTTGGGGTGGTTGATCAGGGCGCGGGCCACGGCGACGCGCTGCTGCTGGCCGCCGGAGAGCTGGTGCGGCTTCTTGCGCGCCTGCTCGCCGAGCTGGACCAGCTCCAGCATCTCCTCGACCTGCTTCGTCACGGACTTCAGGCCGCGGCGGCGCAGGCCGAAGGCGACGTTCTCGAAGATGTCGAGGTGTGGGAAGAGAGCGTAGGACTGGAAGACCGTGTTCACCGGCCGCTTGTACGGCGGGAGGGCCGTCACGTCCTGGTCGCCCAGGAAGACGGTGCCGGCGGACGGTTCCTCCAGGCCGGCGATCATGCGCAGGGTGGTGGTCTTGCCGCAGCCGGAGGCGCCGAGGAGGGCGAAGAAGGAGCCCTGCGGGACGGTCAGGTCGAGCGGGTGGACGGCGGTGAAGGCGCCGTAGGACTTGCTGATGCCCGTGAGGCGGACGTCGCCGCCCGGGTCCGTGGTGTTCGTCATGGTGGTCACGCCCCCGTCAGCTTCGCGAACTTCTCTTCGAACTCGGTCTCTTCCTTCGAGCTCAGCGAGCGGAAGGCGTGCGACTTGGCCGCCATGGCCTTGTCGGGGATGATCAGCGGGTTGTTCGCCGCGTCCTCGTCGATCTTCGCCAGTTCGGCCTTCACACCGTCGACGGGACACACGTAGTTGATGTACGCGGCCAGTTCGGCGGCGGGCTTCGGCTCGTAGTAGAAGTCGATGAGCCGCTCGGCGTTCGTCTTGTGCCGGGCCTTGTTGGGGATGAGCAGGTTGTCCGTGGACGTCATGTAGCCGCTGTCCGGGATGAGGAAGTCGATGTCGGGGCTGTCCGCCTTGAGCTGGACGACGTCGCCGGCCCAGGCGACGCAGGCCGCGAAGTCGCCGCTGGTCAGGTCCGAGGTGTAGTCGTTGCCGGTGAAGCGGCGGATCTGGCCCTTGTCGACGGCCTTCTGCAGGCGGGCGATGGCGGCGTCGTAGTCATCGGCGGTGAAGTCCGCCGGGTCCTTGCCCATGTCGAGCAGCGTCATGCCGACGCTGTCGCGCATCTCCGACAGGAATCCGACGCGCCCCTTGAGCTTGGGGTTGTCGAGCAGGTCGGAGATCGACGTCACCTCGACGCCGTCGAGGGCCTTCTTGTTGTACGCGATGACCGTCGATATGCCCTGCCAGACGTACGAGTAGGCGCGGCCGGGGTCCCAGTCGGGGTTGCGGAACTGGGCCGACAGGTTGGCGTAGGCGTGCGGCAGGTTGGACGGGTCGAGTTTCTGCACCCAGCCGAGGCGGATGAGGCGGGCGGCCAGCCAGTCGGTGAGGACGATCAGGTCGCGGCCGGTGTCCTGGCCCGCGGCGAGCTGCGGCTTGACCTTGCCGAAGAACTCGTTGTTGTCGTTGATGTCCTCGGTGTACTTGACCTTGACGCCGGTGCGCCGGGTGAACTGCTCCAGCGTCGGGTGGTGCTTGCCGCTGTCGTCGACGTCCATGTACTCGGTCCAGTTGGAGAAGTTCACCGTCTTCTCCTTGGCCGAGCGGTCCTCGGCCGGGACGCCGCCCTGCGACTGACCGGCCGCCGGGATGCCGCAGCCGCTCAGCGTCCCGAGACCGCCGAGGGCGAGTGCGCCGCCCGTGGAGGCGCGCAGCAGGGACCGCCGGGTGAGGGCGGCCCTGCCGTTGGTGAGGCTGCGCCGCAGGGCGGCCACTTGGGCCGGGGACAGGCGGTCGGGCTCGTACTGCTCCATGCGCGTGGTGCCCTTTCGGAGGGTGGACGGCCGTTGGTCAGGCGGCCTGCAAACGGCTATCGGTCCCCGAACACGGTGCGGTGCCAGTCCTTCGCGGCCACCGCGGTGTTGTCGAACATGACGTGCTTGATCTGGGTGTACTCCTCGAACGAGTATGCGGACATGTCCTTGCCGTAGCCGGAGGACTTGTAGCCGCCGTGCGGCATCTCGCTGATGATCGGGATGTGGTCGTTGACCCACACACAGCCCGCCTTGATCTCGCGCGTGGCCCGGTTGGCCCGGTACACGTCCCGGCTCCATGCGGAGGCGGCCAGCCCGTACGGGGTGTCGTTGGCGAGGGCGATCCCCTCGTCGTCGGTGTCGAACGGCAGCACGACCAGGACCGGACCGAAGATCTCCGACTGGACGACCTCGCTGTCCCGGGCCGCGTCGGCGATCAGGGTGGGACGGTAGTAGGCGCCCTCGGCGAGCTCGCCCCCGGGCGCCTCCCCGCCGGTCACCACGCGCGCGTAGGCCCGCGCCCGCTCGACGAAGCCGGCGACCCGGTCGCGCTGGGCGTGCGAGACCAGCGGTCCAAGGTCGGTCCCGGCGGCGAACGGGTCGCCGAGCCGGACCGTCTCCATCAGCGCCGCCGTCCGCTCCACGAAGGCCTCGTACAGCGGCCGCTGCACGTACGCGCGCGTGGCGGCCGTGCAGTCCTGCCCGGTGTTGATGAGCGCGCCCGCGACGGCGCCGTGCGCGGCGGCCTCCGGGTCGGCGTCGTCGAAGACCACGAAGGGCGCCTTGCCGCCGAGCTCCAGGTGGAGGCGCTTGACCGTGGCGGTGGCGACCTCGGCGACGCGCTTGCCGACGGCGGTGGAGCCGGTGAAGGAGGTCATGGCCACGTCGGGGTGGCCGACGAGGTGCTCTCCGGCCTCCCTGCCGGTGCCGGTGACGATGTTGACGACGCCGTCCGGGATCCCGGCGTCCGTGGCGGCCTGCGCGAAGAGCAGCGAGGTCAGCGGGGTGAGCTCGGCGGGCTTCAGGACGATGGTGTTGCCCGCGGCGATCGCCGGGAGGATCTTCCAGGCGGCCATCTGCAGCGGGTAGTTCCAGGGCGCGATCGACCCGACGACCCCGATGGGCTCGCGCCGGACGTAGGAGGTGTGGTCGCCGGAGTACTCACCGGCGGACTGCCCCTGCAGATGCCGTGCGGCGCCGGCGAAGAAGGCGGTGTTGTCGATGGTCCCGGGGACGTCGAACTCGCGGGTCAGCTTCAGCGGCTTGCCGCACTGCAGCGACTCCGCGCGGGCGAAGTCCTCGGCCCGGTCGGCCAGGACCGCGGCGAAGCGGTGCAGGGCGTCGGACCGCTCGCCGGGAGTGGTGCCCGCCCAGCCGGGGAAGGCCTCGCGGGCCGCGGCGACGGCCCGGTCGACGTCGGCCGTGCCCGCCAGCTCGTAGCGCAGGACCTCCTCGCCCGACGCCGGGTCCACGACCGCGTGGGTACGGCCGGAGGTGCCCCTGGTCGGGCGGCCCGCGATGTGCTGCGCGCCCTCGCGGAAGCGCTCCTCGGCCGGGAATCGGTCCGGGGTGGCGTTGCCCGGGTTGTGCATGTCGCTCTCCTCCGTGTCCCCATGAGGGGGCCGGCGTGGCTCAGGCTCGATTTGAGTGCCGATCCTGACAGAGGGATGGGACTCCAACAAGTGATTCCGTTGTTGATTTTTGGTTACGCGACGGAATCTGTCGACCAGGTGTCGAGTCCGCCGGGAAAAGGCGGGACGCTGTGTCAGTGGTGCGTGCAAGACTCCCGTGCATGGAGAAGATCACGGGGGCGGTCGACTCGCGGGACGCCCTGATCAGGGCCGTTCACGCAGGGGCCAGGGTCGGGTATCTGCATTTCTGGGGGCACCGTCCGCGGCCGGACGGCCGGATCGGTCCGAGCTGCCTGAGCCAGTGGTGGCCGTCGCCGTTCACGGTGGACGGCGTGGAGTACGCGACGGCGGAGCACTGGATGATGGCCGCCAAGGCCCGCCTCTTCGAGGACGCGGCGGCCGAGCGTGCCGTGCTGGCCGCCGGGCATCCCGCCGGGGCGAAGAAGGCCGGGCGGCTGGTGCGCGGGTTCGACGAGGCGACCTGGGCCCGGGAGCGGTTCCGGATCGTCGTGGAGGGCAGCGTCCACAAGTTCGGGGCGCATCCGGCACTCCAGGGATTCCTGCTGGGCACGGGCGATCGTGTGCTGGTCGAGGCGAGTCCCGTGGACCGGGTGTGGGGCATCGGGCTGGCCGCGGACGACGAGGCGGCGATGGATCCGGAGCGGTGGCGGGGGCCGAATCTGCTGGGCTTCGCGCTGATGGCGGCGCGGGAGCGACTGCGGGCGGCCGGGGCATGAGCAGGGGGCCGGTCCGGGACCGGCCCCCTCGGTGACTGTGGCGGCTCGGCTCAGGAAGCCGCGCCGAGCCCGCCCATGATCGAGGCGAACAGCAGGAAGCCCAGCAGCGGCAGGATCACGGTGGCGATGATGCCGCAGACCAGGCCGGCGGTCGCCGCGCCCTTGTTGGTGGCCTCACCGCGGGTGGCCTTGCCCCGGCCGATGGCGCCGAAGATGATCGCCAGGATGCCGAGGATCACGCCGAAGAACCACAGCAGGAAGGTCACGCTGCACACCACGCCGATGATGCCCAGCACCAGGCCCGTGGTTCCCATGCCGTTGCTCGGCTGCGCGGGCATCCCGTAGCCGGCGGCCTGCGGGTAGCTCACGGGCGGAGCGGCCGGGTAGCCGGGACCGCCCTGGGGGTAGCCGTAGCCCGGGCCGGACTGCTGCGGGTAGCCGTAGCCGGGGGCCGGCTGCTGCGGAGGCTGGGCCGGTGGGCCGAAGCCACCGGGCGTGGGATTGGTGTTGGACATGGACGAGCTCCCCTCCGTTGTCAGACCAGGGAATCGTAGTGGCCAAGTCGGCCGGGGAGTACGGAAGTTTCAGCGCGGGGCCGGGGCGGTGACGGCGGGGCGCAGGGCGCCGTAGTACGGGTCCTCGTCGTACTCGTCGCTGTTGATGGCGGCCGTGATGCCGACCGCGATCAGGACGATCACGGTGATGCCGAGGATGATCCCGATGATGCCCATGATCAGACCTGCCTGGGCCTGCCCGTGGTTGGTGGCCACACCGGCCTCGGCGCGCCTGCGGCCCTTGATGCCGAAGACGACGGCGAGGATGCCGGTGACCAGGGAGACCACGCCGTACAGGCAGAAGAGCGTGCAGGAGACGATGCCGAGCACCATCGCGGCGATGCCCATGCCGTTCTGCGGCGCCGCGGGCATGCCGGGCCAGCCGTAGCCGGACTGGGGGTAGCCGGGGTACCCGTAGCCGCCGGGAGCGACGGGCGGGGGCGGGACCGCGCCGGTGCCGGAGGTGTCGTACTGGGGGGTGCCGGCGGGCGGG
The DNA here is from genome assembly GCF_040303825.1 of Streptomyces sp. NPDC094143. Taxonomy (NCBI): domain Bacteria; kingdom Bacillati; phylum Actinomycetota; class Actinomycetes; order Kitasatosporales; family Streptomycetaceae; genus Streptomyces; species Streptomyces sp. NPDC094143. The sequence goes on from NZ_JBEOTZ010000030.1 coordinate 52,484, forward strand.
GTGAAACCGGCGGCGGGCATCGAGGTGACCGTGGCCTGATCGTGCACGGAGGGCGGCCCCTGGGTGGGCGGCTGGTCCTTGTCGAGCGACGGCTTGTGCTCCGGGGGCGCCCACGGGTCGTGGCCGCCGGGCTGCGTCGGGTCCGTCATCTGTGCATCCCCCCTGGGTCGATCGTGTCGCCATGCTACGGGCCGTCCGGCGTGGGCCACAGGGCGGGTGCGGCGGGGATCGTCCGCGCCCCGGTGGCGCGGCCGAAGGCCTGCCCGGCCCCGTGCCCCTCGGGGCGCCGCGCCCCCGCCCGGGCCGTGTCCGCAAGGTCCCTCCCTCCCGGAGGGCGGGCCCCGCGGCGTCCGGTGGTGCCCTCGGCGTGCCGCGCAAGGTCCCTCCCTCCCGGAGGGCGGGCCCCGCGGCGTCCGGTGGTGCCCTCGGCGTGCCGGGCGCAGTCCCTCGTACCCGGGGCCTACTCGGGACTGTGTCCGGTGCGGCGAGAGCACGTGCCAGGCGTCGCGAGGCGGGAGGGACTTCGCGGACCCGGCCTAGGATGAGACCCGAGTCATCGATCAGCCGATCACCCGCGCCCGCCGCCCTCGTGCCGGCCCGGCGCCGTTCCGGGGAGGAACCCTTGACCGAGCATCTCGTCGACCCCCAGGCCCCTCGCGACCTGCAGGCCTTCATCGCCGGACTGCCCAAGGCCGAACTGCACGTGCACCACGTGGGCTCCGCCTCTCCCCGGATCGTTGCCGAGCTGGCCGCCCGGCACCCCGACTCGAAGGTGCCGACCGACCCCGAGGCCCTGGCCGACTACTTCACCTTCACCGACTTCGCGCACTTCATCGAGGTCTACCTGTCGGTCGTCGACCTGATCCGCACCCCGGAGGACGTCCGGCTGCTGACCTACGAGGTGGCCCGGGAGCTGGCCCGGCAGCAGGTGCGGTACGCCGAGCTGACCATCACGCCGTTCTCGTCCACCCGGCGCGGCATCGACGAGCGGGCCTTCATGGACGCGATCGAGGACGCCCGCAAGGCCGCCGAGGCCGAGTTCGGCACCGTGCTGCGCTGGTGCTTCGACATCCCCGGCGAGGCGGGCCTGGAGGCCGCCGAGGAGACGACCCGGCTCGCCACCGACGACCGGCTGCGCCCGGAGGGCCTGGTCTCCTTCGGCCTCGGCGGTCCGGAGGTGGGTGTGCCCCGGCCGCAGTTCAAGCCCTACTTCGACCGCGCGATCGCGGCCGGGCTGCACTCCGTGCCGCACGCCGGCGAGACCACCGGCCCGGAGACCGTCTGGGACGCGCTGACGCACCTGCGGGCCGAGCGCATCGGCCACGGCACCAGCTCGGCGCGGGACCCGAAGCTGCTCGCGCACCTCGCCGAGCACCGGATCGCGCTGGAGGTGTGCCCGACCTCGAACATCGCCACACGGGCGGTCCGCACCCTCGACGAGCACCCGGTCAAGGAGTTCGCGCGGGCCGGGGTCGTCATCACGATCAACTCCGACGACCCGCCGATGTTCGGCACCGACCTGGACAACGAGTACGCGGTCGCCGCCGGCCTCCTCGGCCTCGACGAGCGCGGCCTGGCCGACCTCGCGAAGAACGCCGTGGAGGTGTCCTTCCTGGACGACGCCGGCAAGGCCCGGATCAAGGGCGAGATCGACACGTACACCGCCGGATGGCTCGCCCGGTGACGTCCTTGGCACAGCGCCCCGGGCGGCCGGTGACCGCCGTGGCCCACCGGGGCGACCCCTACCGCGTCCGCGAGAACACCGTGGCCTCGCTCAGCTCCGCGCTGGCCCGGGGCGCGGACGCGGTGGAGGTCGACGTACGGCTCACCCGGGACGGCGTGCCGGTGCTGCTGCACGACGCGACGCTCAAGCGGCTCTGGGGACACGAGCGTCCGGTGCTCGCGCTGTCCTGGGCCGAGGTGCGCGGCCTGACCGGCGGTGAGGTGCCGGCCCTGACGGAGGCGCTCTCCGCGACCGAAGGGCACCGCGTGCTGATCGACCTGCCCGGCTCGCCCGGCGTGCGGGCGGTGCGCCGGGTGATGGACGCCGTCGGGGAGGCCGGGGCGGCGGACCGCGTCTACTACTGCGCGGGCGCCGACACCATGCTCGCCGTGCGCGCGGCGGACCCGGGAGCCGAGATCGCCCTCACCTGGACGAGCCTGGTCCCGCCGCGGCCCGTGCTGCTGGAGGCGATCCGCCCGCGCTGGCTCAACTACCGGTTCCCGCTGGTGGACCGCCCGCTCGCCGACCGGGTCCACGCCGACGGCTACCTGCTGTCGGCCTGGACCCCCGACACGCGTCGCTCCATGCGGCGCCTGCTGGACGCGGGCGTGGACGCGATCACGACCAACCGCGTCGACATGCTGTGCGCCGCGCGCGCGAGCGCTGCGGCACCGCCGCCGGATCGGCCGCAGTCGCCCGCGTGAGGTGCCGCGGCACCGGTGCCCCGTCCGGACCGGTGCCGCGGACGGGGCCGTGACGGGTCACGCCCGGCCGCCTGGTCTCGCCGAAGGCCGGACGACGGTGGCCCGTAGAAGGCGGCCGCGATCACCTGGTGCGCGAAGGCCAGCCAGTCCGTGCCGTAGAGGAGGAAGGGGCACTCGGCGTCGGCCTCGTCGAGCCCGGCCCGGACCCGCTCGATCCAGTCCGTCAGGCCGGCAGGTGGCCGCCCACGGACAGCGCGTGCAGCAGGTCCTCGGTCCAGCGCAGTTCGCGCACCGGAGCAGGGCGGCTCCGTCGCTCATGGCAGCACTCACGCGCCGTGTTGAACATGTTCAGAAACAGTTTCGGCGGGCAGACGAACGGCCCCGGGCGGCAGCAGAGCCCGGGGCCGTCGGAACCGAACGGAGTGACTACGCGTCCAGCGACGTCATCACGTGCTTGATGCGCGTGTAGTCGTCGAAGCCGTACGCCGACAGGTCCTTGCCGTAGCCGGACTTCTTGAAGCCGCCGTGCGGCATCTCCGCGACCAGCGGGATGTGCGTGTTGATCCACACGCAGCCGAAGTCGAGCTTCTTGCTCATCCGCATGGCGCGGCCGTGGTCCTTGGTCCACACCGAGGAGGCGAGCGCGTACTCCACGCCGTTGGCCCACTCCACGGCCTGGTCCTCGTCGCGGAAGGACTGCACGGTGATGACCGGCCCGAAGACCTCGTTCTGGATGATCTCGTCGTCCTGCTTCAGGCCCGAGACGACGGTCGGCGCGTAGAAGTAGCCCTGGTCGCCGACCCGCTTGCCGCCGGCCTCCACGCGCGCGTGGGCGGGCAGGCGCTCGATGAAGCCCTCGACCTGCTTGAGCTGGTTGGGGTTGTTCAGCGGCCCGTACAGCACGTCCTCGTCGTCCGGCTGCCCCGTCTTGGTGTCGGCGGCGGCCTTCGCGAGCGCGGAGACGAACTCGTCGTGGATGGACTCGTGGACCAGCACGCGCGTGGCGGCCGTGCAGTCCTGGCCGGCGTTGAAGTAGCCCGCGACCGAGATGTCCTCGACGGCCTTGGCGATGTCGGTGTCCTCGAAGACCACGACCGGGGCCTTGCCGCCCAGCTCCAGGTGGACGCGCTTGACGTCCTTGGAGGCGGACTCGGCGACCTGGATGCCGGCGCGCACCGAGCCGGTGATGGAGGCCATGGCCGGGACCGGGTGCTCGACCATCATGCGGCCGGTCTCGCGGTCGCCGCAGATGACGTTGAAGACGCCCTTGGGCAGGATCCCGCCGAGGATCTCCGCGATCAGGACCGTGGAGGCCGGGGTGGTGTCGGACGGCTTCAGCACGACCGTGTTGCCCGCCGCGATCGCCGGGGCGAACTTCCACACGGCCATCATCATCGGGTAGTTCCACGGCGCGACCTGCGCGCAGACGCCGACCGGCTCGCGGCGGACGATGGAGGTCAGGCCCTCCATGTACTCGCCGGCCGAGCGGCCCTCCAGCATCCGCGCGGCACCCGCGAAGAAGCGGATCTGGTCGACCATCGGCGGGATCTCCTCGGAGCGGGTCAGCCCGACGGGCTTGCCCGTGTTCTCCACCTCGGCCGCGATCAGCTCCTCGGCGCGCTCCTCGAAGGCGTCCGCGATCTTCAGCAGGGCCTTCTGGCGCTCGGCGGGCGTGGTGTCGCGCCAGCCGGGGAAGGCCTCGGCGGCCGCCGCCATCGCGGCGTCCACGTCCGCCTGCCCGGACAGCGGAGCGGTCGCGTACGCCTCGCCCGTCGCGGGATTGACCACCTCGGTGGTCCGTCCGTCGGCGGCGTCCCGGAACTCACCGCCGATGTAGTTGCGCAGACGACGCAGCTCGGTGCTCACTGCCGGCCCTCCAGTTCGGATGTCCATTACTTGAGACACCCACCCTAGTCGGCCGACCCACGTTTTCAACACCCCCGCTCCCGTCGCTCATACGGAATCCGCAGTAGTTGGCTACCCAAACAACGGATTTCATCGATCGAGGCTTGCGGAAGTGTCGAGACCTCGTGCACAGTGACCCCGTGGCCAGTCGAAGCGCAGACCAGAAGGGCGCGCGGGAGCACCGCGAGCCCTCCCGCGAGTCCAGGAACGGCAGCTCGCCCCAGCTGGACGCCGTCTCCCTCGCCATCATCGAGCAGCTGCAGGAGGACGGCCGCCGGCCGTACGCCGCCATCGGCAAGGCCGTCGGCCTGTCCGAGGCGGCCGTGCGCCAGCGCGTCCAGAAGCTGCTCGACCAGGGCGTGATGCAGATCGTCGCCGTCACGGACCCGCTCACCGTGGGCTTCCGCAGACAGGCGATGGTCGGCGTCAACGTCGAGGGGGACGTGGAGTCGGTCGCCGACGCGCTGACGGCCATGTCCGAGTGCGAGTACGTGGTGATGACCGCGGGCTCCTTCGACCTGATGGTGGAGATCGTCTGCGAGGACGACGACCACCTCCTGGACGTCATCAACAGACGCATCCGGGCCGTCCCCGGAGTGCGCTCCACCGAGAGCTTCGTCTACCTCAAGCTCAAGAAGCAGACCTACATGTGGGGAACCCGATAACCGTGAGGACCCGATAGCCGTGAGCAAGGACCTCTCCCAGTCCGCGTACGACCACCTGTGGATGCACTTCACGCGCATGTCGTCGTACGAGAAGGCCCCCGTCCCCACCATCGTCCGGGGCGAGGGCACGTACATCTACGACGACCAGGGCAAGCGCTACCTGGACGGCCTCGCCGGCCTGTTCGTGGTGCAGGCCGGGCACGGCCGCGTCGAGCTGGCCGAGACCGCCTTCAAGCAGGCGCAGGAGCTGGCGTTCTTCCCCGTGTGGTCGTACGCCCACCCCAAGGCGATCGAGCTGGCCGAGCGCCTGGCCCACCACGCGCCGGGCGACCTGAACAAGGTCTTCTTCACCACCGGTGGCGGCGAGGCCGTCGAGACCGCCTGGAAGCTCGCCAAGCAGTACTTCAAGCTCGTCGGCAAGCCCACCAAGCACAAGGTCATATCCCGCGCGGTCGCGTACCACGGCACCCCGCAGGGCGCCCTGTCCATCACGGGCCTGCCCGCTCTGAAGGCGCCGTTCGAGCCCCTCGTGCCGGGCGCGCACAAGGTCCCGAACACCAACATCTACCGCGCCCCCCTCTTCGGTGACGACCCCGAGGCCTTCGGCCGCTGGGCCGCCGACCAGATCGAGCAGCAGATCCTCTTCGAGGGCCCGGACACGGTCGCCGCGGTCTTCCTGGAGCCGGTGCAGAACGCGGGCGGCTGCTTCCCGCCCCCGCCCGGCTACTTCCAGCGGGTCCGCGAAATCTGCGACCAGTACGACGTGCTGCTCGTCTCGGACGAGGTCATCTGCGCCTTCGGCCGCCTGGGCACGTACTTCGCCTGCGACAAGTTCGACTACGTGCCGGACATGATCACCTGCGCCAAGGGCATGACCTCGGGCTACTCCCCGATCGGCGCCTGCATCATCTCCGACCGCCTGGCCGAGCCGTTCTACAAGGGCGACAACACCTTCCTGCACGGCTACACCTTCGGCGGCCACCCGGTCTCCGCCGCCGTGGGCCTGGCCAACCTCGACCTGTTCGAACGCGAGAACCTCAACCAGCACGTCCTGGACAACGAGGGCAACTTCCGCGCCACCCTGGAGAAGCTCCACGACCTGCCGATCGTCGGCGACGTCCGCGGCAACGGCTTCTTCTACGGCATCGAGCTCGTCAAGGACAAGGCCACCAAGGAGTCCTTCGACGCGGACGAGACCGAGCGCGTGCTGTACGGCTTCCTCTCCAAGAAGCTGTACGAGAACGGCCTGTACTGCCGGGCCGACGACCGCGGCGACCCGGTCGTCCAGCTCGCCCCGCCGTTGATCTCGGACCAGTCGACGTTCGACGAGATCGAGCAGATCCTGCGGGCCACCCTCTCGGAGGCGTGGACCAAGCTCTGACCGGCCGTCGCTCCGATCGTCTGCCTGGATGATCAACACCGGCCCCGGTGCCGCCCGTTCGAGTGAGAAACGGCGGCCCGGGGCCACGTGCTGTCCGGCGCCGCGCCGCCTTCTGCCTAGCGTGCCCAGTGACCGATCGGCCCTGCCTTCGTTCCCCCGCAAGGGGGATGGCACGGGAACTACGGATCTGAACCGAGGTGTGCGCCCATGGAGGCCAAGCCGGACGACGACGTGCTCTGGGCACGTGCCCTGCACTTCCAGCACGACGACGGCTCGCCCGCGCTCTGCGGTGTCTCGCTCGGCGTCCGCGAGGGCGAGATCCTCGCCGTCAGCGGCCCGCGCGGCAGCGGCAAGACGACCCTGCTGCGGTGCCTGTCCGGCCTGGTGCCCGTGCGGCGCGGCGAGGTCTGGTTCAACAGCGTGCCCGTCCACACCATGGGCCCGCTCACCCGGGAACGGCTGCGCCGCGACCGCTTCGGCTGGATCGACCCGGCCCCCTCGCTGGTCCCGGAACTCAACGCCTGGGAGAACACCGCCCTGCCGCTGATGCTGCGCGGCACGGGCCGCCGCCGCGCCAAGACCGCGGCCCTGGAGTGGCTGGAGCGTCTGGACATCGGCGACGGCGCCCGCAAGCGCCCGCACCAGCTGGTGCAGGCCGAGCGCCAGCGGGTCTGCATCGCCCGCGCGCTCGCCACCGCTCCCTCGGTCCTGTTCGCCGACGAGCCCACGGCGCCCCTGCACCGCGCCGACCGCGCCCATGTGCTGCGCACCCTCACCACTGCGGCCCGCTCCCACGGCATCACCGTGGTCCTGGCGACCCACGACCCCGACACCGCGGCGCTCGCCGACCGCACCGTGTCGCTGCTCGACGGGCGGCGCGTCCAGACGGTGCACCTGCCGCCGGTCGCCGAGACCGCCGAGGCGGAAGGCCGGGCCGCGTGCTCGCTCTCCGTCTGACCCGCGGCGCCCACCCCGCCGTCCAGCTGCGCCGCCTCCTGGTCGCGGCGGCCTCGGCGGGCACGAGCTTCCTGTTGCTGTGCGCCCTGGGCCACGCCCTGGGCCACCCCGGCGCCACCGCCGAGTCCCTGACGCGGCTGGCGTGGTGCGCCGCCCCGCTGGCCGCCACGATCTACTTCGCCGTCGCGGTGGCGCGCACCGACCCCGCCACGAGACCCCGCCCCGGCCTCTCCGCGATCGGCCTCGGCCCGCTGCGCCTGATGGCCGTGTCGGCCGCGACGACCGCCCTGTCCGGCACGCTCGGCTCGATGCTGGCCCTGCTCGTCTTCCTGCATCTGCGGGGCGATCTGTCGGGCCTGCCCTTCGACGGGGCGGCCGCCGGGCGCCTCGCCTCCGACCAGCCCCTGCCACTGGCGGGGACCCTGACGCTGCTCGCGATCGTGCCCGTCGGCGCGTCGGCGGCCGCGGCGCTGGCGCTGCGCCCGAGGGAGGCGGGACCGGCCGCGCCCCGGCCGTCCAGGCCGTACGGCCGCTTCGGCGCGTACGGCCGCGACAGCAAGCGCGAGACCTTCGGGGCGTACGGCCGGTTCGGACGGCAGATCGTCCGGCCCGTGCCGGGCGGTCCGGCCGACTCCGGGCCGCAGGGCACGCCGCCGCAGGCACGCACGGGCGAACCGGCCCGGGCGGCGGCGACCGGCACCGACTCCGGATCCGGTCCGGGCGTCTCCTCCGATGGGGGCTCTGGCTCCGGCTCCGGTGCAGGCCTCGCCTCCGATGCGGGCTCCGGCTCCGGTGCAGGCCTCGCCTCCGATGCGGGCTCCGGCTCCGGCTCCGGTTCCCATGCCGGTGCGGAATCCGGCTCCCACTCCGGCCCTGACTCCGGTTCTCGGCCCGCCTCCGGCTCCGGCCCTGGCTCCGCCTTCAGCTCTCGGCCCAGCTCCGGTTCCGACTCCGACTCTGGCTCCGGCTCCGGCTCCGGCTCCGGCTCCGGCTCCGGCTCCGGCTCCGGCTCCGGCTCCGGCTCCGGCTCCGGCTCCGGCGGCAGGGTGAGTGCGCTCGCGGACGCCGCGGCGCGCGACGCCGTGAGCGCGGTCATTCCCTACGCCGATCCGGCCGGCCACACGGCGCAGCCGAACCGCGGGGGCGCCGCCCAGGCAGGCCCCGAGGAGGCCCGCCAGGCGGCCGACTCCGACGCACTGAGCACCGACCGGCCCGACGGCGGCCCGTCGGACCCGGCGCGAGCCACCCGCGGCGACGGTGCTCCCGCCCGGCGGTCCGCCCCCTACCCGGCCGCGGCGCGCGGCGCGGACGACCCCGCCGCCCTCGCCGCGGCCCTGCCGGACGCGCCCGGAGCCGTCGCTTCCCCCACCGCCGCCCCCACGGGACTGCCCTGGGGCATCACCCTCCTGGCCGCGGGCCTCGCCGTGGAGACCTACACGAGCCGCACCGCCCCCGTCGCCCCCGACCTCACCTTCTCCGGCGCCTCCCCCGGCGTCCTGGCCGGCTGGGCCCTGGCCGCCGTCGGACTGGCCCTGGCCGGACCGGGCCTGACGCACCTGTGCGGACGGCTCCTCCAGTCGGCCCGCCCCGGCGCCCTGCGGCTGCTGGCCGGACGGATCCTGATGGCGGAGGCCGACCGCATCGGCCGTCCCCTGGGCGTCGTCAGCGCGGTGTTGTCGGCAGCGTGGGCCATGGCACTGCTGCACGCCCCGGCCGGCCTGTCCCTCGGTCCGCTCACCCTGCTCGGCGTGGGCCTGGTGGCCGGCTGCACGGTCGGGACGCTGCTCACGGCCGCCGTCGAGACCCGGCAGGTGCGCGCCGACACGACCCACGCGCTGCTGCGCCTCGGCGCCCCCGCGACGATGCTGCGCGGCGCCGCCGCCCTGCGCGCGGGCGCGCTGCTCGCCCTGTTCGGGCCGCTCACCCTGACGGTCGCCGAGCTGGCGGCCCTGCCCCTGGCGCGCTGACCCGCTCCGGCCCCGCTCCGGCCCGCACCTCCCGGCTCTCCGGCCCGCCGAGAAAACTCGTACGAAGAAAATCCCGGAACGGCGATGAGTCCCACGCCGGAGCCCGGTCTGATCCCACGTAACGACACGGACCCGTTGGGAGAGACCCCCATGTACCAGCAGATGATCTTCGTGAACCTGTGCGTGAACGACCTCGGCGCATCGAAGAAGTTCTTCACGGAGCTGGGCTACTCGATCAACGAGCAGTTCAGCGACGATTCGACCGCCTCGGTCGTGATCAGCGACACCATCGTCGTGATGGTGCACACGCAGGAGAAGTACGCCCAGTTCACGAAGAAGCAGATCGCGGACGCGACGAAGACCAGCGAGGTGCTGATCGCGCTGAGCGCCGAGAGCCGCGAGAAGGTCGACGAGCTCGTGGAGAAGGCGGTCGCGGCGGGCGGTTCCGTCAGCGGCGAGACCCAGGACCACGGCTTCATGTACGGCCGCGCCTTCGACGACCCCGACGGCCACACCTTCGAGGTCGTGTGGATGGACCCGGCGGCCGTCCAGGGCTGAGGAGCGCTGTGCCAGCATGGGCGGGTGCAGACGATGCCCGCCCATGCGGCCCACCACGACGACCGTGAGATAGAGACCCTCGACGAGTTCGACGCGACCGTCTCGGCGCGCGGCACGCTCGCCGGTTACCGCGTCCAGGCCGTCGATCTGACGGACCGTACGCGCGAACTGCTCTCCACGGACACGGCCGGAGCGATCTTCCTCGGCTGCGCCATGCGCGAGGACGCGGCCACGAAGGTCCGCGCCGACGGCGCCCTGGTCTTCCCGCCGGTCCCCGGCCTGCCGTTCGACCCGTACCGCGGACTGGTCTACTCGCCGGACGAGCTGTTCGCGTCACTGGCGGACGGCTACGAGGCGACGCCCGACGCCCGCGCCTACGCCTGGTTCCAGCGCACGAAGGCGGACGGCGACATCTACGCGTCCATGCTGCGCGCGGTCCACGACGACTCCGTCTCGGACGCCCTCGACGAACTGCTGTCCGGCGCCCGGGTCGTGGGCGTGATGGGCGGCCACGCCATGGCCCGCGGCACCGAGGAGTACGCGGGCGCCGCGCGGCTCGGCCGGGAGCTGGCCCGGGCCGGTTTCACGGTCGCCACGGGCGGCGGCCCCGGCGCGATGGAGGCGGCCAACCTCGGGGCCTACGTCGCCCCGTTCGACGCGGAGATGCTCACCGAGTCCCTCGAACTGCTCGCCAAGGCACCGCACTTCACCCCGTCGATCACCGAATGGGCCGCGGCCGCCTTCGAGGTGCGCACCCGCTGGCCCCGGGGCGGACGTTCCGTCGGCATCCCGACCTGGTTCTACGGCCACGAGCCGCCGAACGCCTTCGCCTCGCACATCGCCAAGTACTTCGCCAACGCCACCCGCGAGGACGGCCTGCTGGCCCGGTCCAACGCGGGAGTGGTGTTCCTGCCGGGCGCCGCCGGGACCGTGCAGGAGATCTTCGACAACGCGACGCCCAACTACTACGAGTCCCGCGGCGAGCCGACGCCGATGGTGCTGGTGAACCGGGCGCACTGGACGGAGCGGCTGCCGGCGTGGCCGCTGCTGAAGTCGCTGGCCAGGGAGCGGTCGATGGAGGCGCGGATCGCGCTCGTGGACCGGATCGAGGAGGCGCCGGAGGCGTTGAAACGTCTTGGCGGTTAATAACCTGGCAAAGCAAGTGCTTGCAAGCAGCATATGCGTTGACACTACTTATGTGGCGCTTATAGACCTGTGAGCCTCCAGGCAGTGCTGATGTTCTGTCAACACCGCCGCCAACCCCCCGCATTACGCATCCTGTAAAGGACAAACGTGGCAGTTCTGTCCGTATCCCGCCGTACGGCCTCGCGCCGTACCGTCGCTCGTTCCCTGCGCGTCCTCGGCGTCGTCTCGGCCTCGGCCGCGCTCGCGCTCGGTGCCTCCGGCAACGCGCTCGCCTGCAACATCAACGAGTTCTCCGCCGAGGCGAAGTGCGACGGTGACAAGGGCGTCATCACCGTCACCGACGTGGACCCCGCCGGTGTCCCGGCCACGGTCACCGTCTACCTGCAGAACAACGGCGCCGACGCCAAGAAGGTCGGCGAGCAGGTGGTCAAGGGCTCGCGCGAGGGCACCACGATCACCTTCGCCGAGGAGTGGAAGCCGAACGCGGAGTACCGCATCCACGTCAAGGCCACTCCGTACGTCGACGAGGACATCAAGCCGAACCTCGTCACCCCGGCCACCGCCTGCAAGAAGGAGGAGGAGCCCCCGGCTTCGACCCCGCCGGCCACGCCGACGCCGTCGGCCTCCCCGTCGAAGCCGGCCGAGGAGACCGCGACGCCGACTCCCGAGCCGTCGGAGAGCGAGAGCACCCCGCCGGCGGGCAACGCGCCCGCCCCGGCGGCCGGTGACTCGAACCTCGCCGAGACCGGTGCCAACTCCAGCACCGGCCTCATCGCCGGCATCGCGGCGGCTCTGGTCGTCGCCGGTGGCGGTGCCGTGTTCTTCGGCATGCGCCGCCGTGGGGCGAAGACCGACAGCTGACCCCTCCGCAAAAAACGCCGACGTGGCCCGTCCCCCGAAGCAAGGGGAGCGGGCCACGTCCCGTTTCCACCAAGCCCGCAGTCGCGTGACGAGCCGCCTCAGCCGGGCCGGAGGCGAGTACCGTCACGCCCCACCCGGGCAGGAGGCAGATGCCGTCAACGCCTCACCCGGGCCGGGAGGCAGACGCGTCACCCCTCAGCCGCGCCGGAGGCAGGTGCCTCCGCCTCTCCCGAACCAGGGAGCGTCTGCCGGTCCGCCTCAGCCGAACGTCGCCCGCCGCAGCCAGAACTCCAGCAGCCCCCGGTCGCCCAGCACCTTCACCTCCGGTGCGTCCAGGGGCAGTCGGCGGTAGAACGCGAGCAGCACGGAGGTGAGCGGTCCGCGCAGGGCGACCGTGGCCTTCTCGTGGCCCCGGCGCCAGGAGACACCGTCCTCGGACAGCTCGATGAACCACTCCGCGTCCAGTCCGGGCCCGGTGTCGGTGGCGTGCAGGTGGATGCTGCCGCCCTGCTCGCGCAGCTCCCCCACCACGTCGTCCGGCTCGGTGCGCTGCACGTACTCCACGATCTGCAGCCACTCGTCGATCGCGTCGGCGGCCACCTCGGGGGCGACCTCGTAGTGCAGCCCGGCGGCGAGCGTGGCGTCCGCGCGGTGCACGGTGATCTCGTGCGTCACCCGGCGGGCCCAGAACCCGGCGTTCAGGACGCCCGCCCAGCCCCACACTTCGGTGTCCGGCCTGGCCTCCCGCAGGGCCGCGACGACCCGCTCGCCGCTCTCGGCCAGCCACGCGTCCAGTGCGGCGGCGTCACCCCGCGCCTCCGGCCCGGCGAAGCCCGGCACCCGCTCCTCGGGCACCTCCTCCCCGGCCCGGGTCCGCACGATGACCTCCACCCAGCGCAGGGCACCGCCCAGGTGCCGGACCAAATCCTCCAGCGACCAGTCCGGGCAGGTGGGCACGGTGCCGGACAGCTCGGCCCCGGAGGTCACCACCGACCTCAACAGACCCATCTGGTGGGCGATTTCGTCGCAGTAGCGGTCGTGCGCGAGCTGAGTCATCCCCGCACCCTAGGCCGTCGTCGATCAGTCGAGCACCACGATTTCGGCGGCGTCGAACTCCACCCCGACCTCGTCCCCCACCTCGGGCGCCGCCCGCAGCGCGCACGCCGCCTCCAGGCGCGGGGCGTCCACGGGCTGGAGGTGGACGGCGACATGGGTGCCGCGGAACGTGCGCGCGGCCACCGTGCAGGGCAGGCCGGCACCGGCGGACACCAGACGCACCCCGGCGGGCCGCACCAGCAGCGTCCGCGTGCCCTGCGGCGCGCCCTCGGGCACCGGCACCTTGCCCCACGGCGTGTCCGCCGCCTCCGCGCCGACGGTCGCCTCGACGACGTTCTCGAAGCCGAGGAAGCGAGCCACGAACGCGTCGGCGGGCCGCTGCCACACCTGAAGGGGCGTACCGGACTGGGCGATCCGCCCGTCCCGCATCACCACGACCCGGTCGGCGAGTGCGAAGGCCTCGCCCTGGTCGTGCGTGACGGCGAGCACGGTGGTGCCCAACCGGCCGAAGAGTTCCCTCAGTTCGACCACCAGCCGCTCCCGCAGCGACCGGTCGAGCTGGCCCAGCGGCTCGTCCAGCATCAGCAGCCTGGGGCGCGGCGCCAGGGCCCGGGCCAGCGCGACCCGCTGCTGCTCCCCGCCGGACAGCGCGGCGACGGCCCGCTGCCCGGCGCCGGGCAGCCCCACGAGTTCCAGCAACTCCCGTACACGCTCGGCCTGGTGGCGCCTGGACGCCCCGCGCATCCGCAGTCCGAAGGCGACGTTGCCGCCCACGTCCCGCTGCGGGAACAGCTGGTGGTCCTGGAACATCAGCCCGACGCCCCGCCGGTGCGCGGGTACCCTCGCCTGGTCACGGCCGTCGAGCGAGACCCGCCCGGAGTCGAGCGGCTGCAGCCCCGCCACCGCCCGCAGCAGGGTCGACTTGCCGCTGCCGCTCGGTCCCAGCACACACACGATCTCGTGCTCGGAGACCGCCAGATCGACAACGTCCAACACGGCCCGCCCGCCGAAACGGACCGTCGCGCCCTCCAGGCTCAGCAGCATCAGAACTCCCCCGTCCGGTCCGTGCGCAGCCTCTCCAGCACCAGCAGGGCCACCGCGCACACCACCATCAGAATCGTCGACAGGGCCATCGCCTGCCCGTAGTTCAGGTCCCCGGGCCGCCCCAGCAGCCGGGCCACGGCCACCGGCAGCGTCGGGTTGTCGGGCCGCGCGATGAACACCGTCGCCCCGAACTCCCCCAGCGACACCGCGAAGGCGAACCCGGCCGCGATCAGCAGCGCCCGCCGTACGAGCGGCAGGTCGACCTCCCGCCACACGCGCCAGGGCGAGGCCCCGAGCACCGCGGCCGCCTCCCGCAGCCGGGTGTCCACGGCCCGCAGCACGGGCAGCATGGTCCGCACCACGAACGGCACTCCGACCAGCGCCTGCGCGAGCGGCACCAGGATCCACGAGGACCGCAGGTCCAGCGGCGGCTCGTCCAGGGCGATCAGGAACCCGAAGCCGACGGTCACCGCGGACACCCCGAGCGGCAGCATCAGCAGCGCGTCGAACCCGCGCACGAACCGCCCGGCGTCCCGGCGGGTGAGCGCGACGGCGGCGAGCCCGCCGACCAGCACGGCGATGAGCGTGGCGGCGACGGCGTACGACAGGGAGTTGCCGACCGCCTCGATCGGCGGGACCAGGAACACGCCCCCGTCCTCGCGGGTCAGCGCCCGGTAGTAGCCGAGCCCTGGCGCGTCGAGCGACCGCTGCACCAGCACGGCGAGCGGCAGCAGGAGCAGGAGCAGGACGGTGACGAGGACCCCGCCCAGCAGCGCCCACTGCCCGGCGCCGCGCGGCCTGCGCGCGGTCACGGACGGGTCCACCAGCCGCAGCGCGGTCTCCCGCCGCCGTACGGTCCAGGCGTGCAGGGCGAGGATCGCGGCCACCGCGAGGAACTGGATCAGCGTCAGCACGGCCGCCGTGGACAGGTCGAAGATCTCGGAGGTCTGCCGGTAGATCTCCACCTCCAGGGTGGAGAAGGTGGGCCCGCCGAGGATCTGGACGACGCCGAAGGAGGTGAAGGTGAACAGGAAGACCATCAGCGCGGCGGCGGCCACGGCCGGAGCGAGCGCCGGCAGGGTGACCTGCCGCCAGGCCTTCGCGCGGGACGCGCCGAGCATCCGCGCGGCCTCCTCCTGCCGCGGGTCGAGCTGCGCCCACAGCCCGCCGACCGTCCGCACGACGACCGCGTAGTTGAAGAAGACGTGCGCGAGCAGGATCGCCCACACGGTGGTGTCCAGCCGTACGCCCCACAGCTCGTCGAGCAGCCCCCCGCGCCCGACCAGCGCCAGGAACGCCGTACCGACGACGACCGTGGGCAGGACGAACGGCACGGTCACCACCGCCCGCAGCACCTGCTTGCCCGGGAACGACAAGCGCGCGAAGACGTACGCGCCGGGGAGCGCGAGCAGCAGCGTGAGCACGGTGGAGACGAGCGCCTGCCAGGTGGTGAACCACAGCACGTGCCGGACGTCGGACTGCGCCAGCACCTCCACGATCCGCCCGGGGTGCCAGACCCCGTCGGCCTTCAGACCGCGCGCGACGATCGCGGCGACGGGGTAGGCGAAGAAGACCGCGAAGAACGCGACGGGCACGGCCAGCAGACCGAGCCGCGCCGCCGCGCCCCGCGTCCGGGCGGTCACTTCAGTACGAGCGAGGTCCACGACTTGACCCACTGGTCACGGCGGTCGGCGATCTTCGCCGGGTCCATGGTCTCCGGGTCCTTCACCTGGGGCCCGTACGCCGTGAACTCCGCCGGCACCCGGGCGCCCTCGGTCACCGGGTAGACGAACATGTTGAGCGGCATGTCCTCCTGGAACTTCTTGCTGATCAGGAAGTCGAGGAGGGCCTTGCCCCCCTCGGCGTTCCCGGCGTTGCTCAGCAGCCCGGCGTACTCGACCTGCCGGAAGCAGGTGCCCTCGGCGACCCCGGTCGGGGCGGTGTCCGGCCTGGGGTCGGCGAAGACGACCTCGGCCGGCGGCGAGGAGGCGTACGACACGACGAGCGGCCGGTCGCCCTTGGCCTTCTTCCCGCCGGCCGAGCCGGAGAACTCCTCGTTGTAGGCCTGCTCCCAGCCGTCGACGACCTTCACGCCGTTGGCCTTGAGCTTCTTCCAGTAGCCCTCCCAGCCGTCGTCCCCGTACCGCGCGGCGGTGCCGAGCAGGAAGCCGAGTCCGGGCGAGGACGCGGAGGCGTTCTCGGTGACCAGCAGGTTCTTGTACGCGGGCTTCACGAGGTCGTCGAAGCTCCGCGGCGGCCGCAGATCCCGGTCGGCGAAGTACTTCTTGTCGTAGTTGACGCAGATGTCGCCGGTGTCGACGGGCGTGACGCGGTGCTGCTCCTGGTCGACCCGGTACTCGGCCTTGATCCGCTCCGATCCCTTCGCCTCGTACGGCTGGAAGAGGCCGTTGTCGAGGGCGCGGGAGAGCAGGGTGTTGTCGACGCCGAAGAACACGTCGCCCTGCGGGTTGTCCTTGGTGAGGATGGCCTTGTTGACGGCCTGCCCGGCGTCGCCGTCCTCGAGGACGCGGACCTTGTAGCCGGACTGCTTCTCGAAGGCCGCGATGACGTCCTTGGACGCGGCCCACGAGTCGTGGCTGACGAGCGTCACGGTTTTGGAGTCGCCGGACTCCTGGTCACCGCCGGACGATCCGCACGCGGCGAGCGTGCCGGCCATGCCCAGTCCGACGACCGCCGCCGTCAGCCGCTTGATGCTGGTACCCACTTCATTCCTCCTGGAGTGACCAGGAGAAGACGCGGCCCCGCCCGGGACTTCCGGGGTCCCGGGCAGGGCGCAACAGCTCGAGTGATGACCGATCTCCCTACCCAGAATGACCTGGGCCAGGTTCGGAGGGTCTGCGGCCGGTGCCGCACTCTCAGCGCTGTGGCGCTCCCCTGTCGGAATATGCAGATGTTCTTACGACGGTCAGACTACCGTTCGGTGGCGGCGAGCTGACCACACGCCCCGTCGATCTCCTGACCACGGGTGTCCCGAATCGTCACCGGCACACCATGCGCGGCGATGGCCTCCACGAACGCCTTCTCGTCCTCGGGCCGGGAGGCCGTCCACTTCGACCCGGGCGTCGGGTTCAGCGGGATGAGGTTGACGTGCACGGGCCTGCCCTTGAGCATCCGGCCGAGCCGGTCACCCCGCCAGGCCTGGTCGTTGATGTCCCGGATCAGCGCGTACTCGATGGACAGCCGGCGCCCGGACCTGGCGCTGTACTCGAAGCCGGCGTCCAGCACCTCGCGCACCTTCCACCGCGTGTTCACGGGCACGAGGGTGTCGCGCAGCTCGTCGTCCGGGGCGTGCAGCGAGATGGCGAGGCGGCACTTGAAGCCCTCGTCGGAGAACCGGTGGATGGCCGGCACGAGCCCGACCGTCGAGACGGTGATCCCGCGCTGCGAGAGGCCCAGCCCGTCGGGCTCGGGGTCGGTGAGCCGCCGGATGGCGCCGACGACCCGGTTGTAGTTCGCGAGGGGCTCGCCCATGCCCATGAACACGATGTTGCTCAGCCGCGCCGGACCGCCGGGGACCTCCCCGTCCCGCAGGGCGCGCATCCCGTCCACGATCTGGTGCACGATCTCGGCGGTGGACAGGTTCCGGTCCAGACCCGCCTGCCCCGTCGCGCAGAACGGGCAGTTCATCCCGCACCCGGCCTGCGAGCTGATGCACATGGTCACCCGGTCGGGGTAGCGCATCAGCACGGACTCGACGAGCGTCCCGTCGAACAGCCGCCACAGCGTCTTGCGTGTGGTGCCCTCGTCGGTCGACAGATGCCGCACGACGGTCATCAGCTCGGGCAGCAGCGCTTCCCGCAGCCGCTCCCGGGACCCGGCGGGGATGTCGGTCCACTGCGCCGGATCATGCGCGTACCGCGCGAAGTAGTGCTGCGAGAGCTGCTTGGCACGAAACGGCTTCTCCCCGACAGCGGCAACGGCCTCCTTGCGCTCGGCAGGAGTGAGATCGGCGAGATGCCGCGGCGGCTTCTTGGCTCCGCGCGGGGCTACGAAAGTGAGTTCTCCGGGCTTAGGCATGGCTGTACCAGTGTCGCAGATCAATTCAGGTGACCCGCCGCACCGGAAAGCGCCGGCCTATCCGCCCGTGTGCTCCAGCCGGTCCTTGGGGAGCTGCTCGTCGCGTGGGAGTTCCTCGCGGACCTGGGGGCGGACGACGAGCGGGACCAGGAGCTTGCCGACGCCGTGGCCCTCGAAGTCGACGGCGATCGTGACGTGGGAGCGGCCCTCGTCGAGCGGCTCGACCTCGCCGTGCGCCCGGGTCCGGACCGGGCCGTCGACGCCGCGCATGCCCCAGCTGTGCGGCGGGACACCGACGAGCCCCTGGTCGAGGCGCTCCGCGGACACGGCGCTCAGCTGCCACTCCGGCAGTCTCCCGGTGTCCGTGCAGTAGTCGTAGACGTCCTCGGGACGGCAGTCGACGTCGACGGTCTCTTTCACGGCGGACATGATGGCCCACCCTCGGAGAGACACCCCTGCATCGTCCCACCGGCGGCTCCGGCGGCACCCCCGCAACGGCGGCGAGCCCCCGCCCGGCACCGGACGGAGGCTCGTTCCAGGAGATCGGTTCCGTTCAGCCGGACCCGACGAAGAGGACCAGCAGCAGCCAGACGACCGGAGCCGTCGGCAGCAGCGAGTCGAGCCGGTCCATGATGCCGCCGTGGCCCGGCAGCAGCGTGCCCATGTCCTTGATGCCGAGGTCCCGCTTGATCATGGACTCGCCGAGGTCGCCGAGCGTGGCGCTGACCGCGACCGCGAGGCCGAGCACCAGGCCCTGCCACCAGGCGCCGTCGTCGATGAGGAACTGCATGCACAGCGCGCCCCCGACCATGGCGAAGGACATCGCGCCGGCCAGGCCCTCGCGGGTCTTGCCGGGGCTGATGCGCGGCGCGAGCTTGGTCCGGCCGAAGCGCCAGCCGACGGCGTAGGCCCCGGTGTCGCTGACGACGGTGAGCAGCAGGAAGGTGAGCACCCGCTCCGGCCCGTCGTCCGCGGTCAGCATCATCGCGACGAACGTCGCCAGGAACGGCACGTAGAACGCCGCGAAGACGCCCGCCGTGACGTCCCGGAGGTAGTTCTCGGGCGGTTCCGTCATGCGCCAGACGAGCACGGCCAGGGCCGTGAGCGCCATCGCCACCCACGCGCCCTCGGCACCCCGGACGTATCCGGCGACGACCATCGCGGCACCGCCCAGCGCGAGCGGCACGAGCGGCGCCCGGATGCCCTTGCGTTCGTCCAGCCGCTTGGTCAGCTCCCACAGGCCCACCACCACGGCGACCGCGACGACGCCGACGAAGACGGCCTTGACGATGAACAGCGAGGCGACGATCACCGCGCCGAGCCCGACGCCGACCCCTATCGCGGCACTGAGGTCGCGACCCGCGCTCTTCTTCTGCGGCTTGGGCGCCGGCTGTGAGGCGTCGGGCATGGGCTCCGGGTTCGTCTCGTTGCGGACCGGGGGGCCGCCCGGCGTGGCGGCCCCCCGGTCGTCGTCCTGGTTTCCGCCGTGTGCGGCTACGTCGGGCACGATGGGCATGGGGCGAGTGTGAGGCGCTTCCCGCGCATCGTATGCGGAACCCGCCGGGACGGCCCCTCGGACGTGCCCGTGGCCGTGACTCTGCACGGGCCCGTGGCCGTGACCCGGCACGGACCCGTGGCCAAGACCGGGCACGGACCCGTGGCCATGACCCGGCGCGGGTCCGTGGCCGTGGCCTTGGTCGGTGGGCCCCCAGTACCCGGCCTGTGGCGGCGCCCCCCAGGAAGAGTCGTTCATCAGACTTCGAGGAGCTCTGCTTCCTTGTGCTTCAGGAGCTCGTCCACCTGCGCGACGTACTTCGCGGTGGTGTCGTCGAGCTCCTTCTCCGCACGGCGGCCTTCGTCCTCGCCGACCTCGCCGTCCTTGATCAGCTTGTCGATGGCTTCCTTGGCCTTGCGGCGCACGGAGCGGATCGAGATCTTCGCGTCCTCGCCCTTGCCCTTGGCGACCTTGATGTACTCGCGGCGGCGCTCCTCGGTCAGCTCGGGGAACACCACCCGGATGATGTTGCCGTCGTTGCTCGGGTTGACGCCCAGGTCGGAGTCGCGGATGGCCTGCTCGATGTTGCGCAGCGCGCTCTTGTCGAACGGCGTCACCACGGCCATGCGCGGCTCGGGCACGGAGAACGAGGCCAGCTGGTTGATCGGCGTCGGCGCGCCGTAGTAGTCGGCCACGATCTTGTTGAACATCGCCGGGTGCGCACGGCCGGTGCGGATCGCGGCGAAGTCCTCCTTGGCGACCACGACGGCCTTCTCCATCTTCTCCTCGGCTTCGAGGAGGGTCTCTTCGATCACCACTTGCTCCTGCGTGTCTTGAGTAGGCCCGGCTGCGGTTCCATGTGGGCGGCGGCCGGCTGCGTCGCGTCTTCTTCTGGCACGGTTCCCGACCGGTAGGACATTGTCCATCCCCCGGCCCGGCTCCGTCCCGTCCGTCCCCCGGACGGGGTTGTTCCGGTGTCTCAGTCCCGGCTGCCGGGGTCCCCCACCAGCGTGCCGATCTTCTCACCCTTGACGGCGCGGGCGATGTTGCCCTCCGCGAGCAGCTCGAAGACCACGATCGGGAGCTTGTTGTCGCGGCACAGCGTCACGGCCGTGGCGTCGGCGACCTTCAGGTCGCGGGTGATGACCTCGCCGTAGCCGAGGTGGTCGAACTTCACGGCGTCCGGATTGGTCTTCGGGTCGGAGTCGTAGACCCCGTCCACGCCGTTCTTGCCCATCAGCAGCGCCTCGGCGTCGATCTCCAGGGCGCGCTGGGCGGCGGTGGTGTCGGTGGAGAAGTAGGGCATGCCCATACCGGCGCCGAAGATCACCACACGGCCCTTCTCCAGGTGCCGTACGGCGCGCAGCGGGATGTACGGCTCGGCGACCTGGCCCATGGTGATCGCCGTCTGCACCCGGCAGTCCACACCGACCTTCTCCAGGAAGTCCTGCAGGGCGAGGCAGTTCATGACCGTGCCGAGCATGCCCATGTAGTCGGAGCGGGCCCGGTCCATGCCGCGCTGCTGGAGTTCTGCACCGCGGAAGAAGTTGCCGCCGCCGATGACGACCGCGATCTGCGCGCCGTCGCGCACGACGGCCGCGATCTCGCGGGCGATCTTGTGCACCACGTCGGGGTCGACGCCCAGGCCGCCACCGCCGGAGAAGGCCTCTCCGGACAGCTTCAGCAGAAACCGGCCGCGTACTTTGCCGTCGTCGCTCTTCTGGGCCTTGGTGGTCATGGGGGATCCCGCCTCTTTCACGTGGTGCACATACGAAGAAGGCCATTGCCGGTGGGGCGTGTTTCGCATCCCATACGGCAATGGCCTCCTCGTCAGATCTGCTGTCGTCCGTCACCCCTGTGACGGCGTACGCGGACGACTGCTGTCGACCCTATCGGGGTCGGGCGTCGCTCGCGGTACGGACTCAGATGCCGACCTTGATGCGCGTGAAGCGCTTCAGGGTGACACCGGCCTCGTCCAGGACCTTCTGGACGGACTTCTTGTTGTCGAGCGCGTACGGCTGGCCGAGCAGCGTGGCGTCCTTGAAGAAGCCGTTGAGGCGACCCTCGACGATCTTCGGCAGGGCGGCCTCGGGCTTGCCCTCGGCGCGGGTGGTCTCCTCGGCGACGCGGCGCTCGGACTCGACGACCTCGGCCGGCACGTCCTCCTTGGAGAGGTACTTCGGCGCGAAGGCGGCGATGTGCTGGGCGACGCCCTTGGCGATCTCCGCGTTCGGCTTGTCCAGCTCGACGAGGACACCGATCTGCGGGGGCAGGTCGGGCATCGTGCGGTGCATGTACGCCGTGACGTAGCCGTCGGCGAACTGCGCGAAGCGGTCCAGGACGATCTTCTCGCCCAGGTTGGCGTTGGCCTCGTCGACGAACGCCTGGACGGTCTTGCCGGCCTCGATCTCGGAGGCGAGCAGGGCCTCCAGGTCGGCCGGGGAGGTCTTGGCGACGTGCTGGGCGATCTGGTTGGCGACGGTCTGGAACTTCTCGCCCTTGGCGACGAAGTCCGTCTCGCACTTCAGCTCGACGAGGACGCCGGAGGAGTTGTCGTCGGCGATGACCGAGACCACGGCGCCGTTCTCGGCGGAGCGGCCCTCGCGCTTGGCGACGCCCTTCTGGCCCTTGATGCGGAGCGCCTCGACAGCCTTCTCGACGTTGCCCTCGGCCTCGTCCAGCGCCTTCTTGCAGTCCATCATGCCGGCGCCCGTGAGCTCGCGGAGCTTCTTGACGTCGGCGGCGGTGTAGTTCGCCATGAGTCTGTGAATCTTTCTCGAAGTCTGGAAGATCGAAGATCTGCGGGATGCACCCCCATGGAGCCCGGGGGTGCTGTCCTTCCGCTGACCTACGGGTGAACGGCGGGAGCGGACTTCATCGCGCCCGGAGGCGCCGTGTGATGGAGTGCCGCTCCCGCCGTCAACGCGGACTGACGGGTCAGGCCTGCTCGGCCTCGGCCGGCTTCTCGTCCTCGGCCGGCTTCTCGGCCTCCGCGGCCGGAGCAGCGTCGGCGGCCGGAGCAGCTTCGGCAGCCTCGGCGGCCGGGGCGGCCTCGTCGGCCTTCTTCTCGCCCTCGAGCAGGTCGCGCTCCCACTCGGCCAGCGGCTCGCCGGCGGCCTTCTCGCCCTTGCCCTCGGTGGCGACACCGCTGCGGGCGATGAGGCCCTCGGCGACGGCATCGGCGATGACGCGGGTGAGCAGGGTGACGGAGCGGATCGCGTCGTCGTTGCCCGGGATCTTGTAGTCGACCTCGTCGGGGTCGCAGTTGGTGTCGAGGATCGCGACGACCGGGATGTTCAGCTTCCGGGCCTCACCAACGGCGATGTGCTCTTTCTTGGTGTCCACGATCCAGACGGCGCTGGGCACCTTCTGCATCTCGCGGATACCGCCGAGGGTCTTCTCCAGCTTGGCCTTCTCGCGCGAGAGCACGAGAAGCTCCTTCTTGGTCAGACCGGACGCGGCGACGTCCTCGAAGTCGATCTGCTCGAGCTCCTTCAGGCGCTGCAGGCGCTTGTAGACGGTCGAGAAGTTGGTGAGCATGCCGCCCAGCCAGCGCTGGTTGACGTAGGGCATGCCGACGCGGGTGGCCTGCTCGGCGATGGCCTCCTGCGCCTGCTTCTTGGTGCCGACGAACATGACCGTGCCGCCGTGGGCGACGGTCTCCTTGACGAACTCGTAGGCGCGGTCGATGTACGACAGCGACTGGAGCAGGTCGATGATGTAGATGCCGTTGCGCTCGGTGAAGATGAAGCGCTTCATCTTCGGGTTCCAACGGCGGGTCTGGTGACCGAAGTGGACGCCGCTCTCCAGCAGCTCCCGCATCGTGACGACGGCCATGGCCGTATCTCCTTGAATGTTCTCGGTTGTGCCGCGGATGCCGGACGGCTTCCGCGCCTGACGCCCACTGCGCGCCGTGCCACTGGGGACCGAGGGGCGCTGATACGGCCCGTTGCCGGAGCTCGTATCGGGGCGTGCGAAGTCGACCCGGTGGCCCGGGTCGCCACCAGAAGTGTACGGGACCCGCGAGGTCCCGGGTGACGCCGTTGTCCACAACCGGGCGCCGGTCCACAGGCGCGGGTGGTCACGGCGAGGTTTCGGGACGCTTTGCCCATGCGAGCGAAGCGATGTGTGCGCGTGATCACGCGCCTGGTCCTGCTGCTGACCCTGACGACGGCCGTCCTGCTGGCACCACCGCCGCCCCTGTTCGCGGCCGTCCCACCGGCCTCGAATGTCACCGAGCCGGCCGCGGACGTCACCGTCCCCGCGGTGGGGCGCGGCTGGCCGGTCGGCCTGCGCCCCCCGGTGCTGCGCGGCTGGGAACCTCCGGCGACGGTCTACGGCCCGGGCCACCGGGGCGTGGACCTGGCGGCGGCGCCCGGGGCGCCGGTTCGGGCGGTGGCGGCGGGGCGGGTGGCCTTCGCGGGCCGGGTGGCGGGCAGGGGGGTGGTCTCGGTGGAGCTCACCGGCACCGGCGATCCCCCGCTGCGCACGACGTACGAGCCGGTCACGGCGTCCGTCGAGGAGGGCGAGGAGGTGGAGCCGGGCGAGGTGATCGGCACGGTGGCCGCGAGCGGCTTCCACTGCACGTCCCCGTGCGTGCACTGGGGACTGCGCAGAGGCGGGACCTACATGAACCCACTGGGACTGCTGCCACCCTGGCTCCTGCACCGGGGACCGTCACGGCTGCTGCCGGTGTTCGCGTGACGGCGAGCGCCCTGGACGGCCTCCGAGCCGGACCAGGCCGAGCCCCGCGCACTCCAGCTGCCGCACCGGGGCCGCCGCGACTGCTGCCGGGGAGACCTGACGGCGAGCGCCCCGGACGACCCCGCACCCCCGGACGAAACCGAGCCCCGCGCACCCCCGCAACCGCACCAGGGACCGTCACGGCTACTGCCGGGTGGTCACGTGACGGCGAACCACCCGAACGACCCCGACCCCACCCCCGGACGAAGCCGAGACACGCGCCGCACCAGGGCCCATCGCGGCCGCTGCCAGTGGTCGGATGAGCGCGAACGTCCATGGGCGCCCGCCCCGGAGCGAAGCTCAGCCCTGCACCCCCCGCAGGGCCATCGACACGGCAGCCTCCGTGATCGCCCCGGGCTCTTCCGCCGCCCCCAGCTCGATCCTGCGCACCGCCGCGTCCACCACGCCCTGCACCAGCATCGCCGCGAGCCGGGGCTGCTCGTGCCCCAGTTCCGCGAGCGCCTCGACGATCATCGCGACCAGCCCGCCGTGCGCGGCCCGGATCTTCTCCCGCGCGCCCGCGTCGAGCTCACTCGCAGAGATCGCGACCACGGCCCGGTGCCGCCGGTCCCCGACCAGCTCCAGTTGCTGCCGCACGTACGCCTCGACCTTGGCCTCGGGCGTCTCCGCCCGCTCCATGGCGGTCGACACCTCCGCCGCCCAGACCGGGAAGTCGACCTCGCACAGTTCCTCGACCACGGCCGCCCGGGACCTGAAGTACTCGTAGACGCTCGACCGCGCGAGGCCCGTCCGCTCGGCGAGGGCCGGGAAGGTCAGCGCCTCCGTACCGCCCTCGGACAACAAGGAACGAGCCGCGTCCAGCAGGGCGGCTCGCTGCATCGACCGGTGCTCGGCCACGGAGGCCGCTCGAATCCTTGGCACGTCATCCACTCTACGGACGCGCCCGGCCCGACGGGAGTGGCTCTTACTTGCCCCCCCGCACCGGTCTGCCGGGTCAGCGCCCAAAACCGGCCAGTTTGGCTCTCAGCTGGAGGACGGACTTGGTGTGGATCTGACTGACCCGGCTCTCGGTCACACCGAGCACGTTGCCGATCTCGGCCAGGGTGAGGCCCTCGTAGTAGTAGAGCGTGACCACCGTCTTCTCCCGGTCGGGCAGCGTGTTGATCGCCCGCGCCAGGAACCTCCGCAGCTCCCGGTCCTCGGCGACCTCCACGGGGTTGTCGGCGGCGGTGTCCTCCAGCGTGTCCATGACGCTGAGCCCGCCGCCGCCCTCGGCCCCGCCGTGCAGCAGCTCCTCCAGGGCCACCACGTTGGCCAGCGACAACTGGCTGAACACCGCGTGCAGTTCCTCCACCGCGATGCCCATCTCGGCGGCCACCTCGCCCTCCGTCGGCGTCCGCCGCAGCCGCGCCTCCAGCGTGGCGTACGCCCGCTCCACGTTGCGCGCCTTCTGCCGCACCGAGCGGGGGATCCAGTCCAGCGCCCGCAGCTCGTCGATCATCGCCCCGCGGATGCGCGTGATCGCGTACGTCTCGAACTTGATCTCCCGGTCGAGGTCGAACTTCTCGATCGCGTCGATCAGTCCGAACACCCCCGAGGAGACGAAGTCCGCCTGCTCCACGTTGGACGGCAGGCCCACGCTGACGCGTCCCGCGACGTACTTCACGAGTGGCGAGTAGTGCAGGATCAGCTGTTCCCGCAGCCGCTCGTCCCCCGTCGCCTTGTACGACCGCCACAGCTCGTCGAGCGTCGAGGGAGCGGGCGGCCGCACGTCGCCACCGTCACGGGCGGCTGGGGGGAGCGCCGCCCGGTCGGACCCGGAGGTGTGCTGGGGCATTCGTCGCCTTGTGCCGTTCTGCTGCGGAGTGGTGCTGCCGAGGTGAGCTGTCTGTCTGATGTCGAGTTGCCTGTCCGTGTCGGGCTCCTCGTGAGCGTAGCGTGACTGCGGCGTCGCGGTGCGCGAAGGAGGGAGGTCGAAGCGGGCGCAGATACGTTCCGCGAGGCGTTCCGCCGGGTCGCCGCGGTCGCTCGGTGTGATCACCACAGAAGCCCAACTGGGCGATTTCCAAGGGCTGTAGGGGTTCCCCCGGACGGCCGAACCAGGGCGGTCAGCACGGGCCGGGAGCACCGCGGACCGACATCACCGCCTGGCGTGTCAACTTCCAGCCGTCGCCGTGTCGTTCGACGTAGCCGAGTGCTCGGAGTTCGTACAGTCTCGCGATCGCGTCGTCCTGTGCGGTCTGCGCACGGCGCGCGATCTCGTCCGGCCGGGCGGCCCCGCGCCCCGGCAGCGCGGCGAGCACCTGCCGGGTGGCCGGTTCCAGCAGGTCCCGGGGCAGGACGGGGCCGCGCCGGTCCGGCGCCAGCTGTCCGATGTCGCCGACCAGCTCCACGACGTCGGCGGCGTCGGTGACCAGGGTGGCCTCGCCGCGCAGCAACTCGTGCACGCCGGCCGACAGGGCACTGGTGGCGGGGCCCGGGACGCCCATGGTGTGCCGCCCGAGCCGCTGGGCCGCCCGGGCCGTGACGAGGGAGCCACTGCGGTGGGCGGCCTCGACGACCACGGTGCCCCGGGTGAGGGCCGCGATCACGCGGTTGCGCAGGACGAACCGGCTGGGGGTCGGATGCTCGCCGGGCGGCAACTCGCCGACCACCAGTCCCTGTTCGGCGATCCTGCTGATCAGCTGGGTGTGTCCGCGCGGGTAGGGCCGGTCGACGCCGCAGGCGAGGACGGCGACGGTGGCGCCGCCCGCGCCGAGCGCTCCGCGGTGGGCGGCGCCGTCGACACCGTAGGCGCCGCCGGAGACCACGACCCAGCCCTGCTCGGCGAGGCCGGCGGCGAGGGTGGCCGCCATGTGGGCCCCGTACTCGGTGCAGGCCCGGGCGCCGACGACGGCGACGGACTTCAGCGCCCACATCCGCAGGGCGGCCCGCCCCCGGACCCAGAGTCCGAGGGGCCGGGCGTCCCCGAGGTCGTCGAGTTGCGCCGGCCATTCCGGGCCGCCGGGGCACACGAACCGCACCCCGGCGTCGCGGGCCACGGCCAGATCCTGGCGCGGCCGGGCCACGGCGGCCCGGGCCAGGAGTCCGGCCCACCGCTTCCCGCTGACGCCCGGCAGGGCCGCCCCGCCCTCCTGGAGCCGCCGTACGACTTCCCCGGCCCCGAACTCCCGCACCCACCGTCCACCGGCCTCGTCGCCGGGCTCGATGACCCGGGTGAGGAAGATCCGGGCGAGCAGTTCGTCGTCCGGTTCGTCGACGGCGCTCACGTCAGCGCCCCGATGGCCATGGGTACGCCCCGGGGCACTCCGGTGCGCAGTTGCAGCGCCAGGGCGACGTCCGTGGCGTCGGGCCGGTCGTGGCCCACGAGGTCGGCGACGGTCCAGGCCACGCGCAGGACGCGGTCGAGACCCCGGGCGGTCAGGACGCCCCGTTCCAGGTTCCGCTCCGCCTCGTCCATCGCGCCGGACACGGCGTACCAGCGGCTGCGCAGCTCCCGCCCGGGCACTTCGCTGTTCGTGCGCCAGGGGGTGCCGGCCAGGCGCTCCGCGGCCCGGTCCCGGGCGGCACGGACCCGGTCGGCGACGGTCGCCGTGGACTCACCGCGGGCGCCGCAGGCGGTCAGCTCCGTGCGCGTGACGCGGTCCACCTCGACGCGCAGGTCGACCCGGTCGAGCAGCGGGCCCGAGAGCCTGGCCTGGTAGCGGCGGATCGCCGAGGGCGGGCACTCGCACAGGTCGTCCCGCAGCGAGAACCGGCCGCACGGGCAGGGGTTGGCCGCCAGCACCATGAGGAACTTCGCCGGGAAGCGCACCACGCCCGCGCTGCGCGCGATCACGACGTGCCCGGCCTCCAGCGGCTGGCGCAGCGCGTCCAGCGCCTGGCCGCTGAACTCGGGCGTCTCGTCCAGGAACAGCACGCCGCGGTGCGACAGCGACACCGCGCCGGGCCGTGCGATGCCCGGGCCGCCACCGACGAGCGCCTGCATCGTGGCCGAGTGGTGCGGGGCGCAGTAGGGGGCGACGTCGATGAGCGGCTTGCCCGGGGGCAGCAGACCCGCCACCGAGTGGACCGCCGTGACCTCCAGCGACTCCTGCCGGCCGAGCCGGGGCAGGATGGCCGGCAGCCGCTCGGCGAGCATCGTCTTGCCCGCTCCGGGAGGCCCCTCCAGGAAGAGGTGGTGCCCACCGGCCGCGGCCACCTCCACCGCCGTGCGCGCCGAGGTCTGGCCGACGACGTCCGCGAGGTCGTGATGGTGGTCGTGCTGGGCGGCCCCCACGCTGTGCATGCCGGTGGCCGCGCCGGTTCCCGGCATCCGCAGACCGGCGAGGAGTGGGTCGGGCCGTCCCAGCTCGTCGGGCTCCTCGTCGGGTACGGGTTCGTCGGCCAGGACGGCGATCAGCTGCCGCAGACTGCGGACGCCCAGCACCGAGACGCCGGGTACCAGCGACGCCTCGGCGGCGGCGCACTCCGGCACCACCACCTGCTCATACCCCGCGTCCGCCGCCGCCAGCACCGCCGGCAGCACCCCCCGGACCGGCCGCACCCGCCCGTCCAGACCCAGCTCGCCGATCATCACGATGTCGGCCAGGACCCGGGGGTCGATGCGCTCCGCCGCGCCGAGGACCGCCGCCGCGACGGCCAGGTCGAAGCCGCTGCCCGACTTGGGGACCGAGGCGGGGCTCAACCCCACCGTGAGTTTCTTCTGCGGCCAGGCCGCGCCCGAGTTGACGACCGCGGCCCGCACCCGGTCCCGGCTCTCGGTCAGGCTCTTGTCGGGCAGCCCCACCAGGGTGAACGCCGCCACACCCGGTTCGAGGTCGGCCTGGACCTCGACGACCACGCCCTCGACGCCCACCAGCGTCACCGAACACGTACGGGCGAATGCCATCAGGCCACCCCCCGCACATGCTCGACCACGGCCGCGCCGCGGACCGGCAGCAGCACCCCGACCACGTCGATGCGGACCCCACCGGGCGGCGCGCCCCCGTGGGTCTGGATCCAGCGCTCGGCGAGGTCCCGCAGCCGCTCCGCCTTCTGCGGCGTCACGGCCGCCATCGGATGCTCGAAGGGACCTGCCCTGCGGGTCTTCACCTCGCAGACGACCAGGACGTCCCCGTCCCGGGCCACGATGTCGATCTCTCCGGCGCGGCCGGAGCGCCAGTTGCGCTCCACGACCGTCAGCCCGGTCTCCGCCAGCCGCCGGGCCGCCAGGGTCTCTCCGTACCTGCCCACCGCACTGCGTGCGTTCATCTCGGCACCACCTCCGGTGCCAACGATCACGCAGCCACCGCCCAAAAGCGGATCATGGTGGACGGCTCAGCGGTTGTGGACAACCCGGTCACCCGCCGGGGTGAACCTCATCCGCTCGGCAGCTCCAGATCGCTCTTGTTCAGCTCCTCGATGTTCACGTCCTTGAACGTGAGCACCCGGACCTGCTTCACGAAGCGGGCCGGCCGATACATGTCCCACACCCAGGCATCCGCCATGGACACCTCGAAGAACACCTCACCCTGGACGGAGTGCACCTGCATCTCGTAGTCGTTGGTGAGGTAGAAGCGCCGCTCGGTCTCGATCACGTATTTGAACAGACCGACGACATCGCGGTACTCCCGGTAGAGCTTCAGCTCCATCTCGGTCTCGTACTTCTCGAGGTCCTCGGCGCTCATGGCATGTTCCCCTTCAGCCGTGCGATCCCCCCATTGTGCGCCAGTCCCGTGAGCACCTAGACGATTTCCGGGTCAAGGGTCACAGGCCGGGCCGGGGGACCCTCGTCGAGCAGCGTGCGCAGCAGCCCGGCGAGTCTGGTCGGATACACCGTCTCATGTGCCCGGCTCAGTTCCGGACACGTCCACCAGCGCGCTCCGGCGACACTGCGCCGTTCCAGTTCGGTCAGCCCTGCGGCGGCGATCTCCGTCCGCTCCGTACGGGCCAGGTAGTACCACTCGTCCTGGTCCCAGCGGCGGCCCGCGAACGGGAAGGAGCACCTGCGCCGCCACAGCACCGGGCCGAGCTCGACCTCGGTGATGCCCGTCTCCTCGGCGAGTTCCCGCAGGGCGGCCTGTTCACGGGTCTCGTCGCCCTCCACACCGCCGCCGGGGGTGAACCACCAGTCGTCGGCCGGATCGTCCGGCTCGTGCCCGTGCAGCAGCAGGATGCGGTCCCGCGGGTCGAGCAGCACCACCCGGGCGACCTTGCGCAGTCCGCCCTCGTAGGTGTCCCGGCCCGCCGGCACGGCCTCAGCGGACACCTGCGGGCTCCGCGCTCGCCCGGCGAGCCCGGGCCGCGTCCGTCCGTTTGGCGATGGGCCCGTAGGCGCCTCCGCCCAGGACGAGCACGGCGCCGGCGATCACGAGAAGGGTGATCGTCCCCAGCGGGCCGGGCGAGGAGAGGGTGCCGAGCGGCTCGAAGCCGGTGGGGCGCTCCAGCATGCCCTTCATGGGCCAGACGACGGCGTCCACGCGCGCGTCCACGGCGGAGCGGGCGACCGTGCCGCCGGCGGCGTCGGTGAGGTGGGCGGTGGAGTCCACGGAGTTGCCGCGCTCGTCGCCGAGCAGGAAGAGGCGGCCTTTGGGGACGGTCACGGTCGGGAAGTTGCTTGTCCCCGCCGGTGTGTCCGCGGGCAGGTACGTCTCCTCGATCTCCTTGCCGTTGACCCGCAGCTTGCCGTCCTGGCAGCAGGAGACCGTGTCGCCGCCGACGGCGACCACACGCTTGACCATGGGCGCGTTGGCCCAGGTGGCGTCCTTGAAGACGACGACGTCACCGCGGCGCACCGCACCGCCGTCGATCCGCTGCGCCAGGATGCGGTCGCCCGCGTCGATCGTCGGCGTCATCGAGCTGGTCGGCACGGTGTACGGCCGGTAGACCACCGCGCCCCAGGCGAATCCCCCGAGGAAGAGCACCAGGCCCAGTGCGACGGCCAGCCCGGACAACCGCTGTCCGGTCCGGCTGCCCACCGGGCCCGTGCCCGGGCCGCCGCCGCGCGGGGCCGTGTGCGTCATGCTGTCGCCACCCATGGGTCCGCACCCTACCCGGGGGTACGAACCGGGGTCAGCAGACGGGTGGTATCAGCGCTTCCCGGCCCGGGCCGGCTACGGCTTGCGGCGCCGCCACCACACCACCGGCACCACAGCGGCCAGCGCCAGGCCCTGCGGCGCCACCGGGAGGCCGGCGGCGGCCGGCTGGGCGTTCAGGCCGGGCTGGTCGAAGGTGTCGGGCACCGGCAGGTTGTCCCAGCGGTTGACCGGCCAGGCGACGACGATGGCCCGCCCGACGACGTCCTTCACGGGGACCATGCCGTGGTTCTTGTCCGACTGGTTGTAGCGGGAGTCCCGGGAGTTCTGCCGGTGGTCGCCCATGACCCAGATGTGGCCCTCGGGGACCTTCACCTTGAACTGGCCGCCCTGGTCGTCGACGCTGCACGGCGTGTTGCCGGGGTAGACGTACGACGTCTCGTTCAGCGCCTTGCCGTTGACCGTCAGCGGGCCGGTGTTCCTGCACTCGACGGTGTCGCCGCCGACGCCGATGACCCGCTTGATGAGGTCCTTCTCCTCCACCGACGGCATGAGGCCGATCCAGCTGAGGAACGTCTGCAGGGCGTTCGGGTCCGTGGTGGGCTCGCCCGCCAGCCAGTTGTCGGGGTCGTGGAAGACGACGACCTCGCCGCGCTCGGGCTCGGCGCCGAACCAGGGGGTGAGCTTGTCGACCAGGACGCGGTCGCCCTGCTGGAGGGTGTTCTGCATCGAGTCGGAGGGGATGGAGAACGCCTGCACCAGGAACGTCTTGATCAGCAGCGCCAGCACCAGCGCGATACCGATCAGGAGGGGCAGCTCCTTCCAGAAGGAGCGCGGTTTCTTCGGTGTCCGGGCCGTACCGCCCGGTCCCTGGCCCTCGGCCGTGCTCTGCTCGTCTGTCACCCTGTCGCCTTCGGCTGCCCCGGAGTCACTCCCGGAGGTCACGGCGCTGTCCGCGGCCGGGACGGTGGATTCCGCGGGACGTCCGCGGTGCTCCTCGCCGTCGTGTCCGGACCGTGCGCCAACCGCCACATCCCCCACGCCAACTCCTCACTCTGTGCCGCCGCCTGCCCCACACACGGCGCAGGCCCACCACTCCCATAACGAGCGGGAGTTCCGCAGGGGTCGGGAGCTGGATCGCTTCGTTCGAATCGTCGGAGGCAACCCTATGCGACAGTCGGGGAGCAGCGGTCGACCCGGTGCCCGAGTCGGACACCGAGGCGTAGGTGTTCGGCTCCTCCAGGGTGGTCCAGTGGCCCAGGGGCCAGGCGATGACCATGGCACGGCCGACGACCTCGTCCTCGGAGACGGTGCCGCCGTAGTCGGTGTCCTGATGGGCGCGGGAGTCCGCGGAGTTGTTGCGGTGGTCGCCCATCACCCACAGGCGCCCCTGCGGGACGGTGATGTCGAACGGCGTGTCCGACGGGGCCGCGCCCGGGTACAGGTAGTCCTCGTTCAGCGGGACGCCGTTGACGGTCACGCGCCCTTGCGCGTCACAGCACTTGACGCGGTCGCCGCCGACGCCGACGACCCGCTTGATGAGGTCCTTCTCGTTCTCCGACGGCAGCAGGCCGATGAAGGTGAGCCCTTCCTTGATCTGCTTGATGACGACCGGGTCGTCCTTCTTGGCCGTGGGCTGCTCGTCCTGGAGCCAGCCGCCGGGGTCCTTGAACACGACGACGTCCCCGCGCTGCGGCTCGGAGCCGAACCACGGGGTGAGCTTGTCGACCAGGACGCGGTCGCCGATCTGGATCGTCTGCTCCATGGAGCCCGACGGGATGACGAAGGCCTGGACGAGAAAGGTCTTCAGCACGAGGGCTATCAGCACGGCGACGCCGACGAGGAGGGGTATCTCCTTGACGGCACCGCGCCTGCGGCGCCGCTTGACCTTCTTCTGGAGCTTGCGCCGCTCGGCGCGCGTACGGCCGCTGGAGGAGCCGGCGGCGCGCCGGGCGCCGGTGGGCAGCAGGTTGTCCGCGGGGCCGGCCGGGACCCCGCGCGGTTTGCCGCGGTTACCCATGGGCGCCCGCCTCTTCGGCGGGGGCGGCCACGCGCGCGTAGGCGTCGGGGCGGTGCAGCCGGGTGGCGTGCGCGAAGGGCCAGACGATCGCGTCGGCGCGGCCGATCACGACGCCGACGGGGATCATGCCGCCGCCGGGCGAGCCGAGGTGGTCGCGGGAGTCGCTGGAGTCGCTGCGGTGGTCGCCGAGGAGGAAGAGCCTGCCGTCGGGCACGACGACGTCGAAGGGCACCGCGGACGGGCTGTCCCCGGGATACAGGAAGCCCGACTCGTCGACCGGCCGGCCGTTCACCTGGATCCTCCCCTCCTTGTCGCAGCAGACGACGCGGTCTCCCCCCACGCCCACCACGCGTTTGACGTAGTCCGCGTGCCCGAAGTACCCGGTGCCGTCGAACACGACGATGTCTCCCCGCTGCGGCGCGGCACCGAAACGGTACGCCAACTTATTTACGAGAACCCGGTCCCCGATCCTCAATCCCCGCTCCATCGATCCGCTGGGGATCTGGAACGGCCGCACGACGAACGTGCTGAGGAACAGCAGGAACAGCAGGCAGGTCAGCGCGGTGAGGGTGCCCCGGCCGCCCGGCAGCCAGGAGCCGGCACGCGACACCAACGCGAAACGCGACCGTCCCTCCGGCCCTCCGGAGTCCGAGGTGGTGTCCTCGGAGTCGGAAGGGCGGGAGGAGCGGTCGCGCTCCGTGTGCTGTGCTTCGGTGTCCATCGGAGCCAGATGCTATCCGGCCCCGATGTGAACCCCGGAGAGCGCTCAGTTCTCGCGCTTCTCCTTGATCTTCGCGGCCTTGCCGCGCAGCTCGCGCAGGTAGTAGAGCTTGGCGCGGCGGACGTCACCCTTGGTGACGAGCTCGATCTTCTCCACGATCGGGGTGTGCACCGGGAAGGTGCGCTCGACGCCGACGGAGAAGGAGACCTTGCGGACCGTGAAGGTCTCGCGCACGCCGGAGCCCTGGCGGCGGATCACGACGCCCTTGAACTGCTGCACACGGGAGCGGTTGCCCTCGATGACGCGGACGTGCACGTTGACCGTGTCGCCCGGGCGGAAGGCGGGGACGTCACTGCGCAGCGACGCGGAGTCGACGGTGTCGAGCAGGTGAGACATTTCGTCTGCTTTCCTCGCTGATGCCACAGGTCATCAACGGAAACTAGGTGTTCCGGGATCAGGTGTGTGCGGGTCGGGGCGGACGTCGTCTCCCCCTGTGGCAGGGGCGCACGCCGGACGGACGCACAACAGCTGGCTATTCTTCCACGCCGTCGGTCCTGCGCCAAAATCGGCCGTACGGCTCCCCCGCGGGGTCCGGCGCCCAGCCCAGGATGGAGAGCATCTCGCGGTCCTTCTTGTCGAAGGCCTTGGGGTCGCAGCGCTCGATGAGGTCGGGCCGGTGCGCGGTGGTGCGCTTGAGGGCCTCGTCCCGGCGCCAGCGGGCGATCTTCCCGTGGTGGCCGCTGAGCAGCACGTCGGGGATGTCCCGGCCGCGCCACTCGGGCGGCTTGGTGTAGACGGGCCCTTCCAGCAGGTTGGCCATGGCGCCGGGCGCGAAGGAGTCGTCCCGGTGGGACTCGGCGTTGCCCAGGACTCCGGGCAGCAGCCGCGCCACGGCCTCCGTGACGACGAGCACGGCCGCCTCTCCCCCGGCCAGCACGTAGTCGCCGATGGACACCTCGTAGACCGGCATGCGCGTCGCGTACTCGTCGACGACGCGGCGGTCGATGCCCTCGTAGCGGGCCGGCGTGAAGATCAGCCAGGGGCGCTCGGAGAGGTGGACGGCGAGTTCCTGGGTGAAGGGGCGGCCGCTGGGCGTGGGCACGATGAGGGCGGGCTCGCGGGAGCCGGCCTCGTAGCCGTCGGCGAGGACGGAGTCCAGGGCGTCGCCCCAGGGCCCGGTCTTCATGACCATGCCGGGGCCGCCGCCGTAGGGGGTGTCGTCGACGGTGTTGTGCCGGTCGTAGGTCCACTCGCGCAGGTCGTGGACGTGGACGTTCAGCTGTCCACGCGCGCGTGCCTTGCCGACGAGGGAGACGTTCAGCGGTTCCAGGTACTCGGGGAAGATCGTGACGACGTCGAGGCGCATCAGGACTCGTCCCGGGTGGAGGCGATCTCGGCGCGGTCGTCGATCAGGCCCGGGGGCGGGGTGATGACGGCCTTCTGCTCCTCCAGGTCGATCTCGGCGACGATCTCCTCGACGAAGGGGATCATCACCTCGCTGCCGTCGGGGCGCTCCACGATGAACAGGTCCTGGGTGGGCAGGTGCGAGATCTCCGTGATCCGCCCGACCTCGGCGCCGTCCGCGGTGACAACGTCGAGGTCGACGAGCTGGTGGTCGTAGTACTCGTCCTCGCCCTCGGGCAGTTCCTCAGGGTCGACCTCCGCGATCAGGAGGGTGTTGCGCAGGGCCTCGGCGGCGGTGCGGTCGCGGACGCCCTCGAAGCGCAGCAGGAGACGGCCGCTGTGGACGCGGCCCGTCTCGATGGTGAGAGGTCCCGCCGAGGCGGGGTCGGTGGCGAGTACGGCCCCGGGGGCCAGCCTCAGCTCCGGCTCGTCGGTCCTTACCTCGACGGTGACCTCACCCTTGATGCCATGGGCACGGCCGATCCGTGCGACTACCAGCTGCACGTTGTCCATTCTCCTGTCATACGACTACGGGCCGGGGACGGCCCAGTGGCCCTCCCCGGCCCGAGCCGGTGCTGCTGCGAAAGCGTCAGCGGACGTGGTCCACGTCGACGAGGTCGACGCGGACACCGCGACCGCCGATGGCGCCCACGACGGTACGCAAGGCGCGTGCGGTGCGGCCGTTGCGGCCGATCACCTTGCCGAGGTCGTCCGGGTGTACCCGGACCTCGAGCACCCGTCCGCGGCGCAGGTTGCGCGAGGCGACCTGCACATCGTCAGGGTTGTCGACGATGCCCTTCACGAGGTGCTCGAGAGCCTCCTCGAGCATGCTCAGGCCTCGGTCGAAGCGGACTCAGCGGCAGCGTCGTCCTTCTTCTCAGCCTTCTTCTTCTGGGTGATCGCCTCACCCTTGCCCTCGTCGTCTCCGCCGAGCGCCTCGAACGACGGGCGCGCGGCCTTCTCGGGCTGCGTCAGGAGCGGGGCCGGAGCCGGCTCGCCCTTGAACTTCTGCCAGTCGCCGGTCTTCTTCAGGATGGCGAGAACGGGCTCGGTCGGCTGCGCGCCGACACCCAGCCAGTACGCCACGCGCTCGGCGTCCACCTCGATGACCGACGGGTTGTACGTCGGGTGGTACTTGCCGATCTCCTCGATCGCACGGCCGTCACGACGGGTGCGGGAGTCGGCGACGACGATGCGGTAGTGAGGCGAACGGATCTTGCCCAGACGCTTCAGCTTGATCTTGACTGCCACGGGAGTGGGTTCTCCTGGATTTGACGTGGTTGGGCACGGCGAGGAAGCCGCGTGGGGTTGCGGTACCCGAGTGCCCGATGGACGCGTCAGCCGGAGGCGAGAGGGTTCCTGTGCGGCTGTCGAGTACAGCTAGCCATTGTGCCACACCCCGCGGGTCGCTCCGGCCGGGGGTGTGCTGCGCCCGGGCATGCCGAAGCGGCACCCGGCGTGGAGGCGAGGCAGGCCGGGTGCCGGCCCGTTCCGGCGGTCCGTCTCGACCGGCAGCCACGAGATGCCGGTGCCGACGTCAGCTCGCGACCGCTCCCACGACCTCGGGGATGCGGAACGGCTTGCCGCAGCCGCCGCAGACGATGGGGGCCTGGGCGAGGACCGAGGGGACGACGCGGACGTTGCGCCCGCAGTCGCAGACCGCCTTGACGCGTACGCCGCCACCCGAGGAGCCGTGGCGGGCGGCCGGGCCCCGGAAGGTGCGGGAGGTGTCGGAGGAGGTCGCGACGGTGTGGGCCTTGAGGGCGCGCTGGAGGCGCTCCATCGTCGGACGGTAGCGGCGCTTCGCCTCGGGCGTGAGCGTGACCAGGGAGAAACCGCTGCTGGGGTGCGGTTCCTCGGGGTGGTCCAGGCCCAGCTCCTCGGCGATGGCGAGGAATCTGCGGTTGTGGTAGCGGCCGGCACGGGAGGTGTCGCGGACGCCGCGGGCGGCGGCGATGCCATGGACTGCCTCATGGAGCAGTCGCTCGAAGGAGAGCTCGTGACCGCACGCGGACGACGACTCCCCGATCAGGGACTCTGGCGCGGCAAGGTCGGGCAACTCGGGGTGGTACCGCTGAATGTCGGCCCACGCCTGTGCCAGCTCTGCGGCGAGAACAGGTGGTGTCTGTGTCGTGCTCACGTAATGACAACGAGCCGGGGTGCCCCGGTGTTCCGATTCCGGGCCATCCCAAATAATTTGCACGTACCCGTCAGTTGCCTCTGATGCGTCCCGACGAGGGCGCGTGCGCTGATCTGTGGAGAAGCCTCGCAGCTCACCACAAGGTGGTGCGTAGTCACGCGTACGCCCCGGCGCGTAGAGGATCTCCTCGCGCCGGGGAGCCAGGGGTCCGCGAGGACGCAAGAGGCATTTCGGTCGCCTTGTGTCCCACGCGGCCGGCGCCTGCGCGCGTCAGTAGGCGCGCGCCACGACCGCGACGTTACCGGGTGCGTCACCGTCGGCCGGCACCGACCCGTCCTCGCCGACCAGACACCGCACGGTCACCGCGTGCTCGGCGAGCGCGGCCTCGCCCTCCTCGCCGAGCACCGCCCACGGGATGCGCGCCCAGCCGCCGGCCGTGGCCGCCTCGACGGCCTCCTCGACCGTCGTCACGTCGGCCGTTTGGGACTCGCGGCGCTCGCGGGCCTGCGTCAGCAGCAGCTGCTGGTCCTCCTCCAGGACCTTCGGGAGCAGCTCCGCCAGGTCGTCCAGGGAGACCGGCGCCTTGCCCCCGGGGATGCGGCGGGCCAGCATCGCGGTGCCGCTCTCCAGGTCGCGCGGGCCGATCTCGATGCGGACCGGCACGCCCTTGAGCTCCCAGTCGACGGCGCGACGGCCGAAGGGGGTGTCCGTGCGGTCGTCGACGTGCGCGCGGACGCCGGCCGCCCGCAGCCGGTCGCCGACCTCGCGGACCTTGGCCAGAACCGCCTCGTCGCCCTTGATCGCGAGCACCACGGCCTGGATCTGCGCCAGCCGGGGCGGCACGCGCAGGCCGTGGTCGTCGCCGTGCATCATCACCAGCGCGCCGATCATGCGCGTGGTGGATCCCCAGGAGGTCTGCCAGACCAGTTCCTGCCTGCCGTCCTTCGACAGGTACTGCGTCTGGAACGCCCTGGCGAAGTTCTGGCCCAGTTCGTGGCTCGTGGCCAACTGCAGGGCCTTGCCGTCGCCCATCATGCCTTCGAGCGTGAGGGTGTTGACGGCGCCCGCGAAGCGCTCCTTGGCCGTCTTGCGTCCGGGGACGACGTCCATCGCCAGGACGTTCACCATGAAGTCCTCGTAGACCTGCCGGTGGATGTGCGCGGCGAAGTCGCGGGCCTCCTCGTACGTGGCGTGCGCGGTGTGGCCCTCCTGCCAGAGGAACTCGGTCGTGCGCAGGAACAGACGGGGCCGCAGCTCCCAGCGCACGACGTTCGCCCACTGGTTGATGAGCAGCGGCAGGTCGCGGTAGCTCTGCACCCACTTGGAGAAGGAGGCGTTGATGATCATCTCCGAGGTGGGGCGGACCACCGCGGGCTCTTCGAGTTCCTTGCCGCCGCCGTGCGTGACCACGGCCAGTTCGGGCGCGAAGCCCTCGACGTGGTCGGCTTCCTTCGTGAGGTACGACTGCGGGATCAGCAGCGGGAAGTACGCGTTCTGGGTGCCCGTGGCCTTGATGCGGGAGTCCATCTCCGCCTGCATCCGCTCCCACAGCCCGTACCCGTACGGTCGGATGACCATGGTGCCGCGCACCGGCCCGTTGTCGGCGAGCTCCGCCTTGGCGATCAGGTCCTGGTACCAGCGCGGGAAGTCCTCCGCGCGGGGCGTGAGTACGGGTGCCTTGGCCATGGCGCGATGGTACGGGCCGAGGTTGCCGGAATGTGAAATCTCGCCACCGGCACATGACATCTCACAAGCCCTGCCGCATTCCACTGGACGACGGGTCGGAGGGGGAGTTTCCTGGCATACGGGGGTAGTGCGAGCGCACTGTCACGGGGGCCATGGAAGCGGCAAGAGGCAACTCTCGGCGGATTGGGGCGCTTACTTATGACACCTACGCTCGTGCGGCAGCACCTGCCTCACGCGGGGGCCGCACCCCGCGTGGACCTGCGTGCACGCGCGCGTGACTGGTCCGAGATCCAGGAGCGGATGCTCGTACCGCTCTACGAGGCCGTCTACGAGCGACTGGACGTGGGTCCCGCCACGCGGCTGCTCGGCCTCGGCTGCGGTTCCGGACTCGCCCTGCTGATGGCCGCCGCCCGGGGAGCGGCGGTCACCGGTGTCGACGCTTCCCCCGAAAGAGTGGCGCTCGCGCGCGAGCGGCTGCTGCCCGGGGCGTCCGGTGCCGGCACGCGTCCGGACACCCGGCTGGTGGACGGCTCGCCCGGGGACACCGCGGAGCCGGGCGCTGCCGCCTACACCCTGGTGACGGCCTTCGAGCCGATCGGGTGCCTCGCGGGCGACTCGGAGGGGCTGGGCGGGCTGCTCGCGGAGGCGACGCCGCTCGCCGAGCGCGGAGCCGCCGTGGTGCTGGCCGGCTGGGGTCCGCCGGAGCGGTGTGCCACGGCGTCGGTGATGCGGGTGGCCACGAAGCTGGCGGAGCCGGAACGCACCCCGGGCAGCTGGCGTCCGGCCTCGCGCGACGACCTGGAGGACGTCGCCCGGCGGGCCGGCCTGAAGCCGGACGGCTCGGGGCGGGTGGCCTGTCCCTTCGGCTACGCCGACGTGGACAGCGCGGTACGCGGTCTGAAGTCGACCGGGCTCTTCGACGCGGCGATGCGGGCGACGGACCAGGTGCAGGTGGACAAGGAGCTGAGCGAGGCCCTGCATCCGCACCAGCGCCAGGACGGCACGGTGTGGATGCCCAACGTGTTCCGGTACCTGATCGCCCGTACGCCGTGACGCGCGGCGTCCGACCCGGCCGAGAGGGCGCCTCTTCACGGAAGAGGCGCCCTCGGCGTCGTCGTACGGGGCGGGTCGTCAGCCCATGAACTTCTTGAACTCGTCGGGGAGTTCGAAGTCCTTGGCGCCCTGCTGGGGCAGCCCGAAGGCGTTGCCGCTCTCGGCCGCCGCTGCGGCCGCGCGGCGGGCGGCGGCCTCCTGCTCCTGCTGCTT
This sequence comes from Streptomyces sp. NPDC094143, assembly GCF_040303825.1. Lineage (NCBI taxonomy): Bacteria > Bacillati > Actinomycetota > Actinomycetes > Kitasatosporales > Streptomycetaceae > Streptomyces > Streptomyces sp. NPDC094143. Next base: position 92,941 of record NZ_JBEOTZ010000030.1, read on the forward strand.
GCGCTTCATCGGGTTGCCGGAGCGCTGCTTGCCCTTGGCCTGCTTCTGCTTCTTCTTCGCCCGGCCGGGGCCGCCGCCCATGCCCGGCATCCCGGGCATCCCCGGCATGCCGCCCTGGGCCATGCGCGACATCATCTTGCGGGCCTCGAAGAACCGCTCGACCAGGCTCTTCACCGCGCTGACCTCGACACCGGAACCCCGGGCGATCCGGGCGCGGCGCGAGCCGTTGATGATCGTCGGGTCCTGGCGCTCGGCCGGGGTCATCGACTTGATGATGGCGGCCGTACGGTCGACGTCCCGCTCGTCGAGGTTCTGGATCTGGTCCTTCATCTGGCCCATGCCCGGCAGCATGCCGAGGAGCTTGGAGATGGAGCCCATCTTGCGGACCTGCTCCATCTGGGCGAGGAAGTCGTCCAGGGTGAAGTCCTGGCCCTTCTTCGACGCCAGCTTGGAGGCCATCTTCTCGGCCTCTTCCTGGCTGAACGTCTTCTCCGCCTGCTCGATCAGGGTGAGCAGGTCACCCATGTCGAGGATGCGGGAGGCCATCCGGTCCGGGTGGAAGGCGTCGAAGTCGTCGAGCTTCTCGCCGTTGGAGGCGAACATGATCGGCTTGCCGGTGATCTGCCGGATCGACAGGGCCGCACCACCGCGGGCGTCACCGTCGAGCTTGGAGAGCACCACGCCGTCGAAACCGACGCCGTCACGGAAGGCCTCGGCGGTGTTGACCGCGTCCTGGCCGATCATCGCGTCGACGACGAACAGGATCTCGTCCGGGGAGACGGCGTCGCGGATGTCCGCGGCCTGCTGCATCATCTCCTGGTCGATGCCGAGACGGCCGGCGGTGTCCACGATCACGATGTCGTGGACCTTGGACTTGGCGAAGTCGATGGAGTCCTTGGCGACCTTGACCGGGTCGCCCACGCCGTTGCCCGGCTCCGGGGCGTAGACCGCGACACCGGCGCGCTCGGCGACCACGCTGAGCTGGTTCACGGCGTTGGGGCGCTGGAGGTCGCAGGCGACGAGCAGCGGCGAGTGGCCCTGGTCCTTCAGCCAGCGGCCGAGCTTGCCGGCGAGGGTGGTCTTACCGGCACCCTGCAGACCCGCCAGCATGATCACGGTGGGCGGCTGCTTGGCGAAGCGCAGACGCCGGGTCTCGCCGCCGAGGATGGTGACCAGTTCCTCGTTGACGATCTTGAGGACCTGCTGGGCCGGGTTGAGCGCGCGGGAGACCTCGGCGCCGAGGGCGCGCTCCTTGACGTTCTTGATGAACGTCCGGACGACCGGGAGCGCCACGTCCGCCTCGAGCAGCGCGATGCGGATCTCGCGCGCCGTGGCGTCGATGTCCGCCTCGGAGAGCCGTCCCTTGCCGCGCAGGTTCTTGAAGGTCGCTGAGAGGCGATCGGAAAGAGTATCGAACACGGCGCTCGCGGTCCTCGGGGTCGGAGACGGTCTGGGGAATCGCCCTCCAGGGTATCCCGGCGTGACAAGTCGCCGGGTCGGCCTCACCCCCGCAGTGTCTCCTCCAGCTTCCGCACCACCGACTCGGCCTCGTCACCGGGCAGCGGCGCGCCCTCCGGGCCCGTCACGTAGAAGGCGTCCACGGCGTTGGCGCCGAGGGTCGAGACGTGGGCGCTGCGCATCCGCACGTTCGCGTCCTCGAGGGCGCGGCCGATGCGGAACAGCAGGCCCGGGGCGTCCTGGGAGCGGACCTCGATGACCGTGGCCAGCCGGGAGGCGGCCGGGTGGACCGAGACCCTCGGCGGGGGCGCGACCACGCCCCGGCGGCGCGGATAGGCCGCGTCCCGTTCGGCGAGGCGGCCGGCGATGTCCAGGGAGCCGTCCAGGGCCCGGACGAGGTCCGCGCGCAGCCGGGCGGCCTGCGGCAGCGAGCCGTACTCGGCGGCGACCCGCCAGTCCAGCAGCAGGACGGACCCGTCGACCCCGTCGGGGAGGGTCAGCGACCGCAGCTCGGCGGTCCGTACGGTCAGCCGGTGCATGGCGAGGACGCCGGCCACCGCGGGCAGCACCCCCGGCTGGTCCGGGACGGCGATGAGCAGCTCCACGCCGAGCGGCTCGGGGTCGCCGGACGGTTCCTGCCCGGCGGGCGGCTCGGTCTGGGCCCGCAGGGCGAGGACCGGGCTGCCGGTCGCGGCGGCCTCCAGGGCGAGCCGCTCCTGCTCGGCGGTGGGGGTGGCGTCCTCGGGGTCGGCCGGGGCGTCGCCGGCGAGCACCGCCGCGACCCGTTCGACCAGCTCGGTGACGAGCGAGCCGCGCCAGGACGACCAGGCGGCCGGGCCGGTGGCCAGGGCGTCGGCCTCGGTGAGCGCGTGCAGCAGTTCCAGGGTGCCCGGGGATCCGACGGCGTCGGCGACGGCGCGCACGGTGGCCGGGTCCTCCAGGTCGCGCCGGGTGGCGGTCTCGACGAGGAGCAGGTGGTGGCGGACGAGGGTGGCGACGACGGTCACGTCGTGCCGGTCGAAGCCGATGCGGGCGGCGACGTCCTTGGCGATGATCTCGCCGGCCACCGAGTGGTCCCCGGGCCAGCCCTTGCCGATGTCGTGCAGCAGCGCGGCGACCAGCAGCAGGTCGGGCCGGCCGACCCGGCGGGTGAACTCGGAGGCGCGCACGGCCGTCTCGATGAGATGCCGGTCGACGGTCCACAGGTGCACGGCGTTGCGCTGCGGGCGGCAGCGGACCCGCTCCCAGTCGGGCAGCAACCGGGTGATCAGCCCCTCGGCCTCCAGTGCCTCCCAGACCTCCACGGTGGGGCGGCCGGAGCCGAGCAGCGTGACGAGCTGTTCGCGCGCCTCGGCGGGCCAGGGCGTGGGCAGCGGGCGCACCGTGGCCGCCAGGCGCCGCACGGCGTGCAGGGAGAGCGGGAGGCCGGCCTGGGCTGCGGCGGCCGCGGCGCGCAGCGGCAGGACGGGGTCGCGCTCGGGACGCGCGGCGCGGGCGAGCACCACCTCGCCGTCCTGCTCCACGACGCCCTCGGCCAGCGGGGAGCGCTCGGCGGTGGGCTTCCCGCCGCCGAGCATGGCGCGCAGCCGGGGCCGCACGGCCCGCGACCGCAGCACCCGCCCCACCTCGCGCCAGGTGACGTCGCTGGCGTACGACACGACCCGCGCGGCCTCGTAGACCTGGCGCAGCAGGGTGTCCGCGTCGAGCAGGCCGAGTTCGGCGGCGACCTGGTCCTGCTCCTGGAGGGCGAGCCGGTCGGTGGCGCGCCCGGTGGCCAGGTGCAGGGCGTCCCGGACGTCGAGGAGCCGGCGCCGGGCGTCGGCGAGGCCCTCGCGCGGGGCGTCGGCGAGCCAGGAGGCGGCGACGGCCCGCAGCGCGGTGGCGTCACGCAGTCCGCCGCGGGCCTCCTTCAGGTCGGGTTCCAGCAGGTACTGCAACTCGCCCTGCCGTTCGGCGCGTTCGGCGCACAGTTCCTGCAGTTCGGGCAGGCGCCTGGGCGCCTGGTTGCGCCAGTCGGCCAGGATGGCGGTGCGCAGGGACGCGGTGAGCCCGAGGTCGCCGGCGATGTGCCGGGCGTCCAGCAGGCCGAGCTGCACCTTGAGGTCCTCGCCCGCGGTCCTGCGGGCCTCGGCGGGGGTGCGCACGGAGTGGTCGAGGTCCAGGCCGAGGTCCCAGACGGGGTACCAGAGCCGGTCGGCGAGGGCGGCGACGGCCTTGGGGTCGCTGCCGTCGTGCAGCAGGAGCAGGTCGAGGTCGCTGCGCGGGGACAGCTCTCCGCGCCCGTACCCGCCGACCGCGACCAGGGAGGCGCCGCGCAGCTCCCCGGCGCCCGCGGTGAACAGCCCCGTGAGCCAGTCGTCCGTCAGTTCGGCCAGGGCCGCACGGCGCGGCGGCCCGGACCGCGCCTCCTCGGTGAGGAGGCGCAGCCGGGCCGCCGCGTAGCCGCCGGGTCCCGAGTCCTCGGTTTCCTTCTGCACGTCCGTACCGGTCACCCAGCGACTCCTGTTCCGTTGTCCTGCCTCAGAGCGCGTCGGGGCCGCGCTCGCCGGTCCGGACCCGTACGGCCGTCTCGACCGGGATGGACCAGACCTTGCCGTCCCCGATCTTTCCGGTGCGGGCCGCCTTGACCACGACGTCGATCAGCTGCTCGGCGTCGTCGTCCTCGACCAGGACCTCGATGCGGATCTTGGGCACGAGGTCGACGGTGTACTCGGCGCCCCGGTAGACCTCGGTGTGGCCCCGCTGCCGGCCGTAGCCGCTGGCCTCGGTGACCGTCAGGCCGTGCACGCCGAAGGCCTGCAGGGCCTCCTTGATCTCGTCGAGCCGGTGCGGCTTCACGACGGCGGTGATGAGCTTCATGCGTCCACCTTCTTGCTCTCCGCTCCGGCCACGGCGGCCGCGACGGCGGAAGTCCTGGCGGCACCGCCACCGGCGCCGCTGAAGTCGTATGCGGTCTCGGCGTGCTCGGCCTGGTCGATGCCGGCGACCTCGTCGTCCTCGCTGACCCGCATCCCGATCGTCTTGTCGAGGAGGAAGGCGAGGACCGCGGAGACGACCAGGGAGTAGGCGAGGACACCGAAGACACCGGCGCACTGCTTCCAGAAC
>NZ_JBEOTZ010000031.1:0-96980 GCF_040303825.1 Streptomyces sp. NPDC094143
CGTGCCGGGCCTGCGCCGGGGCTTTTGAGCCGCTGCTCCCCCTCGCCGGGACACGGGCCCCGGCCGGGCGGCCGACCGGAGGGGGCCTCGGCGCACCGGGTCAGCGGGTGAGCTCGCCCGCCTCCGCGGCGAACACGACGGTGCCGCGGCGCAGTTCGCCCGCCTCCCCGGCGAACGCGACGGTGCCGCGGCGCAGTTCGTGGACCAGCGCGGGCCGGTTCCGCAGGGCGGGCGGCAGCCGCTGCCCGGCGATCACCACACACGCCCGGAGCGCGGCCAGCAGCTCGTACGTGCGGGCCGCCAGCGCGGGCGACATGCCCTGAGCGGGCTCGTCGACCAGCACCACACGCGCGCGTGCCAGCAACGCCCGGGACAGGGCGAGCATGCGCTGCTCCCCACCGGAGAGCGTGCCGGCGCGCCGCTCCAGCAGGGGACGCAACTGGGGGTAGGCGTCCAGGGCCGTGCCGTGGTCGGGTGCGACCAGGCCGAGGTTCTCGCGGACGGTGAGCGAGCCGAACACCGCCTGCCGCTCGGGCACCAGGCACATCCCGCGCCGGGCCCGCTCGTACGGCGGTACGCGGGTCACGTCGGTGCCGTCCCACACCACCGCGCCGCCCGACAGGGGCACCGTCCCGGCCAGTGCGCGCAGGGCGGTGGTGCGGCCCGAGCCGTTTTCGGCCCAGCAGCACGGTCAGACCCGGGCCCGCGGCGGCGAGCGTGACGCCGTGCAGGGCCTCCACGGGGCCGTAGCGCACGCGCGCGTGGCACAGGGAGACGGTGGTCACCGGCCGGCCCCCGTCGCCAGGGCGTCCAGCACGCGCCCGGGCGGGCCCGAGGCGACGATCCGGCCCGCCGTCATCACGTGGACGACGTCGGCGAGACCGGCGACCAGGTCCAGGTCGTGTTCGACGACCAGGAGGGCTGTGCCGTCGGCGGCCAGCGCCCTGAGCACCCGGGCCAGGGCGGTCACCTCCGCGGTGTCCAGACCGGCGGCGGGCTCGTCGAGCAGTAGCACGCGAGGGGCGCCCGCGAGGATCCGCGAGTTCGACGCGGCGCACCGTCCCGGTGGGCAGCCCGGCGGCGGGCCGTGCCCGTACCGGCCCGTCCAGCCCGAGCAGCCTGAGGGTCCGCTCGACAGCGCCCGGATCGGCCACCCGGCCCTGCTCGGCACCCACCCGGACGTTCTCGACCGCCGTCGACGAGGGGAAGACGGCCAGTCGCTGGAAGCTCCGCGTGACACCGAGCCGGGTGCGGGCGTGGGCGGGCAGCGCGGTGATGTCCCGCCCGGCGAACAGCACCACCCCGCGCGCCGGCCGCAGCGTCCCGGCCAGACAGTGGAACAGGGTGCTTCCCGGCCCCGTTGGGCCCGACGACCGCGGTGACCCGCCCGGGGAACAGGCCCAGGTCGACTCCGTCGAGAGCGGTGAATCCGCTGTAACGGGCGTACAGGCGGCGGGCGGTGAGGACGGGGGGGGGAGGCGGGGGAGGGCGACCGTATGTCGCGCGCGGGCGGGGCCGGGCGCGGGGGTACCGGCGAGGCGGGGCCCGCCTCGGGCCTTGCCGGGGTCGGGGGAGGGGCCTTGGGGGTGCGCTGAGGGCATGCCCTCGGCCGCAACCGTGGCCTCGGCCGCTCGGCCGCTCGGCCGCTCGGGCTGCTCGGGCTGCTCGGGCCGCTCCGGCTGCTTCGTCCGTTCCGTCCGCTCTGGTCGTTCCGGTTGTGCCGTCCGTTCCGGTCCTCCCGGTCGCGCAGTCCGCTCCGTCTGCACCGTCTGGCCCGGCTGCTCCGTCCGCTCCGGCTGCCGGAGCAGCCGGGACGACCGGCATAACCGGAGCCTCCGGAGCAGCCGGGAGGACCGAAACGGCCGGCGCCTTGAGGGACAGACGCCTTGAGGACAGTGGCTGTCCGCAACGGCTGGCAGACTCGCCCCCATGTTGGAGACCTCGGCACGCCTGCTGCGTCTGCTGTCCCTGCTCCAGGCCCACCGCGAGTGGTCCGGCGCCGACCTGGCCGGCCGGCTCGGGGTCAGCGCCCGCACCCTGCGCCGGGACGTCGACCGGCTGCGCGAACTCGGCTACCCGGTCAACGCCAGCCCCGGCACCGGCGGCGGCTACCAGCTCGGCGCCGGTGCCCAGCTGCCGCCGCTGCTCCTGGACGACGACGAGGCGGTCGCCGTGGCGGTCGGGCTGCGCACCGCCGCCGGCCAGGGCATCGAGGGCATCGGCGAGACCTCCGTGCGCGCCCTGGCCAAACTGGAGCAGGTGCTGCCCAGCCGGCTGCGCCGCCGGGTGAGCGCCCTCAACGCCGTCACCGTGCCGATGCTGCGCGGCTCGCTGCCCTCCTCGGTCGACCCGGCCGTCCTCACCGAACTGGCGCACCTGTGCCGGGACGCCGAACGGCTCCGCTTCGCCTACGAGGGCCACGACGGCACCCCGTCCCGCCGCAGCGTCGAACCGCACCGGCTGGTGTGCACCGAACGCCGCTGGTACCTGGTCGCCTGGGACCTCGACCGCGAGGACTGGCGGACCTTCCGCGTCGACCGCATCACCCCCCGGCCCCCGCACGGCCCGCGCTTCGTCCCCCGCGACCCGCCCGCCGAGGACCTGGCCGCCTACGTCTCCCAGGGCGTCTCCACGCGCGCGTACGCCACCCACGGCGTCGTACGGCTGCTGGCGCCCCTTGAGGAGGCCGCCGCGCACATCTCGCCCTCCGCCGGAGTGCTGGAGGCCGAGGGTCCGGACACCTGCCTGCTGCGCTGCGGGGCCGGCAGCCTCGACGTGATGGTCATCCACGTCGTCATGCTGGGCTTCGAGTTCGAGGTGCTGGAGCCGGTCGAACTGATCGACGCGGTCAGGAGGACTCGGGACCGGCTTGATGGCGCTCTGGCTCGGGCTGCGCAGTCACCGCCGCGTACTGCGGATGGTGCAGGTCGAACGCCGGCGACTCCGACCGGATCCGGGGCAGCGTGGTGAAGTTGTGCCGCGGCGGCGGGCAGGAGGTCGCCCACTCCAGGGAACGACCGAAGCCCCAGGGGTCGTCGACCTCGACCTTCTCGCCGTACTTGGCCGTCTTCCACACGTTGTAGAGGAACGGCAGCGTCGACATGCCGAGCAGGAACGCGCCGATCGTCGACACGGTGTTGAGCGCGGTGAAGCCGTCGGCCGCGAGGTAGTCGGCGTAGCGGCGGGGCATGCCCTCGGCGCCCAGCCAGTGCTGCACCAGGAACGTGGTGTGGAAGCCCGTGAACAGCGTCCAGAAGTGGATCTTGCCGAGCCGCTCGTCGAGCATCCTCCCGGTGAACTTGGGCCACCAGAAGTAGAACCCGGCGAAGATCGCGAAGACGACCGTGCCGAAGACCACGTAGTGGAAGTGCGCGACCACGAAGTACGTGTCCGTCACATGGAAGTCCAGCGGCGGCGAGGCCAGGATCACCCCGGTCAGCCCGCCGAACAGGAACGTCACCAGAAAGCCCGTCGCCCACAGCATCGGCGTCTCGAACGACAGCGAGCCCTTCAGCATGGTGCCGGCCCAGTTGAAGATCTTCACGCCCGTCGGCACCGCGATCAGGAAGCTCATGAAGGAGAAGAACGGCAGCAGCACCGCGCCGGTGGCGAACATGTGGTGCGCCCACACGATCATCGACAGGCCGGTGATCGCCATCGTCGCCCCGACCAGTGTCAGGTAGCCGAACAGCGGCTTGCGGCTGAAGACCGGGATGATCTCCGTGATGATGCCGAAGAACGGCAGCGCGATGATGTACACCTCGGGGTGGCCGAAGAACCAGAACAGGTGCTGCCACAGGATCGCCCCGCCGTTGGCCGCGTCGAACACCTGGGAGCCGAACCGCCGGTCCGCCTCCAGCACCAGCAGCGCCGCCGCCAGCACCGGGAACGCCATCAGGATCAGGATCGACGTGAACAGCGTGTTCCAGGTGAAGATCGGCATCCGGAACATCGTCATGCCCGGGGCGCGCATCCCGATGATCGTGGTGATGAAGTTGACCGCGCCGAGGATCGTGCCGAAGCCCGACAGGGCCAGCCCCATGATCCACAGATCGGCCCCGATGCCCGGCGAGCGCTCCGCGCTGCTGAGCGGGGCGTAGGCCGTCCAGCCGAAGTCGGCCGGGCCCGAGGGCACCAGCAGCGAGCCGAGCACCATGAGCCCGCCGAACAGGAACAGCCAGTACGAGAACATGTTCAGCCGCGGGAAGGCCACGTCGGGCGCGCCGATCTGCAACGGCATCAGCTCGTTGGCGAAGCCCGCGAAGGTCGGGGTGGCGAACAGCAGCAGCATGATCGTGCCGTGCAGCGTGAACGCCTGGTTGAACTGCTCGTTGTCGATGATCTGCAGGCCGGGGCGGGCCAGTTCGGCCCGCATCAGCAGCGCCATCACCCCGGCGACCAGGAAGAACACGAACGCCGTGACCAGGTAGAGGTGGCCGATCTTCTTGTGGTCCGTCGTCGTGAGCCAGTCGACCGCCACCCGGCCGTGCCGCGTCCGCTGCTCGGGCTCCACCGTCGCCTGTACGGTCTGCGTCCCCATCGCTCGCTCGCCCCTTCGCTCCTCGCGTGCCGGGCCCGCCGCAGCCCGCGCCTGACGTACCCGCGAGCTCACGCCATGATGCTCGCGTCGCCGCGGCCCGGACAGGGGGCGTACCGGCCTCTTCCGTGCCGGAGGCCTGCATTTCCCCGCGCGGGGCCGGCTCTGCCCGGCCGGTCCGGCGCCGGAATGGAAGCAGGCGCGGGGAGCACTTCTCCCCGCCCTTTCCGCCGGTCTTTTCCAGGGGCTCACGGAACGCGCGGGAATTACGGCCGAATGCCTGCGGAAGGCCTACGGAACCGCTCGTCCGTGTGACCGGCACCGCCCGAAACGCCTGTCGTGATCTTGTGACAGAAGCGTGACCGGGAGCGGACAGTGACCGCCGGTGCGGGCCCGGACTTCCGTGCCCGACGGACAGGACATAGCGTGGCGGCATGGCACCGACACCTTCCGCGGAACCCGACGACAGTCCGGACGCCTACGTCGGCCTGGAGGCCGGCCGGGCCGAACGCCTCGCGCGCGAGCGCGGCTGGCCCACGGTGCGTTCCCTGCCGCCGGGGACGATCATCACCATGGAGTACCGGGTGGGACGGCTGAACTTCGAGGTCAAGGGCGGCCGGGTCGCCCGGGCCTGGAAGGGCTGAGACCCGGCGAAGGCCCCGGTTCCGCGCGGAACCGGGGCCTTCGCGCTGCCGGCCGGGGTGCGTACCGGGCCGTGGTCAGCCGCCCGTGAGGGGGCGGGCCGAGGAGGCGGAGCCGCGCGGGTGCCGCTCCGGGTGGGGCGGACGGCGGCTGCCGGCCGGGGTGATCGGCGTGCGCTCGGAGCGGGCCGTGTGCGGGCCCGGCGCCAGGAAGACGGGGGCCCGGGAGGAGCGGGCCGGTACGTCGTCCCGGTCGACGGGCAGCGGCGTGACCACCACGGGCGGCACGCTGACCGGGGCGGCCGCGGTGCTGCGGCGGTCCCGCCAGCGGTCGCGCAGATCGAGGATCCGGGCCTCGCTGCGGGCGATCAGCGGCTCGAACCAGGGCAGGGCCAGCAGGATCAGCAGGCCGGCGGCCCAGCCGAGCAGCACGTCGCTCAGCCAGTGCGTACCGAGGTAGACGGTGGCCATGCCGACGCCGAGCGAGGTCACGGCGGACACGGCGGACAGCCAGCGGCGCGCTCTCGGGGTGGAGGCCATGTAGGCCAGAATTCCCCAGGTCACCACGGCGTTGGCGGTGTGACCGCTCGGAAATATATCGCCGCCGCGCCACATCTCGTTCGAGCCGATCACGGTCGCGTAGTGCGGGCCCAGCCGCCCCATGCCGTACTTCGCCGCGCCGACGGTGACGTTCAGCAGCAGCAGCGAGACGCCGAGGGCGAGCAGGGGGCGCAGGGTGTGCTGCCGCCAGGAGCGCCAGCCCAGCCAGGCCGCGACCATCACGGCGGTCGGGCCGCGCTGGCCGAGCACGACGTAGTAGTCGACGAACCAGTGGATCTCCGACCACTGCTGGTACGGCCGGAAGAACATCACCTGCCAGTCGAGCCGGACCAGCCAGGACGTGATCACCACGGCCCACACGATGGCGCCGTAGAAGGCGAGCGTCGCCGCGAGGAGCACGATGCGGTGTCTGCTCATCTTCGGCACATCGATGTGGGCCGGTCGTTCCGGCTCACGGTCCAGCCGGGCGAACACCCGGTCCAGACGGGTGAGCTTCGGTTCGGTACGCACCCAATCGACGTTACAGCGAGTGAGCTCGGATCCCGGTCGAATCAACGGCTTTGTGATGACGATGTGATGTGGGATTCCTCTCAGGAGCAGGTTTATTTCCAGCGAATCCACAATCGCCGGGGGCTGCGACCTTCAATTCCTTTGATCATTCCGGAGGCGGGTTTTATTGCGCTTTTGAATTCGTTCACCGGAGGATGGGCCGGAATTCTCCCGGCGCTCACAGCCGGTCAGGGCGGACCGGAGCCGTTCAGCCAGAACGCCCCGTACCCCGCACAGACGACGGCGGCGACCCCCAGCACCCATGCTGACCTGCGCGTACGCTGCCTCGCCAGGGCCAGGGCGAGCGGCAGCAGGAGGGGGAAGGCGGGCATCAGCAGCCGCGGTTTCGAGCCGAAGTAGCTCGACGCGCACAGGGCGAGCGCGGTGACGACCCCGGTGTAGACGAGCAGCGGCAGCGGCTGGCGCTGACGAACGCCGACCGCGTACAGCCAGACGACTGACACGACCCCGAGGAGCAGCCCCGCACCGGCGAGCGCCGAGGGGAACGAGGTGAACTTCCCGGCGACGAACCGGGCGAAGGCGTAACCGCCGTCGAAGCCGTTGCGCCATCCCGCCTGCACGTAGAGATAGCCGAGCGGGCCCTCGCCGGTGCGGTGTCCGACCCAGAGCACGTAGCCGGCGGTGCCGAGGGGAGCGAGGAGCATGCCGAGGACACGACGGGCCCGGGGGGCCGCCGGGCCGGGCACACCGAGCGCCTCGGACCCGCTCCCCTCCACGACGGCGGTCGTGCGCCCGTCCTGCTCGACGGTGTTCGCGCTTCTTTCCCGCTCGACGGTGTTCGCGCGCCTTCCCCGCTCGGCGGCGGTCGCGTGCCCGTTGTGTTCCGCGCCGGCCGCGCGCCGCTGCGCGAGGAAGGAGGCGATCGCCGCCGCCCACACCGCCGCCGCCACCGCCGTCCCCACCGGCCGGGTCAGCCCGGCCGCCAGGGCCAGCGCGCCCGCCGTCACCCAGCGGCCGGTCAGCACCGCGTACAGCGACCACGCCGCGAGCGCGGTGAACAGCGACTCGCTGTACGCCATCGACTGCACGATCCCGACGGGCAGCACGGCCCACAGCAGCACCGCGCACACCCCCGCCCGGCGGCCGTACAGGTGGTCCGCCACCGCGAAGATCCCCCAGGCCGCGGCGACCGAGGCCAGCAGGGCGACGAGAAACCCGCCGTCGGCGTACGACAGCGGCGACACCGCGGCCACCAGCCGCTCCAGCCAGGGAAGCAACGGGAAGAACGCCAGGTTCGAATGCACGTCCCCGTTGGCCAGACGCACCTCGTAGCCGTATCCCAGCTCGGCGACCCGGACGTACCAGAGCGCGTCCCAGCGGGCCGTCAGCAGGGTGTACGCGCTCTTGTCCCGCGCCGCGCTCCACACGAACAGGGCGAGCAGACCCAGGGCGCGGACGGCCGCGTACCCGAGGAGCGCCGGAGCCGCCCGGCGCAGCGCCCCGGCGCGGGCCGGAACCGCGCGCGTCTCAAGATCGGTCACGGGCCCGATTATCGACCGCGGCGGGAACCGGCCGGTCGGGCGGGGGCGTGCTGGACGGAGAGGACAGTGGCGTACGCCACATCCTTCCGCGGGATGTGTGAGAGGTCCGCCACTAGGCACCGGCGCGGACTCGCGTACGCTGACGTGTCACTCGCTTTTCGTTTGCGCGGGCCGGAGACCACCGCTCCTCTCCGGCCGAGTCGCGGGGGCGTCCCCCACCCCGTGAGCCCGCCGATCGCGAGGAACATCTTGGAGGTACGTACATGTCCGGGACGACCACGGCCGCCGCTGCGCTGCGCCGTCGGGCGGCCGGGGCCGGTGCCAACCGCTGGGTGGTTCTGGTCGTCCTCTGCGTCAGCCTGCTGCTGGTCGCCGTCGACGCCACCGTGCTGCACGTGGCGGTCCCCGCCGTCACCGAGGACCTCAGGCCCGGCGGGATAGAGCTGCTCTGGATCGTCGACGTCTACCCACTGGTCTGCGCCTCGCTGCTGATCCTCTTCGGAACGCTCGGCGACCGCGTCGGCCGCAGGCGGATCCTGCTCCTCGGCTACGCGCTGTTCGGCGTCGCCTCGGGCCTCGCGGCCCTGGCCGACAACGCCCAGGTGCTGATCGTGGCGCGGGCGCTGCTCGGCGTCGGCGGCGCGATGATCATGCCCGCGACGCTGTCGATCCTGCGGCAGGTCTTCCCCGACCGGCGCGAGCGGGCGCTCGCGATCGGCGTCTGGAGTGCCGTGGCCGCGGTCGGCGCGGCGGTCGGGCCGCTGCTCGGCGGCTTCCTGCTGGAGCACTTCTGGTGGGGTTCGGTCTTCCTCGTCAACATCCCGTTGATGCTGGTCAGCCTCCCGGTGGGGCGGCTGCTGCTGCCCGAGTCGAAGGGCGAGCGCGACGGGCCCTGGGACGTGGTCGGCGCGCTGATGGCGGCGGCCGGTCTGTTCGGTGCGGTCCTGGGCGTCAAGCGGCTCGGGAGCGGGGAGCCGGTGGGGAGCCCGGCCACCGTGCTGCCGCTGGTGGTGGGCGCGGCGCTGCTGATCGCGTTCGTGCGGCGGCAGCGGCGGCGGACGCATCCGCTGGTCGACCTCACGATGTTCGCGCGGCCGGCCTTCAGCACGTCCGTCGGGTGCATCGTGCTGGCGATGCTCGCGCTGGTGGGTCTTGAGCTCATCGCGGCGCAGTACCTGCAGCTGGTGCTCGGACTGTCGCCGCTTGAGACGGGGCTGCGGCTGCTGCCGCTGACGTTCGCGGCGATGGCGGCCGGGCTGGCCGGGGCGCGGATGCTACGGCGGTTCGGGCCGCGGCGGATGGTGTGCACCGGGTTCTGCCTGACGGCGTTCGCTGTGGTGCTGCTCACGGCGCTGGGGCCGACCGACGACTGCGCGCTGATGGTGGGCGGGTTCGTGCTGCTGGGCTTCGGCCTGGAGACGACGCTGTTCGGGGCGTACGAGTCGATGCTGAGCGAGGCGCCGCCGGAGCAGGCCGGCGGGGCGGCGGCGATCGGGGAGACGTCGTACCAGCTGGGGGCGGGGATCGGGATCGCCCTGCTGGGCACGGTGATGAACGCGGCGTACGCGCCGGGGCTGTCGGGCGTGCCGGGCGTTCCGGAGCCGGCGTCGTCCGCGGCGGGGCATTCGCTGGGGGAGGCGTACGAGGTCGCCGGGCAGCTGGGCGGGGCGGCCGGGACCGCCCTGCGGCATGCCGCGCGGGACGCCTTCGTGCACGGGCTGCATGTGACCTTGCTGGTGAGTGCGGGGTTGTTGCTGCTGGGGGCGGCGATGGCGTTGCGGTTGCCGCGGGTCATGCAGTGTGAGGCGGGGCCGGTGGAGGTACCCGCGCCCAGGGAGCCGGCGGACTCACGCGTCTCGGTGTGACGCACCCCTTCGCCTCCCCCACGCGCCCCCAGTGACTGCCGGTCGAGTCGTTGAGGCCGCCCCTGGGGGTGGCGCGCCATCGGCGGCTGCCGGGCGTGGGGCTTTGCCGCTTGCGGCTTGTGGTCTCGGGGCCTTGTGGTCGTGGCTCGCCCGCGGGTCGAACCGTGGCGGTCCGCTGTGACGTTGTCCGGGGGCAGGTGCAGGTGGCCCGCGGGCGCCGATGGTGAAAGGCCCCCGAGGGCGACCTCTACCTCGCGATTGGCAGGTACGGGTGGTGCGTGGGTGGGCCGAGGCCTTAGCGTCTCGGCTAGCGGTGCTAGTTAAAGAGTCTCGGAGGGATGTCGATCATGTCCGGTTCGTCCAAGCTGCCTCCCTTCGATCCCGGCGATCCGCTCGGGCTGGACGACCTGCTGGAGCCGGAGGACCTCGGTATCAGGGACACCGTGCGGTCCTGGGCCGCGGACCGGGTGCTGCCGTACGTCGCCGAGTGGTACGAGACGGGTGAACTGCCGGGGATCAGGGAGCTGGCCAGGGAGCTCGGGAGCATCGGCGCCCTCGGCATGTCCCTGGAGGGATACGGCTGTGCCGGTGCGAGCGCCGTGCAGTACGGCCTGGCCTGCCTGGAACTGGAGGCCGCGGACTCCGGCATCCGCTCCCTCGTCTCCGTGCAGGGCTCCCTCGCCATGTACGCCATCCACCGCTTCGGCAGCGAGGAGCAGAAGCAGCAGTGGCTGCCCCGCATGGCCGCCGGCGAGGTCATCGGATGCTTCGGGCTCACCGAGCCCGGCCACGGCTCCGACCCCGCCTCCATGCGCACGTACGCCAAGCGCGACGGCACGGACTGGATCCTCAACGGCCGCAAGATGTGGATCACCAACGGCTCGGTCGCCGGGGTGGCCGTCGTGTGGGCGCAGACAGAGGACGGCATCCGCGGTTTCGCCGTGCCCACCGACAGCGACGGCTTCTCCGCGCCGGAGATCAAGCACAAGTGGTCCCTGCGCGCCTCCGTCACCAGCGAGCTGGTCATGGACGACGTACGGCTGCCCGCCGACGCCGTCCTGCCGGACGTCACCGGCCTGCGCGGACCGCTCAGCTGCCTGTCCCACGCCCGGTACGGGATCGTCTGGGGCGCCATGGGCGCGGCCCGCAGCTGTTTCGAGGCCGCGGTCGACTACGCGAAGTCACGGGAGCAGTTCGGCCGGCCGATCGGGGGCTTCCAGCTCACCCAAGCCAAACTCGCCGACATGGCGGTGGAACTGCACAAGGGGATTCTGCTCGCCCACCATCTGGGGCGGCGGATGGACGCCGGCCGCCTGCGGCCCGAGCAGGTCAGCTTCGGCAAGCTCAACAACGTGCGGGAGGCGATCGAGATCTGCCGTACGGCCCGCACGATCCTCGGGGCCAACGGGATCTCCCTGGAATATCCCGTCATGCGGCACGCCACGAATCTGGAGTCGGTGCTCACCTACGAGGGCACCGTCGAGATGCACCAGCTCGTGCTGGGCAAGGCGCTCACCGGACTCGACGCCTTCCGGTAGACCCGGTCCGGTAACCCTGCGCGGGGGCAGGGCCGGTGAGCGGCCCTGCCCTAGCTCTGGTTGAAGAAGCCGTCCGCGCGGTGCGCGGCCGGGTCGCCGTTCACGATCTCCGTGTGGGCGGGGGTCAGCAGGAACACCCGGGTCGACACTCTTTCGATCGAGCCGCGCAGGCCGAAGATGAGTCCGGCCGCGAAGTCGACCACGCGCTTGGCGTCGGCTGCCTCCATGGCCGTGAGGTTCATGATGACGGGCACGCCCTCGCGGAACAGCTCGCCGATCGCCCGGGCGTCCCGGAAGCTGTCCGGGGTCACCGTGCCGATGCGGCGGCCCTTCTCCTCGGCGACGTCCGTGGCCACCTTGACGCGCGGATCGGTGACCCAGGCATCCCCGGGCTCGGTCCCGTCGGAGTAGTCGTCGTCGTAGTAACGCTCGTCTTCGTTGTCGTCGACGAGGCCAAGCCAGGCACTTGCCTTGCGTACCGATCCCATGGACGCCTCCTCTCACAGCGGTCTTTCTGCTTTCCGCATCCCTATGGTCGTCCATGATGCGGATGGCGCGCCAAGTGGATAGACGCCGCGCGGGGGGTTTGTGACGGTACTGGTGCACAGCGAATCCGTCGAGAGTCCGTGTGTCCCAAGGGTCGTTTCTCAAACGGCTGCTGACTGTGAGTGAAATATGATTCTTCTCGGCGTCCGGGTGACGGCCGGGGCGTACGGGTGAATGCGCGGGCCGATACGATGCCGCGGCAAGGCGTCGCAATGAAGCTCGGGGGAGCGCCGTGTTCGGAATCGTCAGGCCCTGCAGACACCATCTCGGGGAGAAGCTCACCAGCCAGTGGATGGCGCATTTGTGCGGACTGTGTCTCGCGCTGCGCGGAGACCACGGACAGTTCGCTCGAATCGTGACGAACTATGACGGGCTCCTCATATCGGTTCTGACGGAGGCTCAGAGCGAGCTGCCCGGTGCCGGGCGGCGCAAGGCCGGTCCGTGCCCGCTGCGCGGAATGCGCACCGCCTCCGTCGCGCACGGCGAGGGCGCGCGGCTCGCCGCGGCCGTCTCGCTGGTGCTGGCCTCCGCCAAGGTGCGCGACCACGTCGTCGACGGCGACGGGCTGCTGGCCCGCGCGCCGGTCGCCCGCGCCGCGCGCCGGGTCGCCGCGGGCTGGGACCGGGCCGGGGCGCGCACCGGCTCCGCCGTCGGCTTCGACACGGCCGTCCTGGTCGACGCCGTGGACCGGCAGAGCGGCATCGAGGCGCTGGCCGGGCCCGGGACGCCACTGCTGACGGTCACCGAACCGACCGAGACCGCGACCGCCGCCGCCTTCGCGCACACGGCCGTCCTCGCCGGCCGGCCGCACAACGCCGGGCCGCTCGCCGAGGCCGGACGTCTCTTCGGACGCCTCGCCCATCTCCTGGACGCCGTGGAGGACCTGCACGCCGACGCCGCGTCCGGCGCCTGGAACCCGATCGCCGCGACGGGCACACCCCTGATCGAGGTCCGGCGGCTCGCCGAGGACGCGGTCCAGGGGGTGCGACTCGCGCTGCGCGACGCCGAGTTCGCCGACGCGAAGCTCGTGCACCTGCTGCTCGTGCACGAACTGCGGCGTTCGGTGGACCGGGCGTTCGGCACGGTGCCGGTGTGCGCGTCGCACCAGGGCGGCGGACCGTACGGACAGCAGCCGCCGCACGGACCGTACGGGCAGCAGGGGCCGTACGGGCAGCAGGGGGCGTACGGCTCTCCGCAGCACCCTTACGCGGGCGGGGGAGGGAACCCCTACGGCGGGGGCGGTATCGGCGGGGGCGGTTTCGGTGGGGGCGCGCCGGTGCCCCAGCCGCCGCGGCGCGGGTTCTGGGCCGGCTGCGGGATGTTCTGGCTGCTGTGCTGCACCTGCAAGCTGTGCTGCGCCAAGGAGTACGAGGGGCCTTGGTCCCGCAAGAAGCGCGAGGGCTGCTGCCGGGACTGCGACTGCGACGGCTGCGACTGCTGCTGCCCCTGCGACGGCTGACCCCTCCCCGTCCGGCAGGGGCGCCCGTATGACGACGGACGCATCCGAGGACTGGCGGCGCCGGCACGAGGGGCGCGTCGAGACGGTGTCGGCCCCCTACGGGCCGCACGCCCTCGTCGGCGCGCACGGGATCCCGGACTATCCGGATGGTCGACTTCCGGACATCCCCGGGCTCTGGCGGGCCTACGGTGACGCGGTCGTGCTGGTCGCCGCCGAAACGGACCGTCTGACGGTGGACGAACAGCCGTTCACCGGCGAGGTGCGGCTCACGGCCGACCCGGGACCGGTCGGCCGGGCGCGCGTGGCGTACGGCGAGCGGAGGCTGGTTGTGCTGGTGCGCGAGGGGTTGTGGGGCGTGCGGGACGACGACCCGGAGTCCTCCGCGCGCCGGGCGTTCCGCGGCCTGCGCGTCACGCCGTACGACCCGCCTGGGTGGTGCCCGGGCGCTTCACGCCTCACGACGCCGGCGCCCGTACCGTTCGGGTGCCGAACGCCGACGGGCGCGTGCGGGGGCTCGGGCTCGGCGGGGAGCCGGCCTTCGAGCTGGGCGGCCGGGAGCCGAGCCTTCAGGTGACGGTCGAGCAGGACGGTTCGCCGTGGGCCGTGTTCGCCGACGCCACCAGCGGGAACGGCAGTTACCGCTTCCGGTTCCCGCGGCCCGGCGCACCGGACGCCGGGGGCGCACGACGGTCGACTTCAACCGGGCGCTGCTGCCACCGTGCGCCTTCGCCGACCACTTCGTCTGCCCCTTTCCGTCGCCGGGGAACACCCTGGATGTCGTAATTGCCGCCGCAGAGCGCACACTCGGGTGACGGGGGTGTTCCGAGGGGCTGAACGCAAAGATCGTTCAAAGGTTGACGGCCGAAAGGCACCCTTGCGCCGACCGGCCGTTCGGCCGAATACTCCCCCTCAGCGCTTGTCAGGGACACGGTGTGTTCGGAATCCGGACAGCCGGTCCCGGACTGCGCCTCACGGGCCCACAACCCCACGAGGGCCCCCTACTTCCTTTGTGGAGGAACGAAAAGTGAGGATCAAGCGCACCACCCCCCGTAGCGGCATTTCGAGACGGACCCGGCTGATCGCCGTTTCCACCGGCCTCGTCGCCGCTGCAGCGATCGCGATCCCCAGCGCGAACGCGGCCGACACCCCCAGCACCTTCAGCGCTGCCGAGCTCAAGAGCGCCAGCAGCTCCATACTCAAGGCCGACATCCCGGGCACGGCCTGGGCCGTCGACAGCAAGACCAACCGCGTGCTGGTCACGGTCGACAGCACGGTCAGCCAGGCCGAGATCGCGAAGATCAAGCAGCAGGCCGGCGGCAACGCCGACGCGCTGACGATCAAGCGCACGCCCGGCAAGTTCAACAAGCTGATCCAGGGCGGCGACGCGATCTACGCGAGCAGCTGGCGCTGCTCCCTCGGCTTCAACGTCCAGAACAGCAGCGGCCAGCAGTTCTTCCTGACCGCCGGCCACTGCACGGACGGCGCGGGTACCTGGTACTCCAACTCCGGCCGCACCACGGTCATCGGCTCGACGACCGGCTCCAGCTTCCCGGGCAACGACTACGGCATCGTCCGCTACAGCGGCTCCGTCAGCCGGCCCGGCACCGCCAACGGCGTGGACATCACGCGGGCGGCCACGCCGAGTGTGGGCACCACCGTCATCCGCGACGGTTCCACGACCGGTACGCACAGCGGCCGGGTCACCGCCCTCAACGCCACGGTCAACTACGGCGGCGGCGACGTCGTCTCCGGCCTGATCCAGACCACGGTCTGCGCCGAGCCCGGCGACTCCGGCGGCCCGCTCTACGGCAGCAACGGCACCGCGTACGGTCTGACCTCCGGCGGCAGCGGCAACTGCTCCTCCGGCGGTACGACGTTCTTCCAGCCGGTCACCGAGGCCCTGAGCGCCTACGGCGTCAGCGTCTACTAGGCCGGTCCGGCCCGCAGTTCGCAGCATCCTGTGCCCCCGTGCGCTTCGGCGTGCGGGGGCTTTTTCCGCTGTGCGGCGGGGGCGAGAATCAGCCAGGTGTAGATCTCACAGAGTACGCACATATTACTCACGCGTAATGTTTGCAGTGGGAACGGGAGTTGATTGGGTCCGATTTGACCATGGACGGTCAAAGTAAGGGGGCGTGCGAAGCGCCGTCTACGCGCGTCTCGAACTCACCCTTGTGTGCTCCCCGTTGTCCTCGGAATAGTGGGCGCTCGTCAACGAAGCCTTCCGGCCCGGCCAGGTCCCCACAACCTCCCGGGCCGACCCCCCACAGGAGGACAGAAGTTGAAGCACCGACGCATACCCAGGCGGCGTGCAGCCGTGGCCGGTGCGGGCATCGCCGCACTCGTCGCCGCGGGAGTGACGTTCCAGACCGCGAACGCCAGTGAGACCCCTGAGGCGTCCGCACCCCGCACGCTGTCCGTCGCGGCGGCCGGAAAGCTCGCCTCGACGCTGGCGGCGGACCTGGGCGCCGACTCGGCCGGGACGTACTACGACACCAGGAGCCGGACGCTCGTGGTGAACGTGCTCGACGAGGCCGCCGCGCAGGCCGTCGAGAAGGCCGGCGCCAGGGCGAGAGTCGTGGCGAACTCCCTCGCCGAGCTCAAGAGCGCCCGCGGCACGCTGAAGCAGGACGCGACGATCCCCGGCACCTCCTGGGTGACGGACCCGACGACGAACAAGGTCGTGGTGA
Organism: Streptomyces sp. NPDC094143; assembly: GCF_040303825.1. NCBI lineage: Bacteria > Bacillati > Actinomycetota > Actinomycetes > Kitasatosporales > Streptomycetaceae > Streptomyces > Streptomyces sp. NPDC094143. The sequence continues at coordinate 15,886 of NZ_JBEOTZ010000031.1, forward strand.
CCGCCGACCGCACGGTCTCCGAGGCCGAGTGGGCGACGCTGACGAAGGTCGTGGACGGGCTCGGGGCGAAGGCCGAACTGAAGCGGACGCGGGGGGAGTACAAGCCCTTCATCGCCGGTGGCGACACGATCACCGGGGGCGGCGGCCGCTGCTCGCTGGGCTTCAACGTGGTCAAGGGCGGCGAGCCGTTCTTCCTGACCGCAGGGCACTGCACCGAGGGCATCTCCACGTGGTCCGACTCCAGCGGCAACCAGATCGGGACCAACGCGGACTCCAGCTTCCCGGACAACGACTACGGGCTGGTCAAGTACACCGCGGACGTGGCACACCCGAGTGAGGTGAACCTGTACGACGGGTCCACCCAGACGATCTCCGGTGCCGCGGAGGCGACCGTCGGCATGCAGGTCACCCGGAGCGGGTCGACCACGCAGGTGCACGACGGGAAGGTCACGGGGCTGGACGCCACCGTGAACTACGGCAACGGCGACATCGTGAACGGGCTGATCCAGACCGACGTGTGCGCGGAGCCGGGGGACAGCGGAGGGGCGCTGTTCTCGGGTGACAAGGCGATCGGGCTCACGTCCGGTGGCAGTGGTGACTGCACCTCGGGCGGGGAGACGTTCTTCCAGCCGGTGACCGAGGCGCTGTCCGCCACGGGGACGCAGATCGGCTGATCATCGCCCGGTGAGCCCCGCCCCCCTGTTTCCGGGGGGCGGGGCTTTCGTGCGTGGGTGCGACTGTTCGGTGCGCGGCCCACGCCGGGTGCTGGTCGGGGCCGCGCCGGGGGATGTCCGTCCTCGGAACGGCGCGATGGACCCACTTACCGACTCGCTCGCGTTGACGCGCCAACCGCTGCGGGCGGACACCCCCCGACACGGCCCCTTGCGTACGACGGCGAGTGCGGGAGCGTCGTGGCTCACGTCCTGCGACGCGTCGCCGCTGCCATCGTGATGGCCGTGCCGACGGCTGCCCAGGCCGCCAGTATGAGGAGGGGGCCGGTCATCGCGTTGTTGTCGAAGTAGGCGATCGAGCGGGTCGACCAGGTGCCGGCGCCCGGGGGCAGGGCCGGGCCGATCGCCTGCCAGAAGGGCGGGAGCAGGGGTGGGGGCAGGGCGCCGCCCGCGCTCGGGTTGCCGAGGACGACCACCAGCAGGATGACCAGGCCGATGCCGATCGTGCCGAAGAGGCCTTGCAGGGCCAGGGTGGCCGCTCCCACGGCGAAGACGATCAGGGCGCCCAGGCCCCAGAGGGCAGCGCCCCCACGTACGAGGCGATGAAGAGCAGCTGGAGTGCGACCACACCGAGGATGAGCAGGGTGGCACGGGGGGTGACGGCGTCGGTCACCTCGGCGCGGAACGAGCGGTGCGGCATGCCCCCACGGTCGGGGGCCGCCGGGTGTTTCCGCAGGTGGGGCGGGGCCGAACGGATGTCGCACATACATTCGAGGATGGGGGTATGGTGGGGGTGAGGTAGCTGGGAACAGATGTTCGAGAGCGGGTTGCTCACGAGTGCGGGAGGTGCGTGTGCCGGGGTTCACGCATCTGCACACCGTCTCCGGATTCTCCTTGCGCCATGGCGCCTCGCACCCGGAGCGGCTGGCCGAACGTGCCTCCGAGCGGGGCATGGAAGCCCTGGCCCTCACCGATCGCGACACGGTCGCCGGTGCGGTCCGGTTCGCCAAGGCCTGCGCCAAGCACGGGGTCCGTCCGCTGTTCGGGGCGGATCTCGCGGTCGGGCTGGGCGCCGGGAAGCAGGAGCGGCGCCGGACGCCGGTGCGCGGAGGTGCCTTCGTCGACGAGTCGGCCCCCCGTGCGGTCTTCCTCGCCCGGGACGGTGCCAGGGGATGGGCCGCGCTGTGCCGGCTCGTCTCGGCGGCGCACGAGGGGGAGGGGACGACGCCCCTGCTGCCCTGGGAGCACAACCGTGGCGAGGGACTGACCGTGCTGCTCGGGCCTGACTCCGACGTCGGGCGCGCCCTGGCCGCGGGACGCCCCGACCGGGCGGCCCGGCTGCTGGCGCCCTGGCGGGAGGTCTACGGCGACGACCTGCGGCTGGAGGCCGTCTGGCACGGCCGGAACGGGACCGGGCCCGGATCGCTGCGGCTGGCCGCCCGTACCGTCGGGTTCGCCGCCGAGCAGGGCGTCCGGCCCGTGCTCAGCAACGCCGTACGGTACGCCGACCCGGGTCTGGGGCCGGTCGCCGACGTCCTGGACGCGGCCCGGCGCCTGGTGCCCATCGACCCCACCAAGGAGCTGGACTCCGGTGAGGCCTGGCTCAAGGACCCGGGGGCCATGGCGCACGCGGCCGAGCGGATCGTGGAGGCCGCCGGGTTCCGGCGGGAGCTCGCGCACCGGCTGCTGGAGCAGACCGCGGCCACCGCCGCCGCGTGCCTGGTCGACCCCGAGGACGATCTCGGGATCGGCACCGTCCGCTTCCCCGAGCCGCATCTGGTCGGTGCCGGGCGCCGCACCGCCCAGCGGGCACTGGCCTCACGGGCGGCGGCGGGGATGGTGCTGCGCGGATACGACCGGCGGCGGGAGTACTGGGAGCGGATGCACCACGAGCTGGACATCATCGCCCACCACGGGTTCGCCTCCTACTTCCTCACCGTCGCCCAAGTGGTCGACGACGTCCGGGAGATGGGCATCCGGGTGGCCGCCCGGGGGTCCGGGGCCGGGTCGCTCGTCAACCATCTGCTCGGCATCGCGCACGCCGACCCGATCGAGCACCGGCTGCTGATGGAGCGGTTCCTGTCCAAGGAGCGGGTCGTGCTGCCCGACATCGACATCGACGTGGAGTCCGCGCGCCGGCTGGAGGTGTACCGCAAGATCATCGACCGGTTCGGCGCCGAGCGGGTCGCCACGGTCGCGATGCCGGAGACGTACCGCGTACGGCACGCGATCCGGGACGTGGGGGCCGCCCTGTCCATGGACCCGGCCGAGATCGACCGGGTCGCCAAGTCCTTTCCGCACATCCGGGCGCGGGACGCCCGGGCCGCGCTGGAGGAACTGCCCGAGCTGCGCGCGCTGGCGGGGGAGAAGGAGAAGTACGGCAGGCTGTGGGAGCTGGTCGAGGCGCTGGACGCCCTGCCGCGCGGGGTCGCCATGCACCCGTGCGGGGTGCTGCTGTCCGACGCCTCCCTGCTGGCGCGCACGCCGGTCATGCCGACCAGCGGCGAGGGCTTCCCGATGTCGCAGTTCGACAAGGACGACGTCGAGGACCTCGGGCTGCTGAAGCTGGACGTGCTTGGTGTGCGGATGCAGTCGGCCATGGCGCACGCGGTGCGGGAGGTGGAGCGGGTCTCGGGGGAGAAGGTCGACCTGGACGCCCTGCCCGAGGGGGATCCGGAGGCCTACCGGCTGATCCGGTCCACCGAGACGCTCGGCTGCTTCCAGATCGAGTCGCCCGGGCAGCGGGACCTGGTCGGGCGGCTGCAGCCGGCCACCTTCCACGACCTCGTGGTCGACATCTCGCTGTTCCGGCCCGGGCCGGTCGCCGCCGACATGGTGCGGCCGTTCATCGAGGCGCGGCACGGGCGGGCGCCCATCCGGTATCCGCACCCGGATCTGGAAGGGCCGCTGGAGGAGACGTACGGGGTCGTCGTCTTCCACGAGCAGATCATCGACATCGTCGACATCATGACCGGCTGCGGGCGCGGTGAGGCCGACCGGGTGCGGCGCGGGCTGTCCGACGCCGAGTCGCAGGGGCGGATCAAGGTGTGGTTCGCCCAGCACGCGGCGGCGAACGGCTATGACGCAGAAACGATTCAGCGCACCTGGGAGATCGTCGAGGCCTTCGGGTCCTACGGCTTCTGCAAGGCGCACGCGGTCGCCTTCGCCGTGCCGACCTACCAGTCGGCGTGGCTGAAGGCGCATCACCCGGCCGCCTTCTACGCGGGGCTGCTCACGCACGACCCCGGGATGTATCCGAAGCGGCTGCTGCTGGCGGACGCGCGGCGGCGCGGGGTGCCCGTGCTGCCGCTGGACGTGAACAAGTCGGGCGTCGCCCACCGTATCGAACTGGTGTCCGGTAAATGGGGCCTGCGGCTGGCGCTCTCCGATGTGCACGGCATCAGCGAGGCCGAGGCGGCGCGGATCGCCGAAGGGCAGCCGTACGCCTCGCTGGTCGACTTCTGGGAGCGGGGCCGCCCCAGCCGTCCGCTGGCCCAGCGGCTGGCGCAGGTGGGCGCGCTGGACGCGTTCGGCGCCAACCGCCGCGACCTGCAACTGCATCTGACCGAGCTGCACCGGGGCGCGCGGGGCGCGGGCGGTGGACAGCTGCCGTTGGCCGACGGGCGGCGGACGGCACCGGCCGGACTGCCCGACCTCACCTCCGCGGAGCGGCTCAGCGCCGAGCTGGGCGTGCTCTCCATGGACGCCTCGCGCCATCTGATGGACGACCACCGGCAGTTCCTCGACGAGCTGGGCGTGGTGTCGGCGCGCCGGCTGCGCGAGGCGCGGCACGGGGAGACGGTGCTGGTCGCAGGAGCCAAGGCGGCCACCCAGACGCCGCCGATCCGGTCCGGCAGGCGGGTCATCTTCTCCACCCTGGACGACGGCACGGGCCTGGTCGACCTCGCCTTCTTCGACGACTCCCACGACGCCTGCGCCCACACCGTCTTCCACTCCTGGCTGCTGCTGGTGCGCGGGGTGGTGCAGCGGCGCGGGCCGCGCAGTCTCAGCGTGGTGGGCAGCGCCGTCTGGAACCTCGCGGACCTGCTCGACGTGCGCCGGGAGGAAGGTCTTGAGGGGGTCGCGGCCCGGCTGGCCGGGGGCGGAGAGGCCGGCGGTGGCGACGGTTCCGGTGAGGACGGCGAGGGAGCCGCGCGCCGGCGGCTCGCCGGGTCGGAGGGCGCGCCGGCGCCGACGGGTTCCGCCGCCCAGGACCCGATGGAACGGCGGAGGATCCGCATGGCCACGGGGTACGAGATGCACCCCTGGGCCGATCTGCGTCCCGCGGGTGAAGGGCCCGCGGTGGGAAGGAAGTTGTGGCACCAGAGTCCGGGGAGTGCGGGATGACCATCCTCTGCGTACGTTTCCAGCTGCCTCCGACGAGCGAGGGCGGGCTGCCGCGGCTGCTCGGGATGCTGGAGGAGTTCACACCCGTCGTCCAGGCCCTGCCGCCGGACGGGGCGCTGGCCGACCTGCGGGGTGCCGAGCGGTACTTCGGGCGGGACGCCGTCGAACTGGCCTCGGTGATCCGGGTGCGCGCCCTCGCCCTGTACGGCGTGGACTGCGTGATCGGCGCGGGGCCCGGGCCGATGCTGGCCCGGGTGGCGCTGCGCCACGCCGTGCCCGGGGTGACGTGCGCGGTGCCCGAGGAGCCGGACGCCATCGCGGAGTTCCTCGCGGACAAGCCCGTCTCGGCGCTGCCCGGCGTGGGCGCCGCGACCTCGCGCACCCTGACCGACTACGGCCTCGACACCCTCGGCCGGGTCGCCACCGCGCCGCTGTCCACACTCCAGCGGCTGGTCGGCGCGAAGGCGGGCCGCGAGCTGCGCGAGAAGGCGAACGGTGTCGACCGCGGCCGGGTCGTGCCGAACGCCGTCTCCCGCTCCCTCGCCGCGGAACGCCCCTTCGGACGCGACGAGCTGGACCCGGACCGGCACCGCCGGGCGCTGCTCTCGGCCGCCGAGGAGATCGGCGCCCGGCTGCGCGCCCTGGAGAAGGTCTGCCGTTCGCTCACCCTGACCGTGCGCTACGCCGACCGCTCGGCCACCACCCGCAGCCGCACCCTGACCGAACCGACCGCGCACTCGCCGGCGCTGACCAGGGCCGCGTACGGCATGTACGAGGCGCTCGGGCTGCAGCGCGCCCGGGTGCGGGCGATCGCCCTGCGCGCCGAGGGGCTCGACCCCGCCGAGCAGGCCGCCCACCAGCTGACCTTCGACCCGGTGGACGAGAAGGTCCGGCGCATCGAGGAGGTCGCGGACCGCGCGCGGGCGAAGTTCGGGCCGCGGGCGGTGATGCCCGGGGGGTTGGGCGGGGTGGCGGCGTAGAGCCGTCCCCCTGACGTCAGTTGGCCCACGGCGGCGTGATGCGGGTGCCGTCGGCCAGTCGTGCCTCCAGGCCGATCGAGGTGGTGACCCAGGAGTGCGCGGTCCGGTCGGTGGGGTTCTCGACGGTCAGGGTGGCACCGGGGTTGACGATCACGGTGTCACCCGCCGCGATCCGCTCGGTGCGGCCGTCGAGGGTGATCAGCAGTTCGCCGTCGAGCAGGTGGAAGATCTCCTCCCGGTTGACGGTGTGCGCCGGTGCCCTGAGGCCGGCGGGAATCTCACCGCGCCAGGCGCACAGCTCCGTGCTGCCGCTGCGGGGCGTGGCGTGGGAGACGAAGCGGGCGCCGTGGATCTCGTGGGTGACGGCCTCGGACGAGCGGACGACGGGCATGACGGCCTCCGGAGTAATGGTCAAGTTGCTTGACTATATGGTCAAGGAGCTTGACCATCGCGTCAAGGGTGTTTCAATGCAGGCGTGCAGAACTCCGAGGCCATGGCCCTGTCCGCCACCCTGCTCGCCGTCGCCGGCGGGCTCACGCACCGCATCCACGAGGGTGTCCTCGCCCGCGGGTTCGAGGGGCTGCGGCCCGCGCACGGATTCGCCTTCGCCCGGCTCGCCCCCGACGGCGCGACGGTCACCGACCTGGCCGTCCACCTCGGGGTGACCAAGCAGGCGGCCAGCCAGCTGGTCGACGAGCTGGTCCGCAAGGGGTATGCCGAGCGGCGGCCGCACCCCGGGGACGCCCGGGCGCGGCTGGTCGTGCTGACCGGACGCGGACGGGAGTGCACCCGGGCCGCGGAGGAGGCGGCCGCCGAGGCCGTGGGGGAGTGGCAGGGTCTGCTGGGGGAGCCCGGACTGCGGGTGCTGCGCGAGCAGTTGCTGCGGATCGCGCCCCACGGGCCCGTGCGGCCCGCCTGGTGAGAGAGCGTCAGGCGGCGTCGGTTACCACCGCAAGTTTTTACTGACGCGTAACTTCCCACTTTGACTACTCACCCGTAACTTGACGAGTGAACAGCATCCCGTGATCCGGATCACAGGGCGTCGTGCCGTCGCACCTCCCTTGAGCCGCAAGGAGATCACCCGATGCTGCCCTGGAAACGAGTGCTCAGACCCCTGGCCGCGCTGCTGCTGACCGCCGCGGCCGTCACCGTCCCCGCCACCACCGCCCAGGCCGCCGGTGCCCCGGGCTCCGGCTGGAACGACTACTCCTGCAAGCCCTCCGCCGCCCACCCCCGCCCCGTCGTCCTGGTCCACGGCACCCTCGGGAACTCCGTCGACAACTGGCTGGGCCTCGCCCCGTACCTCAAGGTCCGCGGCTACTGCGTCTTCTCCCTCGACTACGGCCAACTGGAAGGCGTCCCCTTCTTCCACGGCCTCGGACCCGTCGAGAAGTCCGCCGCACAACTGAGGGACTACGTCGACCGGGTGCTCGCCGTGACCGGCGCCGCCGAGGCCGACCTCGTCGGGCACTCGCAGGGCGGCATGATGCCCCGCTGGTACCTGCGCTTCCTCGGCGGGGCCGCCAAGGTGAACGCCCTCGTGGGCATCGCGCCCAGCAACCACGGCACCGACCTGGGCGGCTTGACCCGCCTGCTGCCCTACTTCCCGGGCGCCGCCGACCTGCTCTCGGAGAACACGCCCGCCCTCGCCGACCAGGTCGCCGGCTCCGGCTTCCTGACGAAGCTCAACGCCGGCGGCGACACCGTCCCCGGCGTGCGCTACACCGTCATCGCCACCAAGTACGACGAGGTCGTCACACCGTGGCGCACCCAGTACCTGAGCGGGCCGGACGTGCGCAACGTCCTGCTGCAGGACCTGTGCCCGCTGGACCTGTCCGAGCACGTGGCCGTCGGGCTGTTCGACCGGATCGCCTTCCACGAGGTGGCCAACGCCCTCGACCCGGGCCGCGCCACGCCCACCACCTGTGCTTCGGCGTTCGAATGACACGTGTCAGGGAAACGTTTCGGGGCCTGTCCGGCCTGAGCCGCCGGACAGGCCCCGAGCCCTGGGTCAGCGGCCGTGCCGCCCGCCGCTCACGGCCCGGCGCCGGGCCGACAGGAACAGGGCCGACGCACCCAGCGCCAGTGCCGCCGCGCCGCCGATCGCGACGTACGGGGTGCTGCCGTCACCGCCGGTCTCGGCGAGGTTCGCCGGGGCACCGGCGGCCTTCGGCGCGTTGGGAGCGGGGACGGCCGCTTCCGTCTCGTCCCGGGTGGTGTCCCGCGGGGCCGACGCGGGCTCCGCCGAGGTGCTGGGGTCGTCGTCGCCGTGCCCGCCGTGCTCGATCGTCGACTTGTCGTTGCCCTGCTCGATCTGCTCCTCGGTGGGGGCGGAGGCGGACGGGGCCGGTGCGGTACCCCCGCCCGCGGACTCGCCGCCCTCAGCCGCGTCGCCGCCCCCGGCCGCCGTACCACCGCCGAAGCTGACGTCCGAGCAGGAGTAGAACGCCTCCGGGCTGTCCGAGCGCTGCCAGACCGCGTACAGCACGTGCCGGCCGGAGCGCTCGGGCAGGCTGCCGGAGAAGGTGTAGAAACCGCCCGTGGCCGCCGGGTCGGTGGACGTCGCCACCGGGTTCTGCAGGTCCAGGTCGCTCCAGGCGAGCGGCTTGGCCGGATCGTAGCCGGGCTTGGTGACGTACACCTTGAAGGTGCCCTTGTGCGGGGCCGTCACGCGGTACTTGAAGGTGTGCGCGCCGCTCTTCACGGTGGTCGCCGGCCAGTCGGCGCGGGCCAGGTCGAGCCCCTTGAACTGCTCGTTGTTCGCGCTGCACAGCTTGCCGTCGGGTATGAGCTGCTGGTGGCGTCCGCCCGCGTCACCGATGCGGATGCCGTTCCAGTCGTAGAGGGCCTGGGTGCCGCCCGCCGCCACCGCCGCCTTGCAGGCGGCCGACTTCGGGCTCTCCGGACCCTCGCCGAAGCACTGCGCGACCCGGCTGACCGGGTCGCCCATCGAACCGTGCGCGGCCGCCGGCGTGGCAGTCAGCGCGGTGAGGGCGAGCGGGAGGGCGCCGAGGGCGGCGACGCTGGCTACCGAGCGGCGTGCGGGCATGCGGGAACTCCTCGAAACGGTGCGTGGATCAGGGCCGGGCCCGAACGGGCCGAATCCCGTGGGGTGATCCGAAGCTAGCCCCCGGCGAGCGGGAAATCGCCTGCTGAGGACGGACGGAGGAAATCCTTATGGTCGCGTTAAGGGAGTGCTCAGACTGGCATCAGGTAGGTACCGTCACGGCATGGCGGACGAGGAGATGTGCCGCAGCCCATGGAGGAGGACCACGCGGCGAACGTGGCCGCCGGGAAGGTGTTCGTGACGGGGGATCCGGTGGCGGCGGCTGCTGCGTTTCGTGGACGCACACGCGCGTGCGCTGGGGCTGCCCGAGGTCAGGCTCTGCACGAACGCGCTGATGTGGGAGAACCGGAAGATCTGTCCGAGGTACGGCTACGAGTTGGTGGAGCGCCGCGCCGACGGTCCCTACGACCGTGTCCACTACCGCAAGCGGCTGCTGCTCCGACACGTCTCATGAGGGCGCCGGCCGGTCAGCCTTCCGGCCACCAGGTGCGTGCGATGTCCTTGCGGACCTCCGGGCGCCCGGCCGGGCGCGCGTCGGCGTCCTCGCGGATCCGGCGGAGGTCCGTCTTCTTCAGGGGCTTGTGCACGGTCACACGGCGCATGGCTGCCTCCTTCAGGGTCTACCGGGTTCCGCGTTCTCACGGAGGTAGACCTTTCGGGGGAGAGTTCCTCATCACTCCTGGTCTGTCTGTGGCCGCAGTCACGAATGGACTGTCAGTGGTGGGTGTAATTCTTGGGCCCATGACGAACGACCGTGACGGGATGACCTGGGCGGACACCGGCGGAGCCGTGGACTGGGACGCGCGGGCCGCGCTCTTCGACGAGCAGCCCGACCACGGGCTGCGCGACCCCGAGGTGCGTCGCGCCTGGGCGGAGCGGCTGCGCGGCTGGCTGCCCGGGCGCGCGGGCGACGTCCTCGATCTCGGCTGCGGCACGGGCAGTCTGTCACTCCTCGCCGCCGAGCAGGGACACCGGGTGACGGGCGTGGACCTCTCCGCGGCCATGGTGCGGCTCGCCCGGGAGAAACTGGCCGGCCGTGACGCCGTGTTCGTCGTCGGTGACGCGGCGGCACCGCCGGTCGGAGGGCAGCGCTTCGACGCCGTGCTGGTACGGCACGTCCTGTGGGCCCTGCCCGACCCGGCCCGTGCCCTGCGGCACTGGTACGGGCTGCTGCGGCCGGGCGGACGGCTCGTGCTGGTCGAGGGCGTGTGGGGGAGCACCGACCCGGTGGGCATACCGGCGGAGCGGCTCACCGGCCTCCTCGCCCCGATCGCCGGGCGGGTGCGCGTGGAGCGGCTGTCGGGCGACGCGCTGCTGTGGGGCGGGGAGGTCACGGACGAGCGGTACGCGGTGGTCGCGCCGGTGCCCTGACCGGACGGACGCGGGGACTCGTCGCGCCGGTGCCCTGACGGACGCTAGGCGGCCGACGCGCCGGTGCCCTGACGGACGCGCGGGCGGTCGACGCGCCGGTGCGGTGAGCCGCGGTCAGGCCAGCAGCGCGGTGAAGCCGCCGCCGCGGGCCAGGGCCTCCAGCTCGTCGAGCGCGCCCAGGGCGGCCCGTGCCGCTACGGGGTCCGTCGCGGCGAGGCCGCTCGCCGTGAACTCGTCCTCGTCCAGGCGCCGCACGTCCGCGCCGTCCGCGGAGCGCCACAGGTCCAGGTCGAGGTCCTCCACGACCAGCTCCGCACCGGACAGGACGGCCGGGCGGGTGACGTCGCAGTACCAGCCCTTCAGCGCGCCCGTGGCGGAGCGGACCTCCTTGACCGCGTACCAGCGGTCGCGCCAGTAGTACTCGGTGAAGACATCCCCCGGCTCGAAGCGGACGAAGCCGAAGTCGCGGACGCCGGAGCCCGCCCACGAGGCCCGCACGGCGAGCCGGGTGCCGTCGTCCGCCAGGAGTTCACCGGCGTAGCGGATCTTCGTGCGGCCCGCCTTGACGAGCACCACGTCCAGCCGCGCGGGACGGTCAGCCGAGTTCGCGGACATAGCGCACCTCCGTCGCGCCGATCTCGTAGCCGAACCACTTGTTGATGGCGATCATCGGCCCGTTGCCCGTGTCGTTCCCGGTGAACGCCTCCGTGTACCCCGCGGCGCGCGCCCGGTGCAGGGAGTCGTTCTTGGCGAGCTTCGCCAGGCCCCGGCCGCGGAAGTCCCGGGCGGTGCCGGTCATGGCGGTGCCGTAGCGGGTGCCGTCGGTGTGCGCCACGCTGAAGGCGGCCGGCCGGCCGTCGACGACGGCGACCGTCGTCAGGTCGCGGTCCAGCAGCGGGTGCCGCCAGTTCTCCTCCAGCCACGCCTGGTAGTCGGTGAACTCCACGGCGATGTCGCCGGGTTCGTCCGACACCACCTCCGCGTCCAGTTCGAACAGCGGGCGCGGGTCGTCCGCGAAGTCGGCGGCGGTGCGCAGCTCGACGCCGGGCGGCGGGGCCTGGCGGGGCGGCAGGCTGCCCGCCGCCAGGTCGAGGCGGAGGAAGCAGGCGGACCGGCTGGCCCGGAAGCCGTGGCGCTCGGCGAAGGCGCGGTTCTCCGGCTCGTCCAGCACCCAGGCGAACAGCTTGGTGACCCCCAGCGCCGCGAGACGCTCCTCGGCGGTGCGCAGCAGGAGCGAGCCGGCGCCGCGGTGCCTGCGGTCGGGACGCACGTAGATGTTGGCGGAGCCCTGGCCGGGCTCCGGGCTCTCGTGGGCGACGCTGACCTGGGCCGTGCCGATGATCTCCCCGTCCTCCTCGGCGACGAGCTGGGTGAAGTGGGCGTCCGGGTGGGCGTGGGTCAGGGTGTGCACCACGGACTCGGGCGTGGAGAGCATGAAGGGGAGAGCCAGGCGGCGGGTGGCGGAGAACCCCTCGGCGTCGGCTCGGACATCGGGTCGCAGGTCGCGCACGGTCACGGTCATGGGGGCGCACGTTACGTCGGGGGGTGCCCCGGGTGCCTCTCATTTTCCGTCCCGTGCGGGACAATCGGCCCTGTGACCTTGAAGATCGACATCGACGACAGCGCCCCTCCGTACGAGCAGGTGCGGGCGCGGATCTCCGAGCAGGCGAGGTCGGGCGAACTGCCGGTGGGATACCGGCTGCCGACCGTGCGGGGGCTGGCCGAGTCGCTGGGCCTCGCGGCGAACACGGTCGCGAAGGCGTACCGCGCGCTGGAGGCGGACGGGGTGATCGAGACGCGGGGCCGCAACGGCACGTTCGTGGCCGCCGCCGGCCCGGCGGCGGAGCGGGAGCTGGCGGCCGCCGCCCAGGCGTACGTGGAACGGGCCCGCCGGCTGGGGCAGGGGGAGGACGAGGCGCTCGCCGCGGTCCGGGACGCCCTGCGGGCGGCCTACGGGGAATGACCGCGGCGCGCGTCGCTCACGTGCGGACGCCGCGCGTCCCTCACGTACGGACCAGGTGTTCCGGCGTGCGGGTGATCTCCAGGCCCGCCGCCCTCCCCGCCCGCGCGAACGCCATCGCGTCCACCACGGCCGCGCCACCGGGGTCGTTGTTGAAGTACGCGTAGACCTCCTCGCCGCCCGGCCAGGTGGTGGCGATGCGGTCGAGCCAGGTGGCGAGGGAGCGGCGGCCGTAGCGGGGCCACGGGTGGGCCCGGCCCTGGTGGAAGCGGACGTAGCCCCAGTCGGCCGTGCGCCACAGCGGCGTCGCGGGGCGGGCCAGCACGTCGGCCCAGCACAGGGCGGCGCGCCGGGCCTTTAGGACCGCGCGGACCTGCGGCGTCCACCAGGAGTCGTGACGGGGCTCGACCGCGACCCGGGTCGAGGCCGGGAAGCAGGCCAGGCAAGCGTCGAGCAGACCGGGGTCGGCGCGCAGGGTGGGCGGGAGCTGCAAAAGGACCGGGCCGAGCCGGTCGCCGAGGCCCGCCGCGTGGGTCATCAGCCGGTGCACCGGCTCCTCGGGCTCCTTGAGCCGCTTGATGTGGGTCAGATAGCGGCTGGCCTTGACCGCCACGACGAAGTCCGGCGGCACCCGGCCGCGCCAGTCCTCGAAGGTCTCCCGGGACGGCAGCCGGTAGAAGGCGTTGTTGATCTCGACGGTGGCGAAGTGCCCCGTGTACTCCTCCAGCCAGAGCCGCATCGGCAGCCCGGACGGATACAGGACGTCCCGCCAGTCCTTGTACTGCCATCCGGACGTGCCGACGAACAGGGTCATAGACCCATCAAAACACCGGCGGGCGCGGACCTCCTACAGATACAGGCCCGCGTCGACGTCCCCGCGCGGCTCGGGCAGCGACGTCGGGGAGGTGCCCCGGCGCAGCGCGTACAGCTCCGCCAGCGTCGCGCCCTCGCGGCCGACGCCGTCCTCGCGGCCGAGCCAGCCCACCGCCTCCGCGCGGGTCAGCGGGCCCACCTCGATCCGGGCGAGACACCGGCCGGGGCGGACGACAGCGGGGTGCAGGCGCTCCAGGTCCTCGTTGGTGGTGACGCCGACCAGGACGTTGCGGCCCTGACCGAGCAGACCGTCGGTCAGGTTCAGCAGCCGCGACAGGGCCTGGCCCGCCGTGTGCTTGGCCTCGCCGCGGATCAGCTCGTCGCAGTCCTCCAGGAGCAGCAGCCGCCAGCGGCCCTTGCCCGTCGCGTCCTCCTCGCCGATGGCGATGTCCATGAGGTAGCCGACGTCGCCGAAGAGCCGCTCGGGGTCCAGGACGCAGTCGACCTGGCACCAGTCGCGCCAGGACCGGGCGAGCGTGCGCAGCGCCGACGTCTTGCCGGTGCCCGGCGGGCCGTGCAGCAACAGCAGGCGGCCCGCGATGTCCTCCGGGGTGGTCTTCATCAGCCGGTCCATCGCGTCCGCCACCGGCGCGGTGTAGTTGGGCCGGACCTCGTCCCAGGTGCCCGCCGCGATCTGGCGGGTCGTGCGGTGCGGTCCGCGGCGCGGGGAGACGTACCAGAAGCCCATCGTGACGTTCTCCGGCTGCGGTTCGGGTTCGTCCGCCGCGCCGTCCGTGGCCTGGTCGAGGATCTTCCGGGCCAGCTCCGCGCTGGTCGCCGTCACCGTGACGTCGGCGCCCCGGTTCCAGCGGGAGACCAGCAGGGTCCAGCCGTCGCCCTCCGCCAGCGTGGCGCTGCGGTCGTCGTCCCGGGCGGCGCGCAGCACCCGGGCGCCGGACGGCATCAGCGTCGCGCCGGAGCGGACGCGGTCGATGTTCGCCGCGTGGGAGTACGGCTGCTCGCCCGTGGCGAAGCGGCCGAGGAACAGCGCGTCGACGACGTCGGACGGGGAGTCGGAGTCGTCGACGGTGAGCCGGATCGGCAGCGCCTCGTGCGGGTTGTCAGGCATGCCGACATGATCCGGCACGGGCGCGCCGCGTGCACCCGGTTTCCGGGTGCCCGCGGCATGTCGCCCGGGCGCAGGTCAGCCGCCGGAGCGCGCGAGGAGCCGGCGCGCCTGCCGGGCCCTGCGGACCAGGGCGTACCCCTTCGTCAGGGCCCGGTCGCCGGCGAACGTACGGGCGATCGCGCGGCCCTCGACCAGTCGTTCGAACTCCGCGATGTCCGTGCTGCGGCGCACCGTCACGCGCCGCAGGGCGTACGGCCCATGCGCCCGGCGCGCCAGACCGTTGCCGACGGCGAGGGCCTGGGCGTAGCCCGTCTCGCGCACCGCCTGCCGGACCCGCCGGCTGGAGTAGCCGTACGGGTAGGCGAACGAGGCCGGTACGGTCCCCAGTTGGTCCGAGACGATCTCCTTGCAGTGGATCAGCTCGAACCGCAGGGTGGCGTCGGAGACCTGGTCGAGCTGCGGGTGGCTGTGGCTGTGCCCGCCGATCTCGACGCCCGCGGCCGCGAGCTCGCGGACCTGGTCCCAGTCGAGCATGGTGTCCAGGCCACCGCCGGTGTCGTAGGGGCCCCTCAGCCACCCGGTCGAGACGAACAGGGTGGCCGGGAAGCCGTGCTCGGCCAGGGCGGGCAGGGCGTGCCGGTGCACGCCCTCGTAGCCGTCGTCGAAGGTGATGAGGACCGGCCGTTCGGGCAGCGGGCGGCCCGAGCGCCAGCGGGCCGCGAGGCCGGCCGTGGTGAGCGGGGTCATGCCCCGGTCCGCGAGCACCGCCATCTGCCCGGCGAACGCCTCCGGGGTCACGGACAGGGCACGGGTCGCCTCGTTCGGGTCGGTGGCGACCGCGTGGTACATGAGGATGGGTACGCGGGTGTCGTCACTCACGGGCCGTCACCTCCACGGCGGGCACCTGGAAGGTGGTGCCGCCGCGGCGTGCCCGGACGCTGCCGACGACGTAGCCGCCCGCCGCCGTCAGCACCCCGGCCATGATCGCGCCCGCCCGTCGCGCGCCCCCGGGTCTGGCCAGCAGGGCGTCCCGCAGCCCCCGGGCGACCCCGGCCGGCAGCACGTGGGTGGCGTACCGGCGTTCGGACTCCAGGCCCTTGTCCGCGCCGACGCTCCGGGCCACCAGGGCCTTGGACAGGCCCTCGGCGTAGGCGCGCGTGCGGAAGTAGCGGAAGCGCTCGCGCACCTCGGGCACCCGGTGGTGGATGACGGCCCGGTCGTCGATCAGCAGCACCGCGTCGGGCCGGGCGCGGCTGAGCCGGATGCACAGTTCCGTCTCCTCGCAGCCCAGCGGGCGTTTGTCGCCGTCCCTGCCGATGCCGGTGGCGAAGCCACCCGCCGTGTCGAAGGCGCTGCGCCGGAACGAGGCGTTGCCGCCCAGCACGTTGCGCACCCGGACCCGGCCGCGCGGCAGGCCCCGGTAGGTGCAGCCCACCACCCAGTCGAACTCCTCCGGGAACCAGCCGGGGCGCCGCCCCGACGCCCAGACCGGCACCGTGCGCCCGCCGACCGCCAGCACCCGGGGGTCCTCGTACCCCTCGGCGAAGTACCGCAGCCAGTCGCGCTCGGCCACGGCGTCGTCGTCGAGGAACGCCACGATCTCACCGCGCGCGGCGGCGATGCCGGTGTTGCGGCCGGCGGACAGGCCGCGGGGGCCCGCGTTGGCGAGCACCCGCACCTCGTCGGCTTCCTTGTACTCCTTGCCGAGCCGGTCCAGCAGGGCCTGGTTGTGGTCGACGACCAGCAGCGTCTCCAGGGCCGGCCGGGACTGCGCCCGCACCGAGGAGACCGCCGCGAGGATGTCCTCCCAGCGGTCCTCGGTGTAGGCGCAGATCACGACGGAGACGTCGGGACCGCTCAACGCGCCTCTCCCCGGACGGCGTCGAGCATCGGCGACGGTGCCGAACGGCGGCGCAGCGCCCGGCGGTTGGAGCGCTCCTGGAGGATCACCCTGAGCACGCGCAGCCCGTCGCGCACGGCCCGCAGGTTGCTGGTGCCGTGGATGCGCAGATACTCGTGGCTCGGGATCTCCTGCACCTTGAGGCCGGCCTTGACCACCCGGATGTTCATCAGGGTCTCGACCTCGAAGCCGGTGCAGTCCAGGTCGATCTTGTCGAGGCAGTGCCGCCAGAAGGCGTTGTAGCCGTAGCACAGGTCGGTGTAGCGGGCGCCGAACTTGCGGTTGACGACCGTGCACAGCGCCCAGTTGCCCATCTTGCGGATGAAGGTCATGTCGTCGGTGCCGCCGCCGTTGGCGAAGCGGGAGCCCTTGGCGAAGTCGGCGCCCGAGACCAGGGCGGAGACGTAGGAGAGGATCTCGCCGCCGTCGGCCGAGCCGTCCGCGTCGACCATCACGATGATGTCGCCGGTGCACGCCTGGAACCCGGTGATCAGGGCGTCGCCCTTGCCCTTGCCGCGCTGCTCGACGACCTTGACCTCGGGCCACAGCTCGCGCGCCACCTCGACGGTGTCGTCGGTGGAGTTGCCGTCGACCAGGACCACCTCGTGGATCCAGTCGGGCAGGGTCTTGAAGACGTACGGAAGGTTCTCCGCCTCGTTCATGGCCGGGATGACCACGCTCACCGGCGGGGCTATCGCCAGGTGCGAGGAGACGGGCCGGTACCTGGCTGCGGTCGGCGGATGCTCTTCCGTCACGGCCGGCTGCAGAACTGAGCTCATGAGTCTGGTCCCTCTCGTCCGGTGGACCGCCCCCCCAGGGCAGTCCGGATCCAGTCCGGTTCGAAAGGGGGGTTCTCACCCGGGGCACGCCGACATGGAGCTTCGGCACGCCGGGTGAGCTGGCAAAGCTGGCCGGCCCCGAAAACGGCAGCCGACCGCGCGGCACGGCCCGGAGCCCTTGCGGTCACCGAGCACGGCACCCCCCTACCGCGCCCCGCGCCGGTACGTCGCGGTCCTTGAGCCCTCCCCTAGAGCCGCGTACTGACGGACCGATGCGGGTGAGATGTATGACGGTATTGACGATTGAACCCGTATGGCAAGACCTGGAACGGCCTCGCACGTTTTTGATGGTTTGGTCGTTGCGGGAGGTGCATGGTGGGGCGCAAGTTGACAGGTTCCCGCTCCATGAACGTCCGTTCCCCGACAGGCGCGTCATGCCTGCCGGGGAACGGACGTTCAGATGTTCGTGCTTACGGGACGAGCTGCAGCAGCCGGTTCGGCGAACCCGAGCCCGCGCTCGTGACCTTGCCGGTGACGGCGCCGCCCACCAGGGCCGAGGCGACCTGGGCCGGAGTGGAGGCGGTGTGGCCGGCCAGGTAGACCGCCGCCGCGCCCGCCACGTGCGGGGTCGCCATCGAGGTGCCGGAGATGGTGTTGGTGGCGGTGTCGCTGGTGTGCCAGCCCGCGGTGATGGAGGAGCCGGGCGCGAAGATGTCCAGGGCCGAGCCGTAGTTGGAGTAGCTGGCCTTGGCGTCCGTGCTGGTGGTGGCGCCCACCGTGATCGCCTCGGCGACCCGGGCCGGGGAGGACGAGGAGGCGGTGGTGCTGCTGTTGCCCGCGGCGACGGCGTAGGTGACGCCGCTGGCTATGGAGTTGCGGACGGCCGTGTCGAGGCTGGTGGAGGCGCCGCCGCCGAGCGACATGTTGGCGACCGAGGGGCCCGAGTGGTTCCGCGTCACCCAGTCGATGCCCGCGATCACGCCGGCGGTGGTGCCGGAGCCGCTGTTGTTCAGCACGCGCACGCCCACGATCTTCGCCTTCTTGGCGACGCCGTAGGTCGAGCCCGCGATCGTGGTGGCCACATGGGTGCCGTGGCCGTTGCCGTCGGAGGCGTTGGTGTCACCGTCGACGGCGTCGTAGCCGTGGGCCGCACGGCCGCTGATCTGCTGGTGGGTGATGCGCACACCGGTGTCGATCACATAGACCGTCACGCCGCTGCCCGCGCTGTCCGGGTAGGTGTAGGTGCCGGAGAGCGGGAGCGAGGCCTGGTCGATGCGGTCCAGGCCCCAGGGGGCGTTGGTCTGGGTGGCGGCGAGCGTGACGCGCTGGTTCTGCTCGACGGAGGCCACCGCCGGGTCGGCGGCAAGCCGCCGGGCCTCGGTGGCGGAGAGCTCGGCGGAGTAGCCGTTCAGGGCCGTGCCGAACGTCCTCTCGACCGTGCCGCCGTACTCCTTGACGAGGCCCTTGCCCGCGGCCGAGGACGCCTTCAGGCCCGCGCTCTTCTTGAGCGTGACGATGTAGCTGTCCTTGATCGCGGCCGGGGAGTCCGCGGCGAGCACCCGGCCCTCGGCGGGGGCGGCCTGGGCGGGGAGGGCGGTGAGGCCGCCGACGAGGGCGGCGGTCGCCGACAGGGTGATGGCGGCGAGTCCGAGTCTCTTGCTACGCAGTTGTGCCATTACGAGGGAGTCCTCCTCTAGGCGGCGCGCGCCTGGGTGGGGCGCGCGTCATGTGGGGGAGTGCGCGTGCTCGCGCACACGGCCGGGGGAGCGTCGCGTTCCGCTCCCGGCCGGAGTAAAGCGTCGACCATCTACCGGGGTAGAACAAGGGAGTTGAGCAGCCATCAACAAATCTGTCATGAACACGCAACACGAGTGGCCGGATACGTGGGCACAGGCGCGGTGAACGCGCCATGTGTCGTGAAAAGGGCTGAAAGACTTGGCATGGACACTTCCTGTCAACACGCGTAGCTGCTACGACGGTTGTGGCAGAGATCCTGCTAAAGGGAGGTTCCATGAGACGTTCCCGATTTGTCGTGCTCGTGAGCTCGCTCCTCCTCGCCGTCGGCACTGCCCTCACCGGGGCAGCCACGGCGCAGGCGTCCTCACAGGCCGCAACCGGTGGCTACGTGGCCCTCGGTGACTCCTATTCATCCGGAGTCGGAGCCGGCAGTTACATCAGCTCCAGCGGCGACTGCAAGCGCAGCACGAAGGCCTACCCGTACCTCTGGGCCGCCGCCCACTCACCCTCCACCTTCGATTTCACGGCCTGTTCCGGCGCCCGAACGGGTGATGTTCTCTCCGGACAGCTCGGCCCGCTCTCCAGCGCCACCGCCCTCGTCTCCGTCAGCGTCGGCGGCAACGACGCCGGGTTCGCCGACGTCATGACGACCTGTGTGACCCAGTCCGACAGCGCCTGCATCTCCCGCATCAACACCGCCCGCGCCTACGTCGACTCCACGCTGCCCGGCAAGCTCGACAGCGTGTACTCGGCGATCCGCTCCAAGGCGCCGAGCGCCCGGGTCGTCGTCCTCGGCTACCCCCGCTTCTACCAGCTCGGCACCACCTGCCTCGGCTTGTCCGAGGCCAAGCGCAAGGCCGTCAACGACGCCTCCGACCACCTGAACACCGCGATCGGCAAGCGCGCCGCGAGCCACGGCTTCGTCTTCGGCGACGTCCGCTCCACCTTCACCGGCCACGAGATCTGCTCCGGCGACTCCTGGCTGCACAGCGTCAACTGGCTCAACATCGGAGAGTCCTACCACCCGAAGGCCCCCGGCCAGTCGGGCGGCTACCTGCCTGTGCTCACCGCCAACGACTGACCGCTCAGGAGGACCCGGACCCGCCGTCCGGGTTCTCCTCCGTGTCCGGCTCCGTGTCCGGCTCCGTGTCCGAAGGAGAAGGGGAGGCCCCGCCCGTCGGGGTCTCCGTCTCGCACGTGATCGAGAACGGCACCGACTCGGACGTCGTCCGTACCGGCTCCCGCACCTCGACGGCGATCTCGTTCCCGAACGTGCCGGACCGCGCCTCGGTCGTGACCGTCACGGCGTCCTGCTTCGTCCGGCCGCCGCCCTCGGGGAACGACGCCGTCTTCCAGCCCCCGTCCAGCACCGAGCCGTCCCGCGTCACCCAGCGGTAGCGCACCTCGGCCGGCAGCCGCCCCACCGTGAGCGTCGCCGTGAACCTCGGCGCCCGCGCGCCCGGCGGCGGGCACGGGCCCGTGTAGTCCGTGCGCGACCCCTCCAGCGCGACCCGCACCGACTGCGGCGGGGGACTGCTCCGCTCGCTCTCGCTCGGCGTCGGCGAAGGACTGGACTTCCCGCTCCCCGTGTTCCGCGGCGGGTCCTTCGTCTCGGCGGGCGTGCTCGCCTCCGCGCCCCGGTCGCCGTCCCCGCCGCCGTCGTTCAGCAGCGCGTAGGTCAGCCCGCCCACCGCGACCGCCAGCGCGACCACGCCCGCGACCAGCACCCGGCCCGCCCGCCGGTCGCGTTCCTGCCGGGCGACCGGCGCCGTCCCGCCCGGGTCCGTGGCCGCCGGCTGTCCGGGGAAGGCCATCGGCGGGGTCGGGGAGGGCTCGGCGCGGGCCGCCGCGGCCGGCGGGTACGGGACCGCCCGAACGGTGTCCGCGCGGGGTGAGCCGCCCGCGCCGATCACCCGCAGCTCCTGCTCGGCCCGCTCGGCCGGCAGCCGCTGCTCCGGCTCCTTGCGCAACAGCCCCTCGATCACCGGGGCCAGCGGCCCGGCCCGGTACGGCGGTGGCAACTCCTCGTCCACGATCGCGCGCAGCGTGCTCAGGGGCGTGTCGTGGCGGAAGGGGGAGTGACCCTCCACCGCCGCGTACAGCAGCACGCCGAGCGACCACAGATCGGACTCGGGACCCGGCGTGCGCCCGAGCGCACGCTCCGGGGCGAGGAACTCGGGCGAGCCGATCACCTCCCCGGTCATGGTCAGCGCGGAGCTGCCCTCCACCATGGCGATGCCGAAGTCGGTGAGCACGATCCGGCCGTCATTGGCGATCAGCACGTTGGCTGGCTTCACGTCCCTGTGCAGCACCCCGGCCTCGTGCGCGGCCCGCAGCGCGGCCAGCACCTCGGCGCCGATGTGCGCGGCCCGCTGCGGCGACAGCGGTCCCTCGGCGTCAAGGACCTCGGCCAGGGACAGGCCACGGACCAGCTCCATGACGACCCAGGGCCGGCCCTCGTCCGTCGCCACGTCGTACACCGTGACCACGTTCCGGTTGGTGACCCTGGCCGCCGCCCACGCCTCCCGCTCCAGCCGGGCGTACATTCGCTGGACGTCGTCGCCCCCCAGCCCGGCCGGGGCGCGCACCTCCTTGACGGCCACCTCGCGGTGCAGCAACTCGTCGCGGGCGCGCCAGACCGTGCCCATGCCGCCCTCGCCGAGCGGTGCCAGGAGCCGGTAGCGGCCCGCGATCACCCGCTCATGGCCCGGTTCTTCGGACACGGCGCCCCCATTCGCAGCCGGGCGGAATCTCCCTGAGGCCCGTATTCCCCAGGACGTCGGATTTTCTCACGAACGTAACTCAGCCCAGCGCGGATGCCGCCCCCTTGAACACGAGTCCGGCGCCGAGGACGACGACGGCGAAGGCCGAGCCCAGCGGGGCGGTCCGGCGCACCAGGGCCGCCAGCGGGCCCGCCGTCCAGCGGGGGCGCCGGTCCAGGAGCCGGGTCATGCCGCTGCCGGCCTTGACGACGGCGTACCCGGCGGCCGTGAGGGTGAGGGCCAGGCCCACGCCGTAGGCCACGACGAGCAGCAGGCCGAACCAGGCCTGCCCGAGCGCCGCGGCACCGACCAGCACCACCACGGCCGAAGGGCTGGGCACGAGCCCGCCCGCGAAGCCCATGAGGATCGTGCCGCGCAGGGTCGGGGCGACGGGGTGGCTGTGGGTGAGCCCGCCGTGGGTGTGCTCGACCGTGTGGGGGTGGGGGTGGGGGTGGGTGTGGGTGTGGTCGTGCGGGTGGCTGTGGGCGTGGGCGTCGTCGTGGGCGTGGGTGTCGTGGTGATGGTGATCGTCTTGCTCGTGCTCGTGCTCGTGCTCGTGCTCGTGCTCGTGCCCGTGCCCGTGCCCGTGCCCGTGCCCGTGGCCCGGGGCGTGCGGGTGGGTGTGCGTGCGGTTGCGCAGGGCGCGGCGGAGGAGGCTCGCGCCGGCCAGGGTCACCAGGATGCCGCTGGCGACGCCGAGCCAGGCGATCACCGACGGGGCCGCCGCCGAGCCCGCCGTGACGAGGAGGCCCAGGGCGACCACGCCGAGGGTGTGGGTGACCGTCACCGAGGCGGCCATGGGCCAGACGTCCTTCATCCGGGCCCGGCCGCCCCGGGCCGCGGCCGTCGCGGCCATGATGGTCTTGCCGTGGCCCGGGGCGAGCGCGTGCATCGCGCCGAGGACCACGGCGATGCCGAGGGCGAGCGCGGCGAAGCCCGCGGTGAGGTCGTGCCGGGCGACCAGCTCGTCCAGCGCGCGCGTCCAGCGGTCGGCGCCGCGCGGCAGCACCGAGGCGGCGGGGGCGTCCGACTCCTCGTCGGCCAGGGCGGGTCCGCCCGGGCGGACCCGCAGCGCGGCGGCGGCCGTGTCGGCCGGCGAGGACAGCAACTCTTCCGGATAGCCGGTCAGTTCGCCCGAGACCGACGTCTCCGGCACGTCCGACGCGGCGAGCGTCATACGGTCGCCGCGGGCCGTGATCTCCCGCCAGCCCGGCCCGGACGAGGCGCCCGCGCCGCGGAAACCCAGCAACACGGACTTCCGGTCCCGGGGAAGGGGAGCGGTCAGCGCGCACTCCACCCGGAGGGTGTCGAGCCCCGCCTGCCCGGGCCGCACGCGCGCGTGACTGCGCTCGGCGGTCAGGGCGACCGCGCGGCCGTCGACGGTGACGCGGCTGTCCTCGGCGGCCGTGGCGCACCGCTCTCGGGCCCACATCGCCATGCCGAGGCGCTCGATGTCCGGCTTCGCCTGGGTCGCCGGGATCTCGGCGAGGTCCTCGACGTGCCGGACCCGCAGTTCGCCGGGCGCGGCGACCAGGCCGTCGTAGCGGTTGACGGTGAAGTTGCCCAGCGGGTGGGCGCTCGCCGTGGCGGCGGGCAGCAGGGTGAGCGTGCAGGCGGCCGTGAGGACGGCGGCGCCGGACGCGAACAGCCGGCGCACGGTCACCGGTTCCCCTCCAGGGCGTCGAGTGCGGTCCGGGCCTCACGCGCGCCGAGGGGCGAGAAACCGGGGTTCAGGTCGAGCGCGGCCTTCAGGTGCTCGCGGGCCGCGCGCTCGTTCCCGGTGGCGCGCTCGATGACCCCGCGGTGGTACAGGAAGGCCGCGTTGCGGTAGCCGGTGGCGGTGGCCCGGCGGGCGTACGGCAGGGCCTCCTCGTCGCGGCCGTTGACGTGCAACGCCCAGGCGAGGGCGTCGGCGGTGTGCACGCTGTGGCGGCGGTCCCACTCGGCGCGGGCGGCGCGCAGGGCCGCCTCGTGGTCGCCGTGGTCGGCGGCGGCCAGGGCCGCGTCGAGGTCGGCGTTGACACCGCCCGCCCGGGCGAGGGACGTCCAGGCGTCCACGAGGGCGTACTGGTCACCGGCCCTGGCCCGGTCGCCTTCGCCGCCGCGGGCCTCGTACAGCTCGCCGAGCGCGACGAGGGGGCCGGGCAGCGGGGAGCGCGCGACGACCTGCTCCAGTCCCCGTACGGCGGCGGCCCGGTCGCCCCGCGCGGCCTGGGCGCGGGCGCGGCCCTCCAGGGCGGGGAGGTACTCGTCGTCGGCGGCGAGGGCGCGGGCGTAGAGGCCGAGGGCCGACTCGTAGTCGCCCTGGTTCCAGGCCAGTTGGCCGAGTGCGGTGGCCACGTAGGCGACATCGGCGGGAGCGCTCGCGGCGTCCAGGGCGCGCTGGAGCACCTCGCGCGCCGTGCGGATGTCGCCGCGCAGTTCGTGCACGTACGCGTACCGCGTGAAGACCGGCACCCCGGGGCGCCGGTCGTCGGCGGTCCCGGCGGCCTCGGCGGCGTCGTCGTAGCGGCCGAGTTCGACGAGCGCGTCGATACGGGTGCACAGGGCGCGTTCGTTGTAGGGGTTCTGCTGCAGGGCCCGGTCGGCGTGGGCCAGGGCGCCGGGGAAGTCGTGCCGGGCGGCGGCGAGGGCGGCCCGGCCGGCGAGGGCCTGGTCGTTGCCGGGCCGGAGGGAGAGGGAGCGCTGGAGCGCGCGTTCGGCCTGCGGGTAGCGCGAGGGGTCGCCCTTGGCGCGGGCCTGCTCGACGTAGGCGACGCCGAGGGTGGCCCAGCTGCCGAAGTCCCGGGGCTGGGCGCGCAGGTGCCGCTGCAGGGACGCGATGCCCGCGCCGAGATCGCCCCGGGCGAGATCGCCGGGCGACAGGGCCCCGGCGGCGGACACGGCGGCGACCCCGCCGGCCTCGCCCCCACCGCCCCCGAAGGCCACGGCCCCACCGGTCAGCGCCACGGCCAGCAGCGCGGCACACCCGGCCAGATGAGCGGCCCGCCAGCGCCGCCCCCGGTCGGCGGCCCGTCGCACCACGTCCACGCGCCGGCCGGTGTCGGTGCCGGTGCTGTCGGTGGCGTCGGTGGCGTCGGTGTCCTCGGTGTGAGGCGAGCCGGCGTCGGTGCGGCGGGTGCGGGCAGCGCTGTCCGTGCGGCCGGTGCCGTCGGTGTCGGCGGCGTCGGCGTCCGCGTCCGACTGGTCGGTGGCAGGGGAAGCCGGCGCGGCGGGGCAGGTGTCCGGGTGGGCCCCGGCCCCGGCCGTCTCGGTCCTCGCGTCGCTCTCGGTCCCCGCCTCCTCCGCAGCCGGCGTCACGGCAGCCGCACCGCCGGCCCGTCCCACGGGCCCCGGTGCGCCGGTCCCGGCCTCGGGGTCCGGCGACGGCGGCCGGTCGCCGGACCTGCCCGGTGTGCTGTCGGTCGTACGCGGAGGCATGACCTCTCCTCGGTCGGATGTGCGGGTGGGGATGCGGGAGGTGGCGGCGCGGCCCGTGCCGTGGGGGGTGGGGGACGGGCCGCGCCGGTCGGGGGCGGAACGGGGCGGTGCGGTCAGTACGCCCGGTTCCGCATGCGGCGCCACCACATCAGGGCCGCGCCGATCAGGACGATGCCGCCCGCCCCGGCGCCGGCGGACGCGGCGATCAGGCGCATGTCGTCCGAGCCCTGCGCGCCGGCCGGCTGGAGCGCGTCGCCCAGCTGGCTGCGGACGTCGTTGCCGCCGTCCACGCCCTTGGCGAGCGGACCGCGCGAACCCTCCGTCGGCAGCGCGACGTACGGGAAGGACTTCTCGAACTCCTTGTCGTTCTTGTCGACCGCGTCACCCAGGTCGTTCTTCGCGCCCAGCAGCTCGCCCTCGACGACCTGGAGCGAGGCGTCGATCACGTCGTCGGTGAGGCGGCGGCCGTTCGGGAAGCCCGCGGTGTCACCGTCCAGGACGCCCAGCCGCTTCGGCTCGGCGGCCGGCTTGACGGACGTGTTCAGCCGCAGTTGCTCCGACGGCGTCACGTGCGGCGGCTGGTTGAGGTCCTTGACACCCTTGAGGAAGACGTCGACCAGGTCGTTGCGCGGCTCGTCCGGGGCCGGGATCTTGTAGATCGCCTCGATGAGCTTCGGCAGCTCCGGGTTGGTGACGTTCCTCAGGAACTGGGCGTCGTCCCGCGGCGCGGACGCGTTGAACTTGTCCTTGTCCTTCAGCGGGTTGACGACCTCGTTGACCAGCGGGTTGCCGAGGCGCGAGACCTGTGAGAAGTAGCCCCGCGCGTTCTTGCGCTGGGTCGTGGACCAGATGCCGACGACCGGCTGGTCGTGCGACTCGGTCAGGAAGCTGTTGGGGACCTGCAGGGCTATGGAGTTGACGTTGTAGCCCTTGAGGGTGTCGTTGCCGACCTCGGAGAGGTTCCCGCCGTACAGCAGGTCGAAGACGCGCAGATCCAGGAAGAACGGGTCGTCGGCCTGCCCGGCGAACGTCTGCGCGCCCCCGGCGAGCTTGTGCACCGCCTGCTTGCGCAGCGCGGCGTAGTCCCGCATCGACGCCTTGCCGACGTTCGACGGCGCCACCGGCACGTCGTCGGCGACCTTGGTCTTCGACACCGCCTTCAGATGGCGCAGCTTGATCAGTTCCAGGTCGTACGTCTGCGTGATGTTCAGATCCGGATCATCCAGGCTCTCGACGGGACCGGTGTTGTAGAGGAACGTCTTGTCGTTCTTCGTGTGCGTCTTGAACGTGTAGCGGAACAGCAGGTCTTCCTGCGCGTCCCCGTCGTTGTCGACGCGCAGGTCGTACTGCGCGTCCTCGGCGAAGGTGAAGAAGTTGGGGCCGCCGGCCGGTTCCTCGAAGGGGATCCAGTTGGCGATGATGGTCGTCGTGTCCGGCTTGTCCGGGCTGACGAACGCGTACACGTCCGTGTTGTCGTACTGCGGGGTCCCCGAGATCAGCGGGGCCTCCCGGTGACTGGAGGCGGAGGCCGCCTCAGGTTCCAGCGCGGTCACGCCGGCGGCCGCGAGCCCGCCGGCGGCCAGCGCACCACAGATCGCGGTCGCGATGCTCCCGCGTCCCGCACCGGTCCTGGAGATAGGTGTCATGCCGTCCGTCCTCCGTGCCAACTTGCCTGACACACACCCTTCGGAGCGGCCGGCGAAGCGGATTGGTCGAATCCCAAACGTTCTTACGGCGCGCCTGAAAAGTTGTTTCATCGCCGGCGACCCGCGTTTTCGGCGCGCTGATCCGTAACCCCGTCCGGAGGTGTGTGCGTTGCGAATGCCTCGCGTGAGGGGACAGGCCCGGTGCGGCCTCGGAGAGGGGGACCGAGTGGAGGCGGACGAACTGCTGCTGCTCGTGGCGAGCGGAGACCAGAGGGCGTTCGAGGATCTGTACGGACTGGTGTCCGGCCCGGTGTTCGGGCTCGTACGGCGTGTGGTGCGCGACCCCGCCCAGTCGGAGGAGGTGGCTCAGGAGGTGCTGCTCGAACTGTGGCGGTCCGCCGCGAGGTTCGACCCGGGGCGCGGCAGCGCCATGTCCTGGATCCTCACCCTGGCCCACCGCCGTGCCGTCGACCGGGTGCGCAGCGCCCGCGCGGCCGGGGAGCGGGAGCGGCGCGAGGCACTGCGCGCCGGCCAGCCGGCCTTCGACCACGTCACCGAGGAGGTCGAGGCGGGCCTGGAACGCGAGTGGGTGCGCCGCTGCCTGGACCGGCTCACGGTCCTGCAGCGCCAGTCCGTCACCCTCGCCTACTACGAGGGCTACACCTACCGTGAGGTGGCCGAGCAGCTCTCCTTGCCGCTCGGCACGGTCAAGACGCGGATGCGTGACGGGCTGACCCGGATGCGCGAGTGCCTGGGAGGCGTGGCATGAGCCTGTTCCGCCGCGAGGACCTGCACTCGCTCGCCGCGCCCTACGCGCTCGACGCTCTCGAACCGCCCGAGCGGATCCGCTTCGAGAGGCACCTGACGGACTGCGACCGCTGCGCCGCCGAGGTACGCGCCCTGTCCGAGGACGCCGTCCGGCTGGCCTGGTCCACCGCCGCCCCGGCCCCGGCCGCGCTGCGTGACCGGGTGATGGCCGCCGTCCGGACGACGCCGCAGGACCCCGCGCCGCAGGAGGCGCGCGAGAGGGCACGCGCGCGTGTGCCGCAGTTGCCGCCGCACGTGTGGGGCGCCCAGCCGCCGCCCCGGCAGCGGGCGCGGACCCGGATGCCGCTGTTCGTGCCCTTCGCCACGGCCACCGCCGCCGCGGCCCTCGTCGTCGCCTCGCTGTTCGCCGTGCAGGCGAACCGGACCCAGGACGAACTGGCCGCCGAGCGCGACCGGTCACGTGAGATCGCCCACGTTCTGGCAGCTCCGGACGCCCGTGCGAGCAGCGGACGCGACGGGCGCGGCCGCACGATCGGAGTGATCGCTTCCGCCACGGAGGGGAGCGCGGTGGTCACCCTCGGCGGATACGACGCCCCGCCGGGCGGCCGGGTGCACCAGTTGTGGCTCATGCGCCCGGGCGCGCAACCGCGCTCCCTCGGCCTCTTCCAGGGCGACACGCCGCTGGTCGCGACGGGTCTCGGCACCTCCGCGACGTCACTGGCCGTGACCGTCGAGCCCGCGGGCGGATCGCCGCAGCCCACTACGCTGCCGATCGTCCAACTCGCCCTGAAATCTGTAGGATTCGGAGAGTGACCGGGGATACATCGTCAACCCCCTTATGGGGAAGGTGAATCCTGTGACCGCGATACACGTGTGCCGGGACGGGGCGATAGGGTTAACCTGCCCGGGCCGGGTGGACTCGTACGGGTGGGGAGTGACATGGAACAGATAACAGTGCGCAGCAGGGCCAGGGTCCCTGCGATCACCTGCGGGAGCAGCGCGACCAGTTCGCGCCTCGACCGCCACCTCTCGGTGCTCGGCGGCCCTGCCGTCCCGCAGCGGGAGACGGTCGAGGCGACCTCGCTGATGCGTGAACTGACCGCGCGTCAGCCGCACGACCGCAGCGGCAGGGGTGCGCGCGTGCGTCGCGTCTCGCTCTTCGCGCCGCTGCGCCGGCTGCGCCGTTCGCTCTTCGGCAGCAGGTAGGGGTCCGTGCTCGGGCGGTCGCACCGCCCCCGGCGCACGCTGCGCACTCGTCGTCCGTCATCCCCGCGGCACGCAGCGGCGCCAGGTGTGTTCCCGAGCGCGGTACGCCCCCGGTCGGTGTCCCGACCCACCCGGCAGTGACCGGGGGCTCCGCGCGGCCCCGGTGTCCGAACCGCCCGCTCACCGCTCGCCGTGCGCGTACCGCCGCACGGCCAGGGGCACGAACACCCCCAGCAGTACGGCGCACCACAGCAGTGACCCGGCGACCGGGTGGGCCACCGGCCAGGCCGCCCCGTCGGGCACCGGGGCGTTGCCGAAGAGTTCCCGCAGAGCCGTCGCCACCGCGCTGATCGGATTCCACTCGGCGACCGTCCGCAGCCGGCCCGGCAGCCCGCTCGTCGGGATGTACGCGCTCGACAGCAGCGGCAGCAGGAACGTCGCCCCGCCGAGCTGACCGGCCGCGTCCTCACTCCGGGTGAGCAGGCCGAGGTAGATTCCGGCCCAGGTGCACGCGAAGCGGAACAGCAGCAACAGCCCCATGGCCCCCGCCGCTTCCAGCGGCCCGCCCTCGACGCGCCAGCCCACCGCGAGCCCCACCAGCAGGAACGGCACCGTCCCGGCCGCCGTCACCACCAGGTCCGCGACGGCCTGCCCCAGCGGTACGGCCGCCCGGCTCATCGGCAGGGTGCGGAAGCGGTCCGTCACGCCCCGGTGCGTGTCCTGGGCCGCCTGGAACATGCCGGTCATGATCCCGCCCGCGGCGGTCGCCACCAGCAGGCCTGGCACGAGGAACGACCGGTAGGCCTCGCCCGGCACCGCCAGCGCACTGCCGAAGACGTAACCGAAGAACAGCAGCATGCTGACCGGCATCGTCTGGGTGAGGATCAGCAGACCCGGGTTGTTGCGCATCCGCAGCAACTGGCGGCCCAGCATGGCGGTCCCGTCGTGAGCCAGCGTGCTCATGCGGCACGCTCCTTCACGGCGCCGGCGGTGCCGGTCCCGGTGAGGCGCAGGAACACGTCGTCCAGAGTCGGGGGCCGCAGGCTCACGTCGAGCAGGGGCACGCCCGCCGTGTCCAGGGCGCGCACCAGCAGCGGCAGCGTGAGCGTCGGGTCCTTGCTGACCGCGCCGACGGCGTTGCGCTCCCGGTCGAGCGAGGGCTGCGTGCCCGTCAGCCGGTCGAGCACGCCCGCCGCCTTCGCCAGTACGTCCGGGTTCGTCACGACGACCTCGGCGTGCGCCCCGACGAGCGCCTTGAGCTGCGCCGGCGACCCGGTGTGCGCGACCCGGCCGCGATCCACCAAGGCGATGTCGTCGGCGAGGCGGTCGGCCTCCTCCAGGTACTGCGTGGTGAGCAGCACGGTCGTGCCCCCGGCGGTCAGGCCGCGCACCGCGTCCCAGATGAGCGTGCGGCTGGCCGGGTCGAGTCCGGTCGTCGGCTCGTCCAGGAACAGCGCCTCGGGGCGGCGGATCAGACTCGCGGCGAGGTCGAGGCGGCGCCGCATGCCGCCGGAGTAGGTGGAGGCGGGCCGGTCGGCGGCCTCCGTCAGGCCGAAGCGGTCGAGGAGTTCCGCGGTCCGGTCCGCCGCGCCACGCACTCGGTGCAGCCGGCCGAACAGCCGCAGGTTCTGACGCCCCGTGAGGTCGCCGTCGATCGAGGTGTCCTGCCCGGTGACGCCGATCCGGCTCCGCACGGCGGCCGCCTCGCGGACCAGGTCGTGGCCCGCGACCCGAGCGGAGCCCGCGTCCGGCCGCAGCAGCGTGGTCAGCAGGCGCAGGGCCGTGGTCTTCCCCGCCCCGTTCGGCCCGAGGATCGCGCACACCGTCCCCTCGGCCACCGCGAGGTCCAGCCCGCGCAGGGCACGGACCTCGCCGAACCGCTTTTCGAGACCTTCACTAAGTACAGCGTACGTAGAAGTCATGGCAGGACCATAGCGCACTACGTACGATGTACGTAACTAGGATGGTGGCCGAGGTGATGACCGATGGCGGGCCGACCGGCCGTACCCGAAGTGATCTGGGCGCGCCCCGAGCGCACCGGCCGTGGACCGAAGCCGGCGTTCACGCGCGCCGACATCGCGGCGGCGGCGGTGCGGATCGCGGACGAACGGGGGCTGGACGCGGTGTCGATGCGGCACGTGGCCGCCGAGCTGGGCTGCGGCACGATGTCGCTGTACAACTACGTCCCCCGCAAGGAGGACCTGTACGAGCTGATGATCGACGCCGTCGGTGCCGAACACGAGCTGTTCGAGCCCACGGGCGACTGGCGCGCCGACATGCTCCGCAACGCTGAGGAGACCCGGGCCATCATGCGCCGCCACACCTGGCTGCCGCGGCTGATGGCCGGCGTGTACGGCTTCAGCCCCAACACCCTGCGCTACCTGGAGCACTGCCTGGCCTGCCTCGAACCGCTGGACGTCCCGGCCGGCACGAAGACGGAGCTGATCGCGCTGCTCAACGGCGTGGTCACGACGTACACCGCGAACGACATCGCGACCGTCGAACGCACCCGCTCCATGCCGTGGTCGGTGGCGGAGGAGAACGCCGCCCGCATGGCCTACCTGGGCAGCCAGGTGGCCACCGGCGCCTACCCGCGGCTGGCCGCGGCGTTCGCAGAGCAGAGCGGGCAGAGCGACCCGATCGACCTGGAGGAGGTCTTCCGGCGGGCACTCGAACGCGTCCTGGACGCCTTCGACCCGAAGCGGCGCTGACCATACCGCGGGAAACCGACGACGAGCCCTGCGCAGGCGTGGACCAAGCCCCGTTCGCTACGCCGGCCCCCGCGCTAGAGCAGCGCCAGCTGTCCCTCGGGGCCTTCCTCCGGGCCGGTCAGGACCGAGGCGGGGTGGCGGGCCGTCGCCGGCACCGGGAGCACGCCCGCCGCGCGCAGCTCCGCCGCCGTGATCGGGTCGGGCACCGAAGACTCCTCCAGGGGCCGCAGGTCGGACAGCAGGGCCAGGACCGTGATCAGCTCCAGGAGTTCCGACGTCCACACCTGCGGCCAGGTCGCCGGGCGGATCGCCGCCAGCGTGCCCGGCTCGGGTGCGGTGACGCGGGCCGCGAACCACTGCTCCAGGACGCGCACGCCGCCCACCTCGTAGTCCCAGGCCTCCGGCGGAACCGGGGAGACGCGGCCCTCGTCCAGCAGCAGGGCCTCCTCGTCCCGGTCGTAGCGCAGGGCCACGGGCCGGGACGGCAGCGGGGCGCGGACATACGGGCGGCGACCGCCGGGGAGCCTCGGGCGCTCACCGTCGCGGCGCATCAGCCACAGCAGCCGGTGGCCGTGCTCCAGGCCCCGCTCCCACGCGTCGGCGTCCCCGGTGAGCGGGACGGTGCGGTCCGGGCGGGCCGTGGCCGTGATCCAGGCCAGCACGTCGAGCGGCGCGGGGGCGCCGCCCAGGCGCCCGGCCAGGTGCTCCAGCAGACCCGGGGCCAGGTTCGGCTCCAGGCCACCGGGGCGGCGGAACAGCGGACGCACGCGGCCGGGGCGGAGCAGGGGGAGCAGCGAGGTGGCCAGGAGGGTCTCCGGCGCCTCCACCAGGAAGACCTGCCGTTCGTCCGACACCCGCCACAGCTCCGGGCGGGCCGCGTCGATCAGCCGCTGGTCGGGGATGAGCCACTGCTCGTCGAAGGGCGCGTACAGCACCCGCACCGGCTCCGGGCACGGGCCCGAGGCGCGGACCAGCTTCTCGGTGCCGCTGTCCGCCCGGCCGGGCAGCTGACCGACCGCGCTGTGCAGCGTGCGCGAGCGGCTCGGCTCGAACAGGGCCTCGCGGTCGGGTCCCCCGGCCTTCACCAGGGCGTCCCAGCGGGCCTTCAGGGACCCCGCGTCGGGCCCCGCCGGCCAGCCCCGGCCGAGCCGCGGCGGTGCGACGGACCACGGCATGAGGTCCGCCAGCAGCGGAGCGTCGTCGTGCGTCACGCCCCGCATCGTACGACGTGTCCCGGGCTCCCCAGGGGCGCGGGGAAGCCCGCTCGCGGGCCCGCGGCGCTCACGTGGCCTCCAGGGTCACCGTGAAGGAGAACCGGTCACCGCGGTAGTGGATGACGGCCACGTCCAGGGGGCGCCCCTCGGCGTCGTACGTGACGCCCGTGTAGTGCAGGATCGGGCTCAGCAAAGGGACCTGCAGCAGCCGGGCCGTCTCCGGATCGGCCAGCCGCGCCTCGACCGTGTCCGTGATGCGGCTGATGTCCACCCCCACCACGTCCCGCAGCACCTTGGTCATCGGCCACCGGGCCAGATCGTCCAGGTCGATCCGCGCGGCCAGCTCGGGGCGCACGTAGTTGCGGGCGTGGTTGGTCGGCTCACCGGTCTTCTCGTCGCTGCGCAGCCGGTGGTACGTCGCCACCTCCGCCACCTCCGGGAAGAACTCGGCGAGTTCGCCCGGCACGGGGGTCGTGCCGTGGTCCAGCAGCCGGGTCGTCATGCCGGACTGCTGGGCCACGATCGCGTCCACCGAGCCGAGCAGCCGCACCGGCGCTCCCCGGCGCGCGTCCGGCTCGATGAACGTGCCCCGCCGCCGGTGGCGTGAGATCAGCCCTTCGTCCTCCAGCTCCTTCAGCGCCTGCCGCATGGTCAGCACGCTCACCCCGTAATGCCCGGCCAGCTGCTCCTCCGTGGGCAGCCGCAGCGGGTCCTGGGGCGAGCGGCCGAGGATCGAGGCGCGCAGCGACTGCGACACCTGGTACCAGAGCGGCAGCTTGCGGTTCAGGACGATCGAGTCCGGGGCGAAGGAGGTCACGGGCCATCCGTACCGTCAGGAAATGATCAGTGCAAGGGGCGGAAGTGCCGCTGCAGGCCCTGCCACACGTCGTCGTAGCGCTGCTGGAGGTGCTCGGCCCGGGCCGCGTGCGGCGTGAGGGTCACCGGCCAGCGGGTCTCGAACATGAAGGCCAGGCCGTCGTCGATCTTCTGCGGCTTCAGCTCGGCGGCGCTCGCCCGGTCGAAGGTCTCCCGGTCCGGGCCGTGCGCCGACATCATGTTGTGCAGTGAGCCGCCGCCCGGCACAAAACCTTCTGCCTTGGCGTCGTAGGCGCCCTCGATCAGGCCCATGTACTCGCTCATCACGTTCCGGTGGAAGTACGGCGGACGGAACGTGTCCTCGCCCACGAGCCAGCGCGGCGCGAACACCACGAAGTCGACTCCGGCCAGGCCCGGGGTGTCCGACGGGGAGGTCAGCACCGTGAAGATCGACGGGTCCGGGTGGTCGTAGGTGATGGAGCCGATCACATTGAACCGGCGCAGGTCGTAGACGTAGGGCACATGGTTGCCGTGCCAGGCCACGACATCGAGCGGGGAGTGGTCGTAGGTGGCGGTCCACAGGTTGCCACAGAACTTGTTCACCACCTCCACGGGGCCCTCGACGTCCTCGTAGGCGGCGACCGGGGCCTGGAAGTCCCGGGGGTTGGCGAGGCCGTTGGCGCCGATCGGACCCAGGTCGGGCAGCCGGAAGGGCGCGCCGTAGTTCTCGCACACATAACCGCGGGTGGACTCGTCGAGCAGCTCCACACGGAAACGGACCCCACGCGGGATCAACGCCACATGTCCCGGCTCCGCATGGAGCAGCCCGAACTCCGTGCGCAGCAGCAGTCCGCCGCGCTCCGGGACGATCAGCAGCTCGCCGTCGGAGTCGCTGAACACCCGCTCCATGGAGGCGTTGGCGGAGTAGAGGTGGATGGCGATGCCGGTGCGCTGGGTGGCGTCGCCGTTGCCGCCGAGCGTCCACAGACCCCCGAGGAAGTCCGTCTCGGGCGCCGGGTCGGGCAGGGGGTTCCAGCGCAGGCGGTTGGGGTCGGGCACGGTCTGGGTGAAGGGGGCCGTGCGGAGCGTGCCGTTGTGGGTCCGGGTGAACGCCGGGTGCGCCGCCGACGGGCGGATCCGGTACAGCCACGAACGGCGGTTGTTCGCCCGGGGCTCGGTGAAGGCCGTGCCGCTCAGCTGTTCCGCGTACAGCCCGAGCGGGGCCCGCTGGGGCGAGTTGCGGCCCTCGGGCAGTGCGCCCGGGACGGCCTCGGAGCTGTGCTCGTTGCCGAAGCCGGAGAGATAGGTCAGCCCTTCGGCGGTCTTCCGCGCGTCCGCGCCCATATTCGCTGCTCCTTGCGGTCCGATTCCTATATATCACCGTAGGATTGCGTTTTCCCCCGCGCAAGAGGGACGCGGCCCTCCTCTCGACGGATGACCCGAACCCGACTTGAGGACGATCCGCCGTGCCGGACGTGTGTTCTAGGCTCCCCGCCATGTCGTGGACACGCAGACCCCTCGCCGTGCTCGCGGTCTGTGTCCTCTCCCTGGCCGGATCAGCGGGCTGCGGCTCCAGCGACGCGCCGGACAGCGGTGCGTCGCCCTCACCGGTGGGCAAGCTCCTGGAGGACCGGGACAGGGAGGGGCGGCCCTATCGCGAGGTGGAGCGCGACGGCGCCCCCGACGTCGGCGTCGAGGTGCAGCCCGACGCGGACGGCGGCTGGGACGTGCGCCTGACCGTGCGCAACTTCCGCTTCTCGCCGGCCGGGTCGCCGGCACGGGCGGTGGCCGGGCGCGGCCTCGCGCACCTCTACGTCGACGGTCGCCTGGTCGCCCGGCTGCGCGTCCCCGAGTACCGGCTGTCCGCCCGTCTCGTCCCGCGCGGCACGCACCAGGTCACGGCCCGCCTCTACGCCGACGACGGCACGGTGTGGGCGGTGGACGGCGACCCGGTGGAGACCACCGCCGACGTCACGACCTCACAGCCGGGCCCGGCCGAGACCTCGGCCCCCGCCGGCCGACGGTGGGCACGCACGCACGTGGCACGGAACGCGACCGCCGTCCGGGGACGGGCCGGTATGGACGCGGCGGAGCTTCGACGGTGGGCCGGCACGGGCGCGACGGGCGCGACGGGCGCGACGGGCGCGACGGGCGCGACGGGCGCCCGGGAGCGGGGCCCTGCCGACGCGGCGGGCGCCCGGCCGGGGGTGCGGGCCGGGGTGGCGGGCCGAGGTGGCGGATGTCGGGCCGGGGTGGCGGGCCGGGGTGACTGACGCCGGGCCGGGGGTGCGGGCCGAAGCGGCGGACGTCGGGCCGGGGGTGTGGGCCGAGGTGGCGGACGTCGGGCCGGGGGTGCGGGCCGAGGTGGCGGGTGCCGGGCCGGGGGTGTGGGTCGGGGTGTCGGGCGCCCGGCTGGGGGCGCGTGCCGAGGTGGCGGACGTCGGGCCGGGGTGGCGGGCCGAGGTGGCGGACGTCGGGCCGGGATGGCGGGCCGAGGTGGCGGATGTCGGGCCGGGATGGCGGGCCGAGGTGGCAGACGCCGGGCCGGGGGTGCGGGCCGAAGCGGCGGACGTCGGGCCGGGGTGGCGGGCCGAGGTGGCGGATGTCGGGCCGGGGTGGCGGGCCGAGGTGGCGGATGTCGGGCCGGGGTGGCGGGCCGAGGTGGCGGATGTCGGGCCGGGGGTGCGGGCCGAAGCGGCGGACGTCGGGCCGGGGGTGCGGGCCGAAGCGGCGGATGTCGGGCCGGGGGTGCGGGCCGAAGCGGCGGATGTCGGGCCGGGGGTGTGGGCCGAGGTGGCGGACGTCGGGCCGGGGGTGCGGGCCGAGGTGGCGGGTGCCGGGCCGGGGGTGCGGGTCGGGGTGGCGGGCGCCCGGCTGGGGGCGCGTGCCGACGCGGCGGACGTCGGGCCGGGCGCGCGTACCGAATTGGCGGGCGTCCGGCCCTGGGTGCGCGTCGAGGTGGCGGACGCCTCGTGGGCGACGAGGGGGCGAGGTTCACCGGAGTGGGCCGGAAGGGCATCATGAAGCCCGTGCCCCACGCGACATCGCTCCGTCGTGCGCCCGTGCAGCGGCGCAGTGCCGAACGTCTGGCCAGGATCCTCGACGCCTGCGCCGACCTTCTCGACGAGGTCGGTTACGACGCCCTGAGCACCCGCGCCGTCGCCGAGCGCGCCGGTGTCCCCATCGGCTCCGTCTACCGCTTCTTCGGCAACAAGCGCCAGATGGCCGACGCGCTGGCCCAGCGCAACCTGGACCGGTACTCCGCACGCGTCACCGAGCGCCTGCGCGAGGCCGGCGGCGGGGGCTGGCGCGAGGCCATGGACGCCGTGCTCGACGAGTACCTGGAGATGAAGCGCACCGCGCCCGGCTTCTCCCTCGTCGACTTCGGCAACCAGATCCCGGTCGGCGCCCGCCACGCCGAACCGAACCACCGCGTCGCCGACCGCCTCACCGAGCTGCTCTCCGGCTACCTCGACCGCGAGCCGGACGAGGATCTGCGCCGGGTGTTCCTGATCGCCGTGGAGACCGCCGACACCCTCGTCCACCTGGCCTTCCGGGTCGCGCCCGAAGGGGACCGGAAGATCATCGACGAGGCGCGGGAACTGCTGCGCTCCTATCTGGCCCGGGCCCTCGACTGACCTTGTGACCCCCGAGGCCTCGCCGCCATGCATACCGATCGGTATGCTCGGCCGCGTCAGCGCGTCGCCGTAGCCGCCGCCCCGGGAGGACCCGTGTCCCGCACCGCCCTGCGTATCTGCCCCCTGTGCGAGGCCACCTGCGGCCTGACCCTCACCATCGAGGGAACGCGCGTCACCCACGCCCGCGGTGACCGCGACGACGTGTTCAGCCAGGGGTTCATCTGCCCCAAGGGCGCCTCCTTCGGAGCCGTCGACTCCGACCCGGACCGGCTGCGCACCCCCCTGGTGCGCCAGGACGGCGAGCTGCGCGAGGCCACCTGGGAGGAGGCCTTCGACGCGGTCGCCGCCGGCATCCGGCCGGTCGTCGAGCAGCACGGCCCGCACGCGGTCGGCGTCGTGCTCGGCAACCCCAACGTGCACACCATGGCCGGGGGCCTCTACCCGCCGGTCCTGCTCGCCGGGCTCGGCACCCGCAGCGTCTTCACCGCCTCCACCGTCGACCAGATGCCCAAGCACGTCTCCAGCGGCCTGCTCTACGGAGACGCGAACGCCATCCCCGTGCCCGACCTGGACCGCACCGACCATCTGCTCCTCATCGGGGCCAACCCGCTGGAGTCCAACGGCAGCCTGTGCACCGCCCCCGACTTCCCGGGCCGGCTCAAGGCGCTCAAGGCCCGCGGCGGCACCCTCGTCGTCATCGACCCGCGGCGCACCCGCACCGCCCGGCTCGCCGACCGGCACATCGCCGTGCGGCCCGGCACCGACGCGCTGCTGCTCGCCGCGATGGCCCGCGTGCTGTTCGACGAGGGCCTCGTCGACCCCACCCCGCACGTCCAAGGCGTCGAGGAACTGTCCGTCGCCCTGAGGGAGTTCACCCCCGAGGCCGTCGCCGGGGCCTGTGACGTCGACGCCGGGCTCATCCGCACCCTGGCCCGTGATCTCGCCGCCGCCCCGACCGCCGCCGTCTACGGCCGCATCGGCAGCTGCACCGTCCCGCACGGCACCCTCGCCAGCTGGCTCGTCGACGTACTGAACATCCTCACCGGCAACCTCGACCGCCCCGGCGGCGCGCTCTTCCCGCAGTCCGCCACCGACCGGACCCCGCGCCCCGCCGGACCCGGCCGCGGTTTCGCCCTAGGGCGCTGGCACTCCCGGGTGAGCCGGCACCCCGAGGCGAAGGGCGAACTGCCCCTGTCCGCCCTCGCCGAGGAGATCGACACCGCCACCGAGAAGGGCGAGCCGGTCCGCGCGCTGATCGCCGTCGCCGCCAACCCGGTGCTGTCCGCGCCCGACGGCGACCGGCTCGACAAGGCGCTCGCCTCGCTCGACTTCATGGTCAGCGTCGACCCGTACCTCAACGAGACCTCGCGTCACGCCCACGTGGTCCTGCCCCCGCCCCCGCCCGCCCAGAGCCCGCACCACGACTTCGCCTTCAACACCCTCGCCGTCCGCAACCAGGTCCGCTACACCCGCCCCGCCGTCCCGCTGGAGCCGGGCCGCATGGCCGAGACGGAGATCCTGGCCCGGCTGATCCTCGCCGTGACGGGGATGCACGGGGCCGATCCCGGAGCCGTCGACGACATGGTCGTCGGCCAGACCCTCGGCAAGGCCGTCAAGGAGCCCCACTCGCCCGTGCACGGCCGCGATCCGCGGGAGCTGGCCGCCGCGCTCACCGGCGACAACGGCCCCGAGCGCCGGCTCGACCTGATGCTGCGCCTCGGCCCCTACGGTGACGGCTTCGGCGCGACGCCGGACGGGTTGACCCTGGAGAAGCTGCTCGCGCACCCGCACGGCATCGACCTCGGCCCGCTGCGCCCCCGCCTGCCGCAGCCGTTGAAGACCGCAAGCGGCAAGGTGGAGCTGCTGCCCGGCCCGATCGCCGCCGACCTGCCCCGCCTGCGCGCGGCCCTGGCCGAACGCCCCGAAGGACTCGTCCTGGTGGGCCGCCGGCACCTGCGCTCGAACAACAGCTGGATGCACAACGTGCCCGCCCTCACGGGCGGTTCCAACCGCTGCACCCTGCACATCCACCCCGAGGACGCCGAGCGGCTGGGCGTCGAGGACGGCGCGCCGGTGCGGGTGCGGGGCGCCGGGGGAGAGGTCATCGCGCCCGCCGAGGTCACGGACGCCATCCGGCGGGGCGTGGTGAGCCTCCCCCACGGCTGGGGCCACGACCGCCCCGGAACCCGCCTGCGCCATGCCTCGACGGACCCGGGCGTCAACGTCAACCAGCTCCTCGACGGCCGGCTGCTCGACCCGCTGTCGGGCAACGCCGTGCTCAACGGAGTGCCCGTCGACGTCGCCCCCGCGCCGGCCCCGGGAGGACCGGCGGTGACCGAAAAGCACACCGCTCTGACCTGAGCAAAGCTGTGACCAGCAGTTTTGCGCTTATTGCTCGCACGTCAACGTCTTGTTAACGCTGCTTGAACGGACCTAACGTCTCGGACACCGCCGGCCCTGGTGGGATGTTCAAGGGCGAACGTTAGGTATCCACTCATGCTGACCATCCTCGGCTTCGCCATGATCGCGACCTTCCTGGTCCTGATCATGATGAAGAAGATGTCGCCGATCGCGGCGCTCGTGCTGATCCCCGCGCTGTTCTGCGTGTTCGTCGGCAAGGGCGCCCACCTCGGCGACTACGTCATCGACGGCGTGACCAGCCTCGCCCCCACCGCGGCGATGCTGATGTTCGCGATCGTCTACTTCGGCGTGATGATCGACGTCGGTCTCTTCGACCCGATCGTCCGCGGCATCCTCAAGTTCTGCAAAGCCGACCCGATGCGGATCGTCGTCGGCACCGCCGTGCTCGCCGCGATCGTGTCGCTGGACGGCGACGGCTCCACCACCTTCATGATCACCGTCTCGGCGATGTACCCGCTGTACAAGCGCCTGAAGATGAGCCTGGTCGTGATGACCGGCGTCGCCGCCATGGCCAACGGCGTGATGAACACCCTCCCCTGGGGCGGCCCGACCGCCCGCGCCGCGACCGCGCTCAAGCTCGACGCCAGCGACATCTTCGTCCCGATGATCCCCGCGCTCCTGGTCGGCCTGCTCTTCGTCTTCGTCCTCTCCTACGTCCTCGGCGTGCGCGAGCGCCGGCGGCTGGGCGTGCTGACGCTGGACGAGGTGCTGGAGGAGGAGAAGGAGACCGAGACGGTCCTCGTCGGTGCCGGTGCCGGTGCCGGTGCCGGTGCCTCCGGCGACGACACGGTCTCCCTGCGCAAGACCGGCCCGGGCGGCGCCGGTTCCGGCACGGACGCGCCCGAGGGCACCGGCGGCGCCGGGGGCCCGGCCGAGGACGACGGCTTCCAGGGCCTCGACCCCGACCGCTCCACCCTGCGCCCGAAGCTCTACTGGTTCAACGCGCTGCTCACGGTCGGCCTGCTGACCGCCATGATCCTGGAACTGCTCCCCATCCCGGTGCTGTTCCTGCTCGGTGCCGCACTCGCCCTGTCGGTGAACTTCCCGCACATCCCCGACCAGAAGGCCCGCATCGCCGCGCACGCCGACAACGTCCTGAACGTCTCCGGCATGGTCTTCGCCGCCGCCGTCTTCACCGGCGTCCTCCAGGGCACCGGCATGGTCGACCACATGGCCAAGTGGATGGTGGACGTCATCCCCGGCAGCATGGGCCCGCACATGGCCCTCGTCACCGGCCTCCTGAGCCTGCCGCTGACGTACTTCATGTCGAACGACGGCTTCTACTTCGGTGTCCTGCCTGTCCTCGCCGAGGCCGGCGCCGCGCACGGCGTCTCCCCGCTGCAGATGGCCCGCGCCTCCCTGGTCGGCCAGCCGCTGCACATGTCCAGCCCCCTCGTCCCCGCCGTCTACGTCCTGGTCGGCATGGCCAAGGTCGAGTTCGGCGACCACACCAGGTTCGTCGTGAAGTGGGCCGCCCTCACCTGTCTGGTCATCCTGGCGGCGGGCATGCTCTTCGGCATCATCTGACCGCGCGTACGACACTCCATGGAGGACATCGTGAGGCCCGGTGGGAACCGCGGCTGGCTGCTCCGCCTCGTCATCGCCTTCTCCTTCGCGCAGGGGGCGGTGTCGATGGCCCGGCCCGCCGTCTCCTACCGGGCCCTCGCGCTGGGCGCGGACGAGCGGGCCGTCGGTGTGATCGCCGGCGTGTACGCGCTGCTGCCCCTGTTCGCGGCCGTGCCCCTGGGCCGCCGCACCGACCACGGCCGCTGCGCGCCCCTGCTGCCCCTCGGAGTGGTCCTGATCGCCGGCGGCTGCGCCCTCAGCGGCGTGGCCGGGTCCCTGTGGACGATGGCGCTGTGGAGCGGGGTGATGGGCCTCGGCCACCTCTGCTTCGTCATCGGCTCGCAGTCCCTCGTCGCCCGCCAGTCCGCGCCGCACGAACAGGACCGCAACTTCGGCCACTTCACCATCGGCGCGGCCCTCGGACAGCTGGTCGGCCCCGTCGCCGCCGGCGCGCTGATCGGCGGCGAGGACATGGCCGGCACCAGCGCCCTGGCCCTGCTCGCGGCCGGCGCGACGGCGGCGGTCGCGTTCACCTCGCTCTGGCGCATCGAGCACCGCCGTACGGCGTCCGCGTCCCGCGCGGCCAAGGGCGAGCGTGTCCCCGTGCGGGGCATCCTGCGCACCCGGGGCGTGCCCGCCGGCATCTTCATCAGCCTCGCCGTGCTGTCCGCGACCGACATCCTCACCGCCTACCTCCCGGTGGTCGGCGAGCACCGGGGCATCGCGCCGTCGGTCATCGGCCTCCTGCTCAGCCTGCGCGCGGCGGCCACCATCGCCTGCCGGCTGGTCCTCACGCCCCTGCTGCGGCTGATCGGCCGGACCCTGCTGCTCACCGTCACCTGTCTGCTGGCGGCCCTGCTGTGCGCGGGCATCGCCCTGCCGGTGCCGGTGTGGGCGCTCGGGCTGCTGCTGGTGCTCCTCGGCTTCTGCCTCGGCGTCGGGCAGCCGCTGTCCATGACGACGGTCGTCCAGGCCTCGCCGGAGCACGCGCGTTCCACGGCCCTCGCGCTGCGCCTGACGGGCAACCGGCTCGGCCAGGTCGCCGCGCCCGCCTCGGCCGGTGTGGTCGCCGGGGTCGCGGGAGTGGCGGCGCCGTTCGTGATGCTGGGGGTGCTGCTGCTGGTCTCCGCCGGGGTGGCGCTGCGGTCGCGGGGGAGCGCCCCGCCCGAGCCGGCCGGAGGGGTGGCGAAGACCGGCCGGCGGCGGGTGTCACTGCGCCGTGAGAGCGATACCTGACGCGTCGCCGGGCGGCGCTGCACGTCTTCCGGGCGGTGAGGTGACACAGAGTCAGGTGGCGTGGGGTTTGTATGAAAATCGTCCGACTTGGAGGCAGCTCCCGGCCGCCGGCTTTCCTGCCCGTCGTACCCCTCGCGCGCCGTGCCGGCACCCGTACCGCCGTCCTCGCCGCGTCCACCTTCGACGCGGGGGAGGAGGTCAACTGGACCATCCAGACCCAGCCCGGAAAGGCCCGCCGGGCGGACGGGCGGACCGCCGTCCACGCCGTGGACCGGATCACGTCGTACGAGAAGCCGCACTTCCCGCGCCAGGAGGTGTACGGCGCCCGGGGCCGCCCAGAGTCGCGCCTGATCACCTGCGGCGGCACGTACGACCGCCGGAAGGGCTACTCGGGCAGCGTCGTGGTCTTCGCCCACCTCACCGGCATCCGCTGACGGCCGGGCACCGGCACCGCCCCCGCCCGAATCAGGGATTCCGCCTTCTCACCAGTCGGAACGCCGCCCCCGATCCGGTTCGGTGTCTTCCCCCGGCCGGGCACAATCCGTTAACTTCCGTGACCCACAGCCCCGTACGGCCCGTACGGGGCTTCCGACCGCGGAGCACCAGCGCCCTGAAGACCCCTCGGGGGCACCTCATGACACGCGCCATCTCCCTGCACGACGTGAGCAAGGCCTACACGCGGGGCGCCCGCGTGGTGGACCGGCTCTCGCTGGACATCGCACCCGGCGAGTTCCTCGTCCTGCTCGGCCCGTCCGGCTGCGGCAAGTCGACCGTGCTCAGGATGATCGCCGGACTGGAGGAGATCGACGAGGGCGAGCTGCTGCTCGACGGCGAGTACGCCAACGACCTTCCACCGTCCGGCCGGGACATGGCGATGGTCTTCCAGAACTTCGCCCTCTACCCGAACATGACCAGCCGGAACAACATCGGTTTCCCGCTGCGCCTCGAGTCCCCGGGCACGGACCCCGCCCCCCGCGTGGACGCCACCGCCCGCATGCTCGGCATCGAGGACCTCCTCGACCGCCTGCCCGGCCAGCTCTCCGGCGGTGAACGCCAGCGGGTCGCCATGGGCCGGGCCATCGCCCGCCACCCCTCCGCGTTCCTCATGGACGAGCCGCTGTCCAACCTGGACGCCAAGCTCCGCACCCATCTGCGCGCCGAGATCTCCCAGCTGACCAAGGAGCTGGGCGTCACCACCCTCTACGTCACCCACGACCAGGCCGAGGCCATGTCGCTCGGCGACCGGGTCGCGGTGCTGCGCGGCGGCGTGCTCCAGCAGGTCGGCACCCCACGGGCCGTCTACGCGCTGCCCGCCAACGTCTTCGTCGCCGCCTTCATCGGCACCCCGCGCATCAACCTGCTGCGCGGCCTGGTCCGTGCCCCGCTCGACGGGGCGATGACCATCAGCCTGGGCAAGCAGTTCCTGCGCCTGCCCGAGCCGCTCTCGCTGGACCACCAGCTGCTGCGGGTCCAGCAGGGCCGCGAGGTCATCGTGGGCCTGCGTTCGGAGGCCGTGCGGATCGCCAGGCACAGCGCGGCCCGCCCCGGTGAGGTGCCGCTCACCGGCCTGGTCGAGCACGTGGAGTTCCAGGGGCACGAGATCCTCGTCCACTTCGACACCGGCTCCAGCCCGGCCGTCGTCCCGGAGCTGGAGGCCCCGCGCCCGCGCCCCGGCCGTCCCGTACGGCGCCGCCGCCGGGAGGGCTCGGTCCTCACCCGGCTGCGGGAGCGGACCGGAGCCGGCCGGGCCGGGCCCGTGGTGGCCCTGGAACACCCCGGTGACGCCGATCCGCGCCCCACGGCCGCCCAGCCCCGGCTGCCCGGCGACCTCATCGTCCGCACCACCCCGGACCTGGCCCTGCGGCACGGCATGCAGGTGCCGCTCCTGGTCGACCTCGCCCACCTGTTCGTCTTCGACCAGCACGGCGACCGTATCTGCCCGAGCCCGGCGCACCTGCCCGACCTGGAGGAGTGAGCAGCGCAGGGTGAGCGGCGGGAGTGAGCAGCCGCACACCCGGGCCGGGCCCGGCCGTGCTGTGATGGGCCGGGACCCGGCGAGCCCGGGTCCCGGAACGTCTGGCGCCAGAAAACTATCGCCGCTAGTTTATGTGCCGGACGACGACGCCCCCGCCCCGGAGGAAGCGCGATGAAGGCACACGACGGCATGTACATCCAGGGCGCCTGGCGCCCCGCCGCCGGCCAGGACGTGATCGAGGTCGTGAACCCGGTCGACGAGCAGGTCATCGGCACGGTCCCGGCCGGCACCGCCGAGGACGTCGACGCCGCCGTACGGGCCGCCCGGGAGGCACTGCCCGGCTGGGCCGCGACCCCGCCCGCCGAGCGGGCCGCCCGCCTCTCGGCCCTCCGGGACGTCCTGGCGGCCCGGGCCGACGAGATCGCCGAGACGGTGACGTCCGAACTCGGCTCACCCCTGAAGTTCTCGCAGGCCGTCCACGCGGCCGTGCCCGTCGCGGTCGCCGGCTCCTACGCCGAGCTGGCGGCGACGTACGCCTTCGAGGAGAAGACCGGCAACTCGGTCGTGCACCACGAGCCGATCGGGGTCGTGGCCGCGATCACGCCGTGGAACTACCCCCTGCACCAGATCGTCGCCAAGGTCGCCCCGGCCCTCGCGGCGGGCTGCACGGTCGTGGTGAAGCCCGCCGAGGACACCCCGCTGGTCGCCCGTCTCTTCGCCGACGCCGTGCACGAGGCGGGGGTACCGGCGGGCGTGTTCAACCTGGTCACCGGCCTCGGCCCGGTCGCCG
The DNA here is from genome assembly GCF_040303825.1 of Streptomyces sp. NPDC094143. Classification (NCBI taxonomy): domain Bacteria; kingdom Bacillati; phylum Actinomycetota; class Actinomycetes; order Kitasatosporales; family Streptomycetaceae; genus Streptomyces; species Streptomyces sp. NPDC094143. Next base: position 60,809 of record NZ_JBEOTZ010000031.1, read on the forward strand.
GGCAGGCCCTCGCCGAGCACCCCGGCGTGGACCTGGTCTCCTTCACCGGCTCCACCGCCGTCGGCCGCGGGATCGCCGCGATCGCCGGGGGGCAGGTCAAGAAGGTCGCCCTCGAACTCGGCGGCAAGTCCGCCAACGTCATCCTGCCGAGCGCCGACCTGGCCAGGGCCGTCAACGTCGGCGTCGCCAACGTCATGTCCAACTCCGGGCAGACGTGCAGCGCCTGGACCCGGATGCTCGTCCACCGCGACCGGTACGACGAGGCGGTGGAACTCGCCGCCGCGGCCGCGGCCAAGTACGGCGACCGCATCGGGCCGGTCGTCAACGCCAGGCAGCAGGCCCGGGTGCGCGGCTACATCGAGAAGGGCGTCGCCGAGGGTGCCCGCCTGGTCGCCGGCGGCCCCGAAGCCCCGCGCGAGACCGGCTACTTCGTCAGCCCGACCGTCTTCGCCGACGTCACCGAGGACATGACCATCGCGCAGGAGGAGATCTTCGGCCCGGTCCTGTCGATCCTCCGCTACGAGGACGAGGAGGACGCCCTGCGGATCGCCAACGGCACGGTCTACGGCCTGGCCGGCGCCGTCTGGGCCGGGGACGAGGCCGAGGCGGTGGCCTTCGCCCGCCGGATGGAGACCGGCCAGGTCGACATCAACGGCGGCCGCTTCAATCCGCTCGCCCCCTTCGGCGGCTACAAGCAGTCCGGCGTCGGCCGCGAACTCGGCGTGCACGGCCTGGCCGAGTACCTCCAGACCAAGTCCCTCCAGTTCTAGTCAGGGGAGTCCCTTCCGTCATGGCTGTCCGCGCCGCCGTCCTGCCCGCCGTCGGCTCCCCGCTGGAGATCACCGGCATCGAACTGCCCGACCCCGGACCCGGACAGGTCCACGTCCGGCTCGCCGCCGCCGGGGTCTGCCACTCCGACCTGTCCTTGTCCAACGGCACCATGCGCCTGCCCGTCCCGGCCGTCCTCGGCCACGAGGGCGCCGGCACGGTCGTCGCCGTCGGCGAGGGCGTCACCCACGTCGCGCCCGGCGACGGGGCCGTCCTCAACTGGGCCCCGTCCTGCGGCGTCTGCCACGCCTGTTCGCTCGGGGAGATCTGGCTGTGCGCCGACGCCCTGAGCGGCGCCGCCCGCGTCCACGCCCGTACCGCTGAGGGCACCGACCTCCACCCCGGCCTGAACGTCGCCGCGTTCGCCGAGGAGACCGTCGTCCCCGCGTCCTGCGTGCTGCCGGCCCCGGACGGCGTCCCGCTCGCCGACGCGGCCCTGCTGGGCTGCGCCGTCCTCACCGGCTACGGCGCCGTGCACCACTCCGCCCGCGTCCGGCGGGGCGAGACGGTCGCCGTCTTCGGTGTCGGGGGAGTGGGCCTCGCCGCGCTCCAGGCCGCCCGGATCGCCGGCGCCTCCAAGATCATCGCGGTGGACGTCTCCCCGGCCAAGGAGGAACTCGCCCGCACGGCCGGAGCCACCGACTACCTCGTCGCCTCCGGCACCACCGCCCGCGAGATCCGCGGCCTCACCGGCAAGCAGGGCGTGGACGTGGCCGTCGAGTGCGCCGGACGTGCCGTCACCATCCGCACCGCCTGGGACTCCACCCGGCGTGGCGGCCGTACCACGGTCGTCGGCATCGGCGGCAAGGACCAGCAGGTCACCTTCAACGCCCTGGAGATCTTCCACTGGGGCCGCACCCTGACGGGCTGCGTCTACGGCAACTCCGACCCGGCCCGGGACCTCCCCGTCCTGGCCGGGCACGTCCGGGCGGGCCGCCTCGACCTGAGCGCACTGGTGACCGAACGCATCTCCCTCGACGGCATCCCGGCGGCCTTCGAGAACATGCTGGCGGGCAAGGGCGGCCGCGCACTGGTCGTGTTCTAGCAGGCCCCCGTCCCCGTCCCCCGTCTCCCCGTTCCCCTCTCCCCTCCTGTGCCCCGGCCTTCCCGCGAGGCCGGGGCTTCGCCGTGTCCGCATCCGTCCGCCGAGCGCCATGTACAGGCGAAAAGTCCTGGTGCACGACCCGTTGACGTACATACCGTCCGGTCAGTACGTTCCCTGAACCCGAGCCACCCCCCGTTCCGTCCCCGCACCCCCGGAGCGCGCACCGCATGGACACGGCACCTTCCGCTCAGCCCGGCCCCACCCCGCCCGCCGCCGGCAACCGCCGCCGGGTCGCCACCGCAGCGGCACTCGCCTCGGCCGTCGAGTGGTACGACTACTTCGTCTTCGGCATCGCCGCCGCTCTCGTCCTGGGCGACCTGTACTTCCCCGCGGGCAGCCCCACCGCGGGCGTCCTCGCCTCGTTCGCCACCTTCGCCGTCGGCTTCCTCGCCCGCCCCCTCGGCGGCATCGTCGCCGGGCACCTCGGCGACAAGCGCGGCCGCAAGCCGATGCTGGTCCTCGCCCTCACGCTCATGGGCGTGGCCACCACCGGCATCGGCCTGCTCCCGACGTACGACACCATCGGCGTCGCCGCCCCGATCCTGCTCGTGCTGTTCCGCGTCGCCCAGGGCGTCGCGGTCGGCGCCCAGTGGGGCGGCGCGATGCTCCTGGCCACCGAGTACGCCCCGGAGGGCAAGCGCGGCGTCTACGGCAGCGTCGTCCAGCTCGGCGTCCCCATCGGCGTGGTCACCGCCAACACCGTCTTCCTGGCCGCCGGGGCCTTCACCACCGACTCGGCGTTCACCGCCTGGGGCTGGCGCGTGCCGTTCCTGGTCGGCCTGCTGGTGCTGGGCCTGGCCTGGTACATCCACACCCGCGTCGAGGAGACCCCGGCGTTCCGCGAGGCGGAGCGGGCGCTCGCGCAGCAGGAGAAGTCCGAGCAGAGCTCGCCGCTGCGCACCATCCTGCGCGGTCACCTCGGCACGGTGCTCCTGGCGGGCGGCTCCTTCGCCGTGAACACCGCGACCTTCTACATCCTCATCACGGGCGTCCTCGACTACACCACCCGCGAACTGGACATGGAGAAGGGCCCGGTCCTCACGGTCTCGCTCTGCGTCAGCCTGACCCAGCTCGTGCTGATCCCGGCCTCCGCCGCCCTCTCCGACCGCGTCGGCCGCATCCGGATCTACGCCCTCGGCGCGGTCGGCATCGCCCTGTGGGCCGTCCCGCTGTTCCTGCTGATCGACACCGGCTCGCTGCTGTGGCTCGCGGTCGGCACGTTCGTCGCCAGCTGCTTCCTGAGCATCATGTACGGCCCCCAGGCGGCGCTGTTCGCCGAGCTGTTCACGCCCGAGATGCGCTACACCGGGGCCTCCCTCGGCTACCAGATCGCAGCCGTCGCGGGCGGCGGGCTCGCCCCCTTCGTGATGGTGCTGCTGCTGGAGGCGACCGGCACCTCGATGGCCGTCTCCGGTTACATCATCGGGCTCGCGGTGATCGCCCTGGTCTCGATCAGGGTCCTCGCGAGCCGGGCCCGCGCGACGGAGCCGCAGGCCGTGTCCGAGGCCCGCGCGGATGCCGGGTCAGCGAGCTGAGTCCGGCGCCTGCTCGGGCCGGTGTTCCGGAACCACTTCCGGAACAGCGGCCCGGGCCGCCGCCCGCGAGCGCGACCGGGACACCGCCACGCCCGCCAGGCACAGCACACCGCCGAGCAGGGTGAGCAGCCCCGGCACCTCGCCGAGGAACAGCCAGGACATCAGGACGACCAGCGCGGGCGCCGCGTACGTCGTTGCGCCCATCCTGCTCGCGGTCGTACGGGACAGCGCGTAGGCCCAGGTGGTGAAGGCGAGGGCGGTCGGGAAGACGCCCAGATAGATCATGTTGAGCGTGGCGGAGGCCGGTGCCCGCGTGGCCTCCTGGACCAGCTGTCCCGCGAACGGCAGGCACACCACCGCGCCGACCAGGCAGCCGAACGTCGTCACCTGCAGCGGACTCGCCGAGCCCAGCGCCGGCTTCTGCGCCACGACGCCGCCGGCGTACGCGATCGCCGCCAGCAGGCAGAGCACCACCCCGAGCACCGAGGAACCGCCCTCGCCGGACATCGACAGACCCACGGTCACCGCACCGGCGAACGACACCGCCATCCCCGCCAGCAGCCGCGGCGGCATCGGGTCGCCGAGCAGGCGGGCGCCCAGCAGCGCGATCAGGATCGGCCCGGTGTTCACCACCAGCGCGGCCGTGCCGGCGTCGACCTGCTGCTCGCCCCAGTTCAGGGCGACCATGTAGAAGCCGAACCACAGCACGCCCGATATCGCGATCCCGCGCCAGGCCGAGCGCGGCGGCCAGGTCTCCCGCCGCACCAGGCAGAACACGCCCAGCGTCAGCGCGCCCGCCAGCAGCCGCCCGAGCGCCAGCGCGCCGGGCGAGTAGGCGTCGCCCGCGCTGCGGATCGAGACGAAGGCGGACGCCCACAGCACGACGGTGACCGCGGCCGCGGCGGCGGCCGTCATCTCGGCGCGACGGGCGGACGCGGGGGGAGGGGTGCTCATCATGCTCCTGAGGCTAGGGGGAGGCGGGGCGGGAGGCTCGCGGATTCCGGACGGGGCGCCGCCCGTCGGCGCGTGACGGGGCAGCGGCGGTCAGCGCAGGGCGGCGGGCTCGACGCCCAGGAGGTCGGACAAGGCCCGTTCACCGACCTCCGTCACCTTCACCGCCCGCTCCGAGCCGATGCGCACGCACCACCCCGACTCCAGGGCGTGCCGGCACAGGGCCGCGCCCGCCACGCCCGCCAGATGCGGCCGGCGCTCGGTCCAGTCCAGACAGGCCCGGGCCAGCGGCCGCCGCCCCCGCCGGTCGAGGCCGATCCCGGCCGCCTCGAACCAGGCGAGCCCGGCGTCGGTGAGCGCGAACCCGGTCTCCTGCACGAGCAGTCCGCGGACCGTCAGCGCGTCGGTGACCACGATGCCGAGCCGCCCGGCGAGATGGTCGTAGCAGGTGCGGCCCCGGGCCATCGCGGAACCGGCGCTCGACGCACGCAGGTTCCGCGGCCGTGCCGCCCGGTCCGGCGCCACCTGCGCCGCCAGGTCCTCGACCAGCTGCGCGACCCGCGCGTCGGCCAGCCGGACGTAGCGGTGCCGGCCCTGCCGCTCCTCGGTGAGCAGGCCGCCCGCGACGAGCCTGCCCAGGTGCTCGCTCAGCGTGGACGCGGCGACACCCGCGTGCCGGGCCAGCTCGCCCGCCGTCCAGGCCCGCCCGTCGAGCAGGGCGAGCAGGCACGTGGCCCGGGTCTCGTCGGCGACCAGCCCGGCGAGCCGGGCCAGCGCGCTGGCCTGTGGGGCCCTCGTCGTCATGCCCCCAGCATGGAACACGGATCCTTCGGCCGGCGCCGAAGTGTCCGGCCCGCGCGGCCTACGCGGTCCGCCGCACCTGCTCGTACTGGCGCGCCAGCCCGTCCAGCAGGGCCGTCAGGCCGGTCTCGAAGGCGCGCTCGTCGATCTTCTCCTGCTGCTCGGCGAGGAGGTGCGCCTGCTGGAGGTGCGGGTAGTCGGCGGGGTCGTAGGCGCTCGCGTCGTCCACGAAGCCGCCGGCGAAGGAGCCGAGCGCGGAGCCCATCACGAAGTAGCGCATCAGCGCGCCGATGGAGGTGGCCTGCGCCGGTGGCCAGCCCGCGTCGACCATCGCGCCGTAGACCGCGTCCGCGAGGCGCAGCCCCGCCGGGCGCCGGCCGGGGCCGCGGGCCAGCACCGGGACGATGTTGGGGTGGTCGCGCAGCGCGGCCCGGTAGGAGACCGCCCAGTCGTGCAGCGCGGTCCGCCAGTCCCGGCCGTCCTGGAACATCGACAGGTCCACCTGGCCGCTCACCGAGTCGGCGACCGCCTCCAGGATCTCGTCCTTGGTGCGGAAGTGGTTGTAGAGCGAGGGCCCGCTGACGCCCAGTTCGGCGGCGAGCCGGCGGGTGGAGAGGGCCGCGAGGCCCTCCGCGTCCACGAGCGCGCGGGCCGTCTCGACGATCCGGTCGGTGCTGAGCAAGGGCTTGCGCGGTCGGGCCATGGCGCACATAGTAGGGCTGCCGTCATAAACTAGCAGTGCTAATTAAAACGGTGCGGCATCCGCGCCGGACACGGTTTTCGAGGGGTGGCTTGTGGTGAACCTTGGGCTCAGCGAGGAGCAGACCGCCGTACGGCAGCTCGCCCGGGACTTCGTGGCGCGCGAGGTCGCCCCGCACGCCGTCGCCTGGGACCGTGCGGAGGAGGTCGACCGGTCGATCGTGAAGAAGCTCGGCGAGGTCGGCTTCCTGGGGCTGACGATCGACGAGGAGTACGGCGGCTCCGGCGGCGACCACCTCGCGTACTGCCTGGTCACGGAGGAGCTCGGCCGGGGCGACTCCTCGGTGCGCGGGATCGTCTCCGTCTCCCTCGGGCTCGTCGCCAAGACCGTCGCCGCCTGGGGGAGCGAGGAGCAGAAGCGGCGGTGGCTGCCCGGGCTGACCTCCGGCGCGGCGGTGGGCTGCTTCGGGCTGACCGAGCCGGGCACGGGCTCGGACGCGGGCAGCCTCACGACCCGGGCGGTGCGGGACGGCGACGAGTACGTCATCGACGGCACCAAGATGTTCATCACCAACGGCACCTGGGCCGACGTCGTCCTGCTCTTCGCCCGCTCCACCGACGCCCCCGGCCACCAGGGCGTCTCCGCCTTCCTGGTCCCCACCGACACGCCCGGCCTGACCCGCCGCACGATCCACGGCAAGCTCGGGCTGCGCGGCCAGGCCACCGCGGAACTCGTCCTGGAGGGCGTGCGCGTGCCGGCCTCCGCACTGCTCGGACCGGAGGGCAAGGGCTTCTCGATCGCCATGTCGGCCCTGGCCAAGGGCCGGATGTCCGTGGCGGCGGGCTGTGTCGGCATAGCCCAGGCCGCGCTGGAGGCGGCCGTGCGGTACGCGGGCGAGCGCGAGCAGTTCGGCAGGACCATCGCCCACCACCAGCTGGTCCAGGAGCTGATCAGTGACATCGCCGTGGACGTCGACGCGGCCCGGCTGCTGACCTGGCGGGTCGCCGACCTGATCGACCGGGGGCAGCCGTTCGCCGTCGAGTCGTCCAAGGCCAAGCTGTTCGCCTCGGAGGCGGCCGTCCGCGCCGCGAACAACGCGCTGCAGGTCTTCGGCGGCTACGGCTACATCGACGAGTACCCCGCCGGCAAGCTGCTGCGGGACGCCCGCGTGATGACTCTGTACGAGGGCACGAGCCAGATCCAGAAACTGGTCATCGGGCGGGCCCTGACGGGGGTCTCGGCGTTCTGAGTAGCGCCTGAGTACTTCGGCGGATGCGGCGCGGGGCACGGTGGCCGAAGCTGTCGCCATGAGTGACACACCGGGCAAGCAGCAGAACACGGCCGCCTTCTACGGCCAGGCCGTCGCCTCCTTCGCCGTCGCCATGGCGGCCACCGCGATCGGCATCTACCAGCTGAGCGCCGACGCCTGGGTGCGGGGCTTCCTCGCCATCGCCGTGCTGTACCTCGTCACCTCCTCCTTCACGCTGGCCAAGGTCATCCGCGACCGGCAGGAGGGGGCCGCGGCGCCGGCACCCACGTACACCCCCTTCGACAAGCACTGAGGCGGCTGCCGGGCGGCCGCGCTAAGCGCTCGCTCACCTTCGGCGGTATGGTGGTGGCCCTGTCAGTGGAGAGGGGCGAGTGATGAGTACGGCGGAGGAGACGGCCGACGGCGAGGCGCAGGCGTGGGGCGAGGTCACGCCCGACGCGGCGCGGCGGTTGCTGATCGCCGCGGTGGAGGCCTTCGCCGAGCGCGGCTACCACGCCACGACGACCCGTGACATCGCGGGCCGGGCCGGGATGAGCCCGGCCGCGCTCTACATCCACTACAAGACCAAGGAAGAGCTGCTGCACCGCATCAGCAGGATCGGGCACGAGAAGGCCCTGGAGATCCTGCGTACCGCGTCCCGCCGCGAGGGCAGCCCCACCGAGCGGCTCGCCGACGCGGTCAGCTCCTTCGTGCGCTGGCACGCGGGTGGGCGGACCACCGCGCGGGTGGTGCAGTACGAACTCGACTCGCTCGGCCCCGACGCCCGCGCCGAGATCCTCGCGCTGCGGCGTCAGGTCGACGCGGAGGTGCGCGGGATCATCGAGGAGGGCGTGCGCTCGGGCGAGTTCGAGGTCATCGACGTGCACGGGACGACGCTGGCGGTGCTGTCGCTGTGCATCGACGTCGCGCGGTGGTTCAACGTGGGCGGGCCGCGGACGCCGGAGGAGGTCGGCGCGCTGTACGCCGACCTCGTGCTGCGGATGGTGGGCGCGGCGGGTTCCGCGGCCGTCCCGGCGGAACCGGCGGCGCCTCAGACGTAGTAGCGCGAGACGGACTCGGCGACGCAGACGGGCTTGTCGCCGCCCTCGCGTTCCACGGTGAAGGCGACCGTCACCTGGACGCCGCCGGGCACGTCCTCGACGCCGGTGATCGTCGCGGTGGCGCGCAGGCGGGAGTTCACGGGGACGGGGGAGGGGAAACGGACCTTGTTCGTGCCGTAGTTGACGCCCATCTTCACACCCTCGACGGAGATCAGCTGGGGGCCGAAGAGGGGGAGCAGCGACAGGGTCAGATAGCCGTGCGCGATGGTCGTTCCGAAGGGGCCCGCGGCGGCCTTCTCCGGGTCGACGTGGATCCACTGGTGGTCGCCGGTGGCCTCCGCGAAGAGGTCGATGCGCTTCTGGTCGATGTCGAGCCAGTCGGTGTACCCCAGCTGCTCGCCGACCGCCGACTTCAGGTCGTCGACGGACGTGAAGATCCTCGGCTGTGCCATGTCTTCCAGGCCTCTCGTGCGGGGAGCATCTCTAAGCGACTGCTTAGCATGGTCGCCCGCGCGGGTTGTGTCAACGGACTGGGTAGGGTTCGAGGGGTGCCTCAGATTCCAGAGAAGATCCACGAACTCACGGTCGGGCAGCTGTCGGCGCGCAGCGGGGCGGCGGTGTCCGCGTTGCACTTCTACGAGTCCAAGGGCCTGATCAGCAGTCGGCGCACGGCGGGCAATCAGCGTCGGTACTCCCGTGACACGCTGCGGCGGGTCGCGTTCATCAGGGCCGCGCAGCGGGTCGGGATCCCGCTGGCGACGATCCGCGAGGCGCTGGCGCGGCTGCCGGAGGAGCGGACGCCGACCAGGGAGGACTGGGCGCAGCTGTCGGAGGCGTGGCGATCGGAGCTGGACGAGCGCATCAAGCAGCTGAACCGCCTGCGGGACCACCTCACCGACTGCATCGGCTGCGGCTGCCTCTCCCTCGACACGTGCGTCCTGTCCAACCCGGGTGACGTGTTCGGTGAACGCCGGGCGGGTTCGCGTCTGATGGTGGAACGCAACGGGGGCGGGGGCGCGCGGGGCGCCTAGGCGGCGGGGGGTGGGGGTGCGCGTGGCGCGTGACGCCGGGTGGGGGGCGGGGCCGCGCCGGGGGGTGTCCGTCCTCGGAACGGCGCGATCGACGTGCGTGCCGACTCACTCCTCGTTGACGCGCCAACCGCTGCGGGCGGACATCCCCCGGCACGGCCCCTTGCGCCGTCCGGCGGGTGCGGGTGCGTCTCGGCTGCCGCGAAGGGCGCGTCGGCGCTGGGGGTGCCCTCTGCTCGGACAGTACGGGGGACCCCGTTCCGCCGGGCTGTGTGCGCCCCGGCCCTCAGCGCCCGTGCTCCACCAACCCCGCCGCCACCAACTCCGCGTTGGAACCGGCCCGTTGCCCGTCCGGCAGGTGCAGGACGTCCTCCAGCCCGATCCGCGTCGCCAGCCCCAACTCGCCCGCCAGCCGCAGCACCGGCCACGCGCCCCCGTCCTCCCCGTGCAGCAGCACGGGCCGGCCGTGGGCGGAACCCAGCTCGGACAGCAGCTCCCGGGCGGACGTCACCGCCGTCGCAGGGTCCGGGTCCGTCACCTCGGCGAGAACCCGCAGCACCCTCGGCCCGAGCGGTGAGGACGCGAACCGCCGTGCCCCGTCCGTGCCGGACCAGATGCCCGCCTCCACGCCCACTCCGAGATCGAGCAGCGCGGCGGCGACCTCCTCCGCGCCGGGCTCGTGCCAGTTGACCGAGGCGTGGTCGGGCAGGACGGTCCAGCCTCGGATCCGGTCGAGCCGCGCGGCGGGGTCCGGTTCGGCCCACGCCCCCGTGGTCACCCCCACCGGCACCGGCACGCGCGCACGCAGCGCCGTCAGGGTCTCCGCCAGCACCCGCGGCGACAACGTGTCCCTTCCGCACGGCGTCTTGGGATGGACATGGACGTCCGTGGCCCCGGCCGCGACGGCGGCCGCGGCGGAGGCTGCCATCGCCTCGGGCGTCAGCGGCACCGCCGTACCGTCAGCGGCCGTCCGCGGACCGTTCAGACACACCTGCACCATGTCGACGATGGTGCCAGGCCCCACCGGCAGTGGGGGTGCGGCATCCCCGGCGCACCCCCCGCGCACCCGCATCCGTCAAGCCGACACCAGCAACCTCGCCCGCCTGGCGTCCGCCAGGGCTTCGGGCGTGAGCACGGGACGCGGCACCAGGATTCCGCAGTCCGTGCAGACCGGGCCCGTCGAGGGCTCGTGGTCCAGGTCGTACCTCCAGGTGAGTCGTTCCCCACCGCACACCGGGCAGCCCGAGCCCGGTTCCCGCTCCAGCGCGGCGATCAGCCGGCGCAGTACCTCCGCCAGCGGTTCACGGGGATGGACCGCCGGATCGTCGCACCACGCCACGCCGAAACCGCCCCAGGTCAGCCGGTGCCAGTCGTCCACGCTGCCCGGCCGGCGCAGCCCGTCGTGCTTCTCCTTCTTGCGGCGCTCGGCGAACTCGACCTCGTAGGCCAGCCAGACCGCCCGCGCCTCCTCCAGTTCGTCCAGTGCGGCCACGAGCCGCGCCGGATCGGGGGAGCGGTCCTCGGGACCGAACCCTGCCCGGGAGCACAAGTGGTCCCAGGTCGCCCTGTGCCCGTACGGCGCGAACCTCTCAAGGCACTTGCGCAGCGAATAACGCCGCAAGGCCAGATCGCACCGCGGATCGCGGACCTGTCTCGCCAGACTCCGGAAACCGGCCATCGTCCTGCACCTCCGTCACACCTGCACCTGTACATCCGGTCACTTCGGCGTCGTCGTACGGACGTCGCCGAATAGACGTATCGACAAGCGAATCGGCTCCATCCGATTTCAAATGCCCTCCATAAGCCGTCCGACGAGGCTCACTTGTCGACTGCCGTGATCCGTGTGCCTGTTGTGCTGACTTCCAAAAGTGACGCTTGTTCATCTTCAAAGGCGGGGATACCGGCGGTAACATCCCGCCCACCCCACGTCGGGAGGAGCCCTCATGCCACGGCGTCACCCACGCACCGTTCTCGACAGACTGAGAACTCCCCGCGGAATCCCCGGGTTCCTGAAGACCGCATCCGTATGCGCCCTGATCGCGGGTCTTTTGTCGCCACTCGCCCCAGCGGCGGCCGCGGAGACGGCGAACGCGCAGGCCGCGGCGGCCGCCAACGACCACTGCGGGAACCAGTGTTCGGACATCCTCCCGCCCGGTCAGAACGGCAACGCCACCCTCGCCCAGATCCTCCTCAACCAGGCCTTCGGCACCCAGCCCGAACACGCCGAGGACCAGCTCGGGCCCTACAACGACCTCGCCAAGGGCTACCCGGGGCTCACCAACGAAAAGATCAACACCTTCTTCAACGACGCGTCCTTCGGCGTCCCGGCGGACCAGGTCGCCTCCACCGTCAAGCCCGCCGGGCGCGGTGACGTGACGATCGTCAGGGACAAGAAGACCGGCGTGCCGCACATCACCGGCACCACGCGGTACGGAACCGAGTTCGGCGCAGGCTGGGCGGCGGCCCAGGACCGGCTGTGGCTGATGGACGTCTTCCGGCACGTCGGGCGGGGACAGCTGACCTCCTTCGCGGGTGGCGCGCCCTCCAACCAGGGGCTGGAGCAGCAGTTCTGGCGGCACGCCCCGTACACCGAGGCGGAGCTGCAGGCGCAGATCGACAACGCCGTGGCCACGAACGGCGAACGCGGCGCACAGGCCCTCGCCGACGCCGAGGCCTACCTCGACGGCATCAACGCCTATGTCGACGCCTCCGACAGCGGCCGCTACTTCCCCGGTGAATACGTGCTCACCGGGCACAAGGACTCAATCACCAACGCCGGGAAGATAGAACACTTCAAGATCACCGACCTGGTGGCGCTCGCCTCGGTCATCGGCGCGCTGTTCGGCTCCGGTGGGGGCGGCGAGGTCGACAACGCGATCTCCCTGCTGGCCGCCCAGGAGAAGTACGGCGTCGCCGAGGGCACCAGGGTCTGGGAGTCCTTCCGGATGCGCAACGACCCGGAGGCCGTCCTCACCCAGCAGACCGGCAGCTTCCCGTACGCGACCAGGCCCGACACCCCGCAGGGCACGGCCCTGCCCGACGCCGGCTCGGTGCGCGCGGAGCCGCTCGTGTACGACCGCACCGGCAGCGCCGCCGCGCCGAGCGCCACCGGCGCCTCCCGCGAGGCGGCGAAGACGGCCCTGTCCTCCGCGAAGCGCGGCATGTCCAACGCCCTCGTGGTGAGCGGGAAGCACACCGCCAGCGGTCATCCCGTCGCCGTGTTCGGCCCCCAGACCGGCTACTTCGCTCCGCAACTTCTGCTGCTCCAGGAGATCCAGGGTCCGGGCATCAGCGCCCGCGGCGCCTCCTTCGCCGGCCTGAGCTTCTACGTCGAGCTCGGCCGCGGCCAGGACTACGCGTGGAGCGCCACGACCTCGGGCCAGGACATCATCGACACGTACGCCGTCGAACTGTGCCGGGACGACCACCACTACCTCTACCGCGGCACCTGCACGCCGATGGAGAAGGTCGAGCAGAAGAACGCCTGGAAGCCCACGGTCGCCGACGGCACCGCGGCCGGTTCCTACACGATGCGCGTGTGGCGCACGAAGTACGGGCCGGTGGAGTACCGCGCCACGGTCGGCGGCAGGAAGGTCGCCTACACCACCCTGCGCTCGTCCTTCCTGCACGAGGCCGACTCCATCATCGGCTTCCAGATGCTGAACGACCCCGGCTACGTGCAGGGCCCGGAGGACTTCCAGAAGGCGGTGCGGCACATCAACTACACCTTCAACTGGTTCTACGCCGACTCCGACCACACCGCGTACTACAACAGCGGCGACAACCCGGTCCGCGCCGGCGGCGTCGACGCCGAGTTCCCGGTCTGGGCCCGGCCCGCGTACGAGTGGCGCGGCTGGGAGCCGGCGACCAACACCGCCGACTACACCCCGCCCTCCGCGCACCCGCACTCCGTCGACCAGGACTACTACGTCTCCTGGAACAACAAGCAGGCCAAGGACTACACGACCGCGCCCTGGGGCAACGGATCCGTGCACCGCGGCAACCTCCTTGAGGACCGGGTGCAACGGCTGGTCCGGCAGGGCGGGGTGACCCGGGCCTCGCTGGTCAAGGCCATGGCGGACGCCGGGCTCGCCGACCTGCGGGCCGAGGACGTCCTGCCCAGGCTGCTGAAGGTCGTCAACAGCGCGCCGGTCACCGACCCCGCGGCGGCGGCCGCCGTGAGCAAGCTGCAGGCCTGGGTGGCCGCCGGGGGCAAGCGCACCGAGACCTCCGCCGGCTCCCGCAAGTACGCCGACGCCGACGCGATCCGCATCCTGGACGCCTGGTGGCCGCTGCTGGTCGAGGCCGAGTTCCGGCCCGGGCTCGGCGGCGAGCTGTACCAGGCCATGACCGCCAACCTGCCCGTCGACGAGTCCCCGTCCGCCGCGCACGGCCCGACCGGCTCGCACGCCGGGAGCTCCTTCCAGTACGGCTGGTGGAGCTACGTCGACAAGGACCTCCGGGCCGTCCTCGGCGAGCAGGTGAAGGGCCCGCTGGCCCGTGCGTACTGCGGCGACGGCAGTCTCGGCGCCTGCCGCGACACCCTCGTGCGCACCCTGAAGGAGGCGGCCGGGAAGACCGTGGCACAGGTCTACCCGGGCGACGGCGTGTGCGCGGCGGGCGATCAGTGGTGTGCCGACTCGATCAACCACCGCACCCTCGGCGGCATCAGGCACGGCCCGATCAGCTGGCAGAACCGGCCCACCTACCAGCAGGTCGTGGAGTTCACCTCGCACCGGTGAGCACGCCGGGTACGCGGTGACGTACCGTCCGGCGGCGGGTCAGCGGACGCGGCCCGCCGCCGGGACCGGCCGGGCCGGTTCCGCGTGCAGGATGTCGCTGTGCGCGCCGGCCGGCCCGATGCGGGGCGGCCGGCCGCGCGCTCAGCGGTACAGGAGGTACTTCCGCCGGGTCCGGCGGAACGCCGCGAGCTCCTCCTGCCACCCGGCCACGACCTCGTCGGTGTCCGCGCCCGCGTCGATCATCGTGCGCACGCGCGTGCTGCCGGTGAGCCTGTCGATCCAGTGGTCCGGGCGCCAGGCGAAGCCGCTCCAGACCCGCTTGGCGGTGACCAGCAGGCCGATCCCGGTGCGGACGGGGTCGAAGGCCACCCGGTCGTGCACATGCAGCTGCACCCCGCCGATCGTCCTCCCCTGGAACTTGGAGAAGGTGGGCGCGAAGTACGCCTCCCTGAACCGGACGCCCGGCAGGGCGAGTTCGTTCGCGGCGGCCGCCCAGCGCCGGTCGATCCCCTCCGCGCCGAGCAGCTCGAACGGCCGGGTGGTGCCGCGCCCCTCCGACAGGTTGGTGCCCTCGAACAGACACGTCCCGGAGTACACCAGCGCCGTCTCCGGCGTGGGCATGTTGGGGCTCGGCGGCACCCAGGGCAGCCCGGAGGCGTCGTAGAAGTCCGAGCGCCGCCAGCCCGACATCGGCACGGTCTCCAGCGGCACCGGCTCGGTCAGGAACTCCCCGTTGAACAGCCGCGCCAGCTCCGCGACGGTCATGCCGTGCGCCTGGGAGATCGGCTGCCGTCCGACGAACGTCGCGAACTCCCGGTGCAGGACGGGCCCGAGGGCCGCCCGGCCGGTCACCGGGTTGGGCCGGTCCAGCACCACGAACCGCTTCCCCGCGAGCTGCGCCGCCTCCATGCAGTCGTACAGCGTCCAGATGTAGGTGTAGAAGCGCGCGCCGACGTCCTGGATGTCGAAGACGACCGTGTCGACGCCGGACGCGGTGAAGATGTCCGCGAGCGGGCGGCCGCTCTTGAGGTACGTGTCGTAGACGGGCAGTCCGGTGGCCGGGTCGTCGTGGCGGCCCTCGGAGCCGCCGGCCTGGGCGGTGCCGCGGAAGCCGTGCTCCGGGCCGAAGACGGCGGTGAGCTCGACACGGTCGTCCGCGTGCATGACGTCGACGATGTGACGGGCCTCGCGGGTG
Organism: Streptomyces sp. NPDC094143; assembly: GCF_040303825.1. Taxonomy (NCBI): domain Bacteria; kingdom Bacillati; phylum Actinomycetota; class Actinomycetes; order Kitasatosporales; family Streptomycetaceae; genus Streptomyces; species Streptomyces sp. NPDC094143. The sequence continues at coordinate 76,004 of NZ_JBEOTZ010000031.1, forward strand.
ATGCCGGTGGGGTTGGTGACGATGCCGGCCTTCTGGCCGGCCAGCAGGGCGTAGCCGTCACGGGTGAGTCGTTCGAAGCCGGTGCGGAGCCGGTGGTGGGGCGGGGCTGCGGCGGCGGTGGGCGCCGTCGAGACGGCGGCCGTGGCGGCTGCCGTGAGGACGGCTCGTCTGGAAGGGCGCATGAAGTGGCCTCCGTGATCCGTTTTCTGCCGGTTCGTCGTGGCTGGTCGCGCGTTCCTCGCGCCCCTAGGGTGCTGCGCCGCCCCCTTCCTTCAAACATACCGACCGGTTAGTCTGGGCCTGTTGCTGAGCCGCGTCTTAAGGAGACCGATGGTGGGAGCCTTTCAGGGGTCGGGCGTCGTTGTCACGGGAGCCGGGGGCGGGATCGGAAGCGCGCTCGCCCGGCGGTTCGCCGCCGAGGGTGCCCGGGTGATCGTCAACGACCTGGACGCCGAGCGGGCCAGGCGCGTCGCGGAGGAGATCGGCGGGACGGCCGTGGCCGGTGACGCCTCGGCGATCGTCGACGACGCCCGGGACGCGCTCGACGGGACCGTCGACGTCTACTGCGCCAACGCCGGAGTCGCCTTCGGGGGCAGTGACGCGGACGGGCCGCTGGACGAGACGGCCTGGGCCGCCTCCTGGGACGTGAACGTGATGGCGCACGTCCGGGCCGCCCACGCCCTGCTGCCCCACTGGCTGGAGCGCGGCAGCGGACGGTTCGTCTCCACCGTCTCCGCCGCCGGGCTGCTCACCATGATCGGCGCCGCCCCCTACGCCGTCACCAAGCACGGCGCCCTCGCCTTCGCCGAGTGGCTGTCGCTGACCTACCGGCACCGGGGCGTGAAGGTCCACGCCATCTGCCCGCAGGGCGTGCGCACCGACATGCTGGCCGCGACGGGCAGCGCGGGCGACCTGGTGCTCCAGCCGACCGCGATCGAGCCGGAGGACGTGGCGGACGCCCTGTTCAAGGGCGTCGAGGAGGACCGCTTCCTGATCCTGCCGCACCCCGAGGTCGCCGGGTACTACCAGGCCCGGGCCGGTGACCCCGACCGGTGGCTGTCGGGCATGAACCGCCTCCAGCAGCAGTGGGAGGCCGGCCGGTGACCGGATCCCGTTACGCGGCCAAGCCCTGGCTCGCCCTGCTCAGCGACGCACAGAAGGGCCCGATCGACCCCGCGGACTCCCTGGTGCACGCCCTGCGCCGGGTGGTGGCCGAGGCGCCCGATGCCGACTTCCTGGCCTACTTCGACGGCCGGCTGACCTACCGGGACGTCGACGCGCTCAGCGACTCCGTCGCCGGGCACCTCGCGGCACGGGGCCTGGAGCGCGGCGACCGGGTCGCGGTGCTGCTGCAGAACTCCCCGCACTTCGTGCTCGCCGTGCTCGGCGCCTGGAAGGCGGGCGCGGTCGTCGTGCCCGTCAACCCGATGTACAAGTCGGGCGAGGTGGCCCACGTCCTGCGCGACGGCGAGGTGGCCGCGCTGATCTGCTCGGACCGGGGCTGGGAGTCGTACCTGCGCGAGACGGCGGCCGACTCGCCGGTGCGGATCGTGCTCACCGGGTGCGAGCTGGACTTCCAGACCCGGGGCGATTCGCGCGTGCTGACCTTCGAGCGGCTGCCGCAGGCCCCGGACGCGGACGACCTGGTGGCCGTGGCGCGGGCCGGGCACAAGGCGCCGGAGGACCGGGACCCCGACCCGGCCGCCATCGCGCTGATCAGCTACACCTCCGGCACCAGCGGCACGCCCAAGGGCGCCACCAACACGCACCGCAACATCATGTACAACGCCGAGCGGCAGCGGACCGGCCTCGGCCTGCCCGAGCGGCCCGTGTACTTCGCGCTGGCACCCCTGTTCCACATCACCGGCATGGTCTGCCAGTTCGGTGCATGCCTGAACAGCGGGGGCACGCTCGTGCTGGCCTACCGCTTCGAGGCGGGCGTCGTCCTCGACGCGTTCGCCGAGCACCGGCCGCACTACACGGTCGGCCCGTCCACGGCCTTCATGGCCCTGGCCGCGCACCCCTCGGTCGCCCGGGACCACTTCTCCTCCTTCCGGGTGATCTCCTCCGGCGGCGCCCCGCTGCCCCCGGCGCTGGTGGAGAAGTTCCGGGCGGGCTTCGGCCCGTACATCCGCAACGGCTACGGACTGACCGAGTGCACGGCCCCCTGCGCCTCCGTGCCCCCCGGCCTGGAGGCGCCCGTCGACCCGGTCTCCGGAACCCTCGCCGTGGGCCTGCCCGGCCCCGACACGGTCGTCCGGATCGTCGACGACCACGGTGACGAGGTGCCCTTCGGCGAGCAGGGCGAGATCGTCGTCAGCGGACCCCAGGTCGTGCCCGGCTACTGGCGCCGCCCCGACGCCACCGCCGAGACCTTCCCCGGCGCCGAGCTGCGCACCGGCGACATCGGCTTCGTGGACGAGCAGGGCTGGCTGTACGTCGTCGACCGCAAGAAGGACATGATCAACGCGTCCGGCTTCAAGGTGTGGCCGCGCGAGGTCGAGGACGTGCTCTACACGCACCCGGCGGTGCGGGAGGCCGCCGTGGTGGGCGTGCCCGACGGGTACCGCGGCGAGACCGTCAAGGCGTACATCAGCCTGCGCCCGGGCGCCGAGACGGACCCGGATGCGCTGGCCGCCCACTGCAAGGAGAGACTGGCCGCCTACAAGTACCCGCGCCAGGTGGAGATCCTGCCGGACTTGCCGAAGACGGCCAGTGGGAAGATCCTCCGTCGGGAGCTCCGTTCCCGGACGCAAGGCAACTGACAGCAGTACGGAAAGGCAGGTGGCGGCAGTGCCCAGGACCACGGACCCGGACGGCACTCCCGTCCCTCAGCGGCTCCTGGCCGCCGCCACCCGGCTCTTCGCCGAGCAGGGCTACGACCGCACCTCGGTGCAGGAGATCGTCGAGGCGGCCGGTGTCACCAAAGGGGCGCTGTACCACTACTTCGGCTCGAAGGACGACCTTCTGCACGAGGTGTACGCGCGCGTGCTGCGCATCCAGCAGGAGCGGCTGGACGCGGTGGCGGGTGCGGACGAGCCGGTCGAGAAGCGGTTGCGGGCCGCGGCGGCGGACGTCGTGGTGACGACGATCGACAACCTCGACGACGCGTCGATCTTCTGGCGGTCGATGCACCACCTGAGCCCGGAGAAGAACAAGCAGGTGCGGGCGGAGCGGCGGCGCTACCACGAGCGCTTCCGCGCGCTGGTCGAGGAGGGCCAGGAGGCGGGCGTCTTCTCCAGGGCGACCCCGGCCGACCTGGTCGTGGACTACCACTTCGGCTCGGTCCACCACCTGTCGACCTGGTACCGCCCGGACGGCCCGCTCAGCCCCCAGGAGGTCGCCGACCACCTGGCCGACCTGCTGCTGCGCGCCCTGCGCCCGTGACACGCCGACCGGGGTTCAGAGGCCCCGCCCCTGAACCCCCCGGCCTCACACGTACCGCTTCAGCTCCCGCCGGGCCAGCGACCGCTGGTGCACCTCGTCCGGCCCGTCCGCGATCATCAGCGTCCGCGCCCCCGCGTACAGCTCCGCCAGCGGGAAGTCCTGGCTGACCCCGCCCGCCCCGTGCAGCTGGATCGCCCGGTCGAGGATCTCCACCACCGCCCGTGGGGTCGCGATCTTGATCGCCTGGATCTCGGTGTGCGCCCCGCGGTTGCCCACCGTGTCCATCAGCCACGCCGTCTTCAGCACCAGCAGCCGCAGCTGCTCCACCGTCACCCGCGCGTCGGCGATCCAGTTGTGCACCACGCCCTGCTGCGCCAGGGCCTTGCCGAAGGCGTTGCGGGACACCGCCCGCCGGCACATCAGCTCGATCGCCCGCTCGGCCATGCCGATCAGCCGCATGCAGTGGTGGATGCGGCCGGGCCCGAGCCGCGCCTGCGCGATGGCGAATCCGCCGCCCTCCTCACCGACCAGGTTCGACACCGGCACGCGCGCGTGGTCGAAGACCACCTCGGCGTGCCCGCCGTGGGAGTGGTCCTCGTACCCGAACACCTGCATGGCGCGCGTGATCGTGACGCCCGGGGTGTCGCGCGGCACCAGCACCATGGACTGCTGGCGCCGGATGTCCTCCCCGTCCGGGTCGGTCTTGCCCATGACGATGAAGATCCTGCAGTCGGGGTGCATGGCCCCGGAGATGTACCACTTGCGGCCGGTGATGACGTACTCGTCGCCGTCCCGCTCGATGTGGGTGGTGATGTTGGTGGCGTCGGAGGAGGCCACGTCCGGCTCGGTCATCGCGAACGCCGAGCGGATCTCGCCCGCCAGCAGCGGCTCCAGCCACTGCTTGCGCTGCTGCTCGTCACCGAACTGGGTGAGCACCTCCATGTTGCCGGTGTCGGGCGCCGCGCAGTTCGTCACCGTCGGCGCCAGCTGCGGGGAGCGGCCCATGATCTCGGCGAGGGGCGCGTACTGCAGGTTGGTGAGCCCGGCGCCGTACTCGGAGTCCGGCAGGAAGAGGTTCCACAGGCCCTGCCTGCGGGCCTCGGCCTTCAGCTCCTCCACCACGGGCACGGTCTCCCACGGGGAGTCGAGCCGCTCGCGCTGCTCGTGCGCGACGGCCTCGGCCGGGTAGACGTACTCGTCCATGAAGGCGAGGAGCTTGGCGCGCAGCTCTTCGGTGCGCGCGTCGAAAGCGAAGTCCATACGGATCAGCCCTCCTGGAGGCCTTCGTTGAGCGTGGTCAGTCCGTGCCGGACGAAGACGGGCACGAGGTCGCCGATGCGGTCGAAGCCGCGCCCGACCGTCTGGCCGAGCGTGTAGCGGTAGTGGATGCCCTCCAGGATCACGGCGAGCTTGAACCAGGCGAAGGCCGTGTACCAGGAGACCGCGCAGACGTCGCGTCCCGAGCGCGCGGCGTACCGCTCGATGAGTTCGGACGGTGCCGGATGCCCGGGCGCCTCGGCGGTGGTGGAGACGGGGGACCCGGGCATGCCGAGCGGCATGCTGTACATGACCAGCAGGCCGAGGTCGGTGAGCGGGTCGCCCAGCGTCGACATCTCCCAGTCGAGGATCGCCCGGATCGAGTCGTCCTCGCCGATCAGCACGTTGTCGAGCCGGTAGTCGCCGTGCACCACGGCCGGGGCGGGGGAGCGGGGCAGCTCGCGCCCGAGCGCGGCGTGCAGCTCGTCGATGCCGTCCAGGTCGCGGTTGCGGGAGGCGTCCAGCTGCTTGCCCCAGCGCCGCAGCTGCCGGTCCAGGAAGCCCTCGGGCCGGCCGAAGTCGGCCAGACCCACCTCGGCCGGGTCGACCGCGTGCAGCTCCACGAGCGTGTCGACCAGGTTCAGCACCGCGCCCCGGGTGCGCTCCGCACCGAGCGGGACGAGCTGGTCGGCCGTGCGGTAGGGCGTGCCCTCGACGAACTCCATGACGTAGAAGGGCGCCCCGAGCACCTCCTCGTCCTCGCACAGCAGCACCGGCCGCGGCACCGGCACCGCGGTCGGGTGCAGCGCGCTGATCACCCGGTGCTCGCGCTTCATGTCGTGCGCGGTGGCCAGGACGTGGCCGAGCGGGGGCCGCCGTACGACCCACCGCTCGCTGCCGTCGGAGACCGCGTACGTGAGGTTCGACCGTCCGCCCTCGATCAGCCGGCCGGACAGCGGTCCGCCGACCAGTCCGGGCCGCTCCCGGTCGAGCAGGCCGCGCAGCCGGTCGAGATCGAGTCCGGGCGGGTGGTCGGGGCTCATGCGTCGCTCCTACGGGCAGGGGAACAGTTCCCGACTCATGATGCCGACCGGTCGGTATGTCGTCCAGAGGGGGGCCGAAACGTGATCGGAACCACGATAGGCCGACGGCGGCCCGCGCGGGGCGCCGGGGGCTTTCCGGCCGGTTCGTTCAGGCCATCCGGCTTGCGCGCCGCCCGCCGAGCCTTGAGGGTCGGATCCATGAAGGCGATCAGCTACTCCCGGTACGGCGGGCCCGAGGTGCTGGCGTTCGGGGAGGTGCGCGACCCCGTGGTCGGCCCGGACGCGGTGCTGGTGAAGGTGCGGGCGGCGGCCGTGAACCCCATCGACTGGAAGGCCCGCGAGGGTTATCTGGACCCTGTCCTCGCCCCCGTCTTCCCCGTGGTGCCCGGCTGGGACCTCGCGGGCGTCGTCGTCCGGCCCGGCGTGGCCGTCTCGGAGTTCGACGTCGGGGACGAGGTCATCGGCTACGTCCGGGAGGACTTCCTCTCCCGCGGCACCTTCGCCGAGTACGTGGCCGCGCCCCTGCGCACCCTCGCGCCCAAGCCGCGCAACCTCACCTGGGAGGAGGCGGCCGGCCTGCCCCTGGTGGGGCTCACCGCCTACCAGGTGCTGCGCGGGGTGCTCGAAGTGAAGCGGGGCGAGACCGTCCTGGTGCACGCGGCGGCCGGTGGCGTGGGCTCGATCGCCGTGCAGCTCGGCATCCACCTCGGGGCGCGGGTGATCGGTACGGCGAGCGAGGCGAACCATGACTTCGTGCGGGGCCTGGGCGGGGAGCCGGTGTCGTACGGGGAGGGCCTGGGGGAGCGGGTGCGGGGGCTGGCGCCCGAGGGGGTGGACGCGGTCTTCGACACGGTCGGCGGGGACGCGCTGAAGGTCTCCGCCAACCTGCTCGCCCCCGAGGGCCGGCTGGTGTCCATCGCCGACAACGAGGTGGTGAACTACGGTGGCCGCTACTACTTCGTCCGCCCCGACGCCGAGGACCTGCGCCGGCTGTCCGGACTGGCGGAGCAGGGCGTGGTGAGCGTGCACGTCGATCGGACGTTCCCGCTGGAGCGGGCGGCGGACGCGCACCGGCTGAACCAGGAGGGCCGCACCCGGGGCAAGATCGTCGTGACGGTGGACTGGGAGAGCGACGGCGAGTGAGAGTCGCGCGGTCCTGAATGGGAGTCCGCCGTCCTAGAGGACGAGAGCCGCCCCGCACACCGCCATCGCCACCGTGCACAGCACCGCCGCCGCGGCGTGCCGGGGCGCGAACGCCACGGGACCGGGCGTCGCCGCGAGGACGCGGATCCGGCGGTGGGCGATGCCGAGGACGCCCAGCCAGAGCACACAGCACAGCGCGCACGCCAGGATCCCGGCCGGGGACGCCCCGCCGTGCAGCGTGGTCTTCACGGCGAGCACGGCGACGACCGTGCCGGAAAGCGTCGTACGCCGCCACGCGAGCCGGGTCCGTTCCGGCTGCAGCCCGGGATCGCGGCCGGCATCCCGCCGGACCGCCGCCGGGCTCACCCCTCCCACCCGACGAGCACGACGAAGACCATCGCGACGGCCACGACCGCCACGACGAGGCTCAGCAGTGCGGGGAACCGGGACACCGGCAGGTCCTCGCCCCGGCGCATGGCCCGCTCGCAGCGCACCCAGTGGTTGACCGCCCGGAGCGAGCAGAGCACGCCCGCGGCCAGCAGGGCGAGTGCCAGCCCGACCCGCCAGCCCCAGCGCAGGTCCGGCAGGAACTGGTCCACGGCGAAGCCGCCGCCGATCAGCGCGAGCGCGGTGCGCAGCCAGGCGAGGAAGGTGCGTTCGTTCGCCAGCGAGAACCGGTAGTCGGGCGTCTCACCGTCCCGCCGCACCTCCGCGGGCGCGAACCACAACCGGACGTTCCGTACGAACTCGATCACGTGCGCGACCCTACCCGGGGCGGGATGGCCCACCGCGTCAGCCCGTCGCCCGGAACGCCCTGAGCCGTTCGTACGCCGCGAGCCCGTCCGGCACCCACTCCCAGTCGGCCAGGCGCCGCTCCACCTCGTCCTCGGGCAGGAAATCGTGCCAGTCGACCTCCTCCACCTGCGGGCTCACCGGCAGCTCGCAGCGCACCTCGTACACCGCCGACCACCAGCTGCGGCCGGCGCCGTCGTCGTAGCGGAACTTGAAGAGGAAGCGCGGGTCCGGAAGGCCGCAGACGCCCAGTTCCTCCTCGGCCTCGCGCAGGGCGGCCGTGCCGTAGGCCTCGCCCGCGCCGACGACCCCGCCGACGAACATGTCGTACAGGGAGGGGAAGACCAGCTTGGTCGGGGTCCGCCGGTGCACGAAGATCCGGCCCTCGGCGTCCCGGGCCTGGACGAACACGCAGCGGTGCCGCAGTCCCCGGGCGTAGGCCTCGCCCCGGGGGGACTGACCGACGACCCGGTCGTGCTCGTCGACGATGTCGAGGATCTCGTCAGCAGCGCTCATGGCCTCATCCAAGCAGGGGCCGGGCAGGGGTCGTCAGGAGGAGGCCGGGCTCACGGCGGGCGCGGCGACCGGCGCGGGCCGCGCCGCCCCCGTGGGCATCGCCGGATGCAGCCCCAGCAGCACGATCCCGGCGACCACGGCCGCCAGACCTCCGGCCTCCCAGGTCAGTGCCACCGCGTCGGTGCGCAGCCGGTCGCCCAGGAACCCGACACCGCAGACGATCCCGGCGAGCGGCTGCGCCGCGGTCAGGGCGGGCAGCGACTTGCGCAGGGACGCCGTCTCGAAGGCGCTCTGCACGAGGACCAGCCCGGTCACGCCGAGCGCCAGGACCGCGTAGGGCTGCCAGCCGGTCATCAGCTCGGCCAGACCGCCCTCCGCGACCGTCTGCCCGCTCACCCGGGTCAGCGCGTCCTGCACGCCGTACAGCAGCCCGGCGGCCAGCGCCAGCAGCACCGGCCCTGAGCCCAGCCGGGAGCGCCGGCCGCGTGCCGTCAGGAGCAGGGCGAGCCCGATCATCACGCCGATGATCAGCCACTGCCGTACGGGATCGGCGCTCGCCGTGCCGCCCTCGGGACGCCCCGCCACGATGAACGCCGTGACGCCGCCCGCGAGCAGCAGCAGACCGGCCCAGCCCTGGCGGCCCAACGGCTGCCGGGACTGCTTGCGGGACAATGCGAGCGCGAAGAGCAGATTCGTGGCCAGCAGCGGCTCCACCAGCGACAGCTCACCCTGCCCGAGGGCGGCGGCGCCCAGCGCCATGCCGGCCACCATCAGGCCGATGCCGCCGAGCCAGCGGGGCACCTTGACCAGGTCGAGCAGGAGCCGGAAGGAGAGGAAGTCGCTCAGCGGGGCCCGCTGGGCCGCGTTCTGCTGCAGGACGAACCCGAAGCCCAGGCAGCAGGCGGCGCTCAGGGCGAGGGCCAGGACAAGAACCGACACGCGGTGTACCTCGATGATCAGGTCGGGTCACGGTTGCGTAGGGGCCGACTGTCCGGGCCGGTCCGCCCGGCGCACCCGTACGTCCTGCCATCGTCGGGGTCGCCGCCCGCGCACGCTATGACGTACGCCACAAAGGGCGAAAGGGATGATTCGACTGCCTGGCACCTGCTCATCAGGTGTTTCGTCCATCACAAATCCCTCACGAGCAACGGCACTTGACGCGTGTAACGCGACGGCGGGCCTTGACGGCAACCGTTGGTGGGGGGTTGGCTGTCCGTGATCAGTTCATGGCGGTGCGCACACCCGCGCACCGGTGACCACCGTGAGCCGAAACACCAGAAGAGCGCGTGAGGAAGTCCCGCGGTGTCCCCACCCCCGCCTCCCCTCGGCCGTGGCCGCAAACGCGCGGCGCAGGCCTTCGACGAGGCCCTCGACGACGCCGACCTCGTGACCGCGCGCGCCGCCCTGGCACAGGGCCGCTGGCAGAACGCCCGCTCCCTGCTGGTCCACACCGGGGACGACTGGGACCGCCGCGGCCACCGCGTGGCGGTCCTGGCCCGCGAGTCCTACACGGCCGCCTGGGCCCGGGAGTGGCTGCTCGCCGAACCCGAGTCCGCCGACGCCCCCGTCCTGCTCGCCGTGGCCGAGGTCCGGCGCGTCCTGCGCGGCAAGGCCAGACCGGCCCGCGCCCGCGAGGCCTGCCAGGAGGCCGCCGGCCGCCACCCCGCCGACCCCACCCCCTGGCTCGGGCTGCTCATGCTGGAGTGCGCGGTCGGCGGCGACCAGGACGTCATCCGGACCTTCGAGCAGGTCCGCGCCCGGTACGCCGACCACCACCACGCCCACCACCTGATGGTCGCCCGCCTGGCCTGCCGTCGCCCGGAGGCCGGCCCCGACCCCCTGCACGAGGTCTACGACTTCGCCAACTGGGCCGCCGAACAGGCACCCGCCGACTCCCCGCTCGCGATCCTGCCGGTCATCGCCCACGCCGAGCGCTATCGCGCGCTGGCCGCCGCCGGGCATGAGTCCCCCGATCCGGTCGCCTCCGGCCACTGGAACGGGCGCCGTGCCCGGCAGGTGATGAAGGCCGCCTTCGACTGGTGGCTGGAGTGGGAGCTGGAAGGCCATCCGCGGCGGCTGATCGACCTGAACTTCCTCGCTCACGCCAAGTTCTGCGAGGGGCGGGGCGCCGAGGCCGCCGCCCTGTTCCACCGGATCGGCCGCCACGCCACTCCGGCGCCCTGGTCGTACCCGGACCGCGACCCGCACACCGCCTTCGCCGCCGCCCGCGCCGGCGCGCTCGGCACGGCCTGACCCCCCGTACCCCACCAGTGAGGACGCCCTCCCGATGACCACGGACAGTTCGAGAACGAACACCTCCGCCCCCGGCGGCGGCATCAGTACGTTCAAGGGGCAGGAGCGCGCCCTGCGCGCCGACCGGCTCGGCACCGGGGGCCTGCTGCTCTCCGTGCTCGCCGCGACCGCCCCGCTCATGGTCGTCGCGGGTGTCATGCCCACCACATTCGCGGTGATGGGCATCGTCGGCCAGCCCCTGCTCTTCGTGGTCCTGGGCGTCGTCCTGATCCTGTTCGGCATCGGCTACGCCGAGATGAGCCGCCACGTCCACAACGCGGGCGCCTTCTACGCCTACATCTCCCGCGGCCTCGGCGGCACCGCCGGAGCGGGCGCCGCCCTGGTCGCCCTCGTCGCCTACAACGCGCTCCAGATCGGCATCTACGGCATCCTCGGCTTCGAGGTCTCCGGGCTCCTCGCCACCTACGCCGAGATCGAGGTCGCCTGGTGGATACCGGCGCTGGTGGCGGCGCTCGCCGTCGGGCTGCTGGGCTGGCTGAAGATCGACGTCAACGCCCGCGTGCTCGGCGTCCTGCTGGTCATCGAGGTGCTCCTGGTGGTGATCTTCGACATCGCGGCCCTCGCCGACCCCGGCAAGGAGGGCCTGTCGCTGCACGCCTTCAACCCCGACACCCTCACCGGCGCGGGCGTCGGCACCGCGCTGTGCTTCTGCGTCGCCGCGTTCCTCGGCTTCGAGCAGGCCCCCGTGTACGCCGAGGAGACCAGTCGCCCGCACGTGCTGGTGCCGCGCGTGATGTTCCTCGCCGTCGGCGGGGTCGCCGTCTTCTTCGCGCTGAGCAGCTGGGCCCTGACCGTCGCCACCGGCCCCGCCGCGATCGTCGGCACGGCGCGGAAGCAGAGCGCCGGACTGCTGTTCTTCCTCACCGAGTCCCGCCTCGGGGGCACCTTCACGGACGTGCTGCACGTCCTGTTCGTCACCGGCATGTTCGCGGCCCTGCTCAGCTTCCACAACGTCGTCGCCCGGTACGCCTTCGCCATGGGCCGCGAGGGCCTGCTGCCCGCCGCCTTCGGCCGCACCAGCGGCAGCAGCGGCGCCCCCGGCACCGGTTCGCTGCTGCAGAGCGTGGTGGCCGTGGTGGTCGTGGCCGCCTTCGCGATCGCCGACGACAGGCCGGCCGGCGACCCGACCGCCCCCGTCCTGCACCTGTTCACCTGGCTCGGCAACATCGGCGCCCTCGGCGTGATCGTCCTGATGGCGGCGGCCTCCCTGTCGGTCGTCGTCTTCTTCGTCCGCCGCGGCGCCGCCGGCGCCCAGGCCTGGCGGCTGGTCACCTCCACACTGGCCGGGATCGCCCTGCTCGTCATCGCCGGCTACACCGTCAGGGACTTCGACGTCCTGGTCGGCGCCGGCCCCGGCTCCGCGCTGAGCTGGGTGCTGCCCGGCATCATCGGCCTCGCGCTCGTCGCCGGCCTGGTCCTCGGCCTGGTGCTGCGCGCCCGCGCCCCCGAGAAGCACGCCCGGATCGGGCTCGGCAACGAGGCGTTCCAGCTGGACAAGGCGGCGTCGTCCTGACCGTGCCCGCACGAGAAGTGGTTACGTAACTCTGACGAACACCCGCGATCCCTGTCCTGGAGGGACCGCGGGTGTTCGAATGAGGACGTGAATCAGGACGTACCCGAGGGCGTGGACGCAGACCACCCCGAGGACCGGGGCACCCCGGTCGGCCGCCGCGTCTTCCTCGGCACCCTCGCCCTGGGCGCCCTCGGCGTGGTCGCCGCACCCCCGCTGCAACGCGGCCTGGAGGGCTTCCTCGGCAGCGCCGCCGACAGGGACCCCACCGGCCTGACCGGCCTGCTCCCGAACGGCGGCGGCTTCCGCTACTACTCGGTCGCCTCGTCGGTCCCGCGCAAGAACGCCGGCACCTACCGCCTCAGGGTCGACGGTCTGGTCGACCACCCCACGACCTACACCCTGGCCGACCTCAGAGCCCTCCCGCAGACCCGCCTGGTCCGCGACGTCCAGTGCGTCACCGGCTGGCGCGTCCCGGACACCCCCTTCGAGGGCGTACGCCTGTCCCGCCTCCTGGACGCGGCCGGGGTCCGCCCCACGGCCCGGGCGATCCGCTTCACCTGCTTCGACGGCACGTACACCGAGAGTCTCACCCTCGGCCAGGCACGCCGCGCCGACGTCCTGGTCGCCCTGCGCATGCAGGACAAGGACCTCGGCCACTCCCACGGCGGCCCGGTCCGCCTCTACGTGGCGCCCATGTACTTCTACAAGTCCGCCAAGTGGCTCTCCGGCGTCACCGTCACCGACGAGGTCCGGCCGGGCTACTGGGAGGAGCGCGGCTACGACGTCGACGCCTGGGTGGGCCGCTCGAACGGACGGGACGATGAGCCTACGAGCTGACCCGCGCGCGGCAGTGGCCGACGTGCGCCGCTTCACCCCGGCCCAGCGCTGGATCCACCGCACCACGGCCGCGCTGACGGGCGTCTGCGTGGTGACGGCGGCCTGCCTCTACGTCCCGCAGCTCGCCGAACTCGTCGGCCGCCGCGCCCTCGTCGTGACACTGCACGTCTGGTCGGGACTCGCCCTGCCCGTCCCCGTGCTGGCGGGCCTGGCCTCCCGCGCCTTCCGCGCCGACCTGGGCCGCCTCAACCGCTTCGGCCCGCACGACCGCACCTGGCTGCGCGCCGCCCTGCGCCGCGACACAAGGGACGGCTCCCGGCCGGCGGGCAAGTTCAACGCCGGCCAGAAGATCTACGCGGCCTGGATCGCCGGAGCGAGCGTGGTCATGCTCGTCACGGGCCTGATGATGTGGCTCACCCACCTCACCCCGCTTCTCTGGCGCACCAGCGCGACCTTCGTCCACGACTGGCTGGCCCTCACCCTCGGCGTCGTCCTGGCCGGCCACATCGGCATGGCCCTGGCGGACCCGGAGGCGAGAAGGGGCATGCGCACGGGCAGGGTGAGCAGAGAGTGGGCCGACAGGGAACACCCTCTGTGGCGCGAGTAGTCCGTCACCCCAGGGCGCGGGGATCCGCGCGACGAGCCACGACGCACCCGTGGAGGCACGACCACCGACGGCTCACGGCGCCGTGGCGCGGCGCTCCTAGATCACCAGGGACAACAGCAGGACCAGACCGCCGGCGACCACCGAGATGATCGTCTCCATCACGGACCAGGTCTTGATGTTCTGGCCGACACTCAGCCCGAAGTACTCCTTCACCATCCAGAACCCGGCGTCGTTGACATGGCTGAAGAACAGCGAGCCGGCGCCGATGGCCAGGACGAGGAGGGCGGCGTGCGTGGTGGACATGTCCGCCGCGAGCGGGGCGACCAGACCGGCCGCCGAGACCGTGGCCACCGTCGCCGAACCGGTCGCGAGCCGGATCACCACGGCGATCAGCCAGGCCAGCAGCAGCGCGGGGATGGCCCAGTCCTCGGAGATGTCGAGGACCATCTGCCCCACGCCCGTGTCGATGAGCGTCTGCTTGAAGCCACCGCCCGCGCCGACGATCAGCAGGATGCCCGCGATCGGCATGAGGCTCTTCTCGACGAGCGGCGAGATCCGCTCCTTGGAGAACCCGGCGGGCCGCAGCAGCGTGAAGATGCCGACCAGCACCGAGGCGAGCAGGGCGATCATCGGGGCGCCGATGACGTCGAAGACGCGCTGCACCGGGTTCTCGGGGTCGTCCACGACGATGTCGACCAGCGCCTTGGCGAGCATGAGGATCACCGGGAGCAGCACGGTGAAGAGCGTGGCGCCGAAGCCGGGACGCCTGTCCAGCTCCTCGGAGGCGCGCTGCGGGATCATCTTCTCGGGGGCCGGGACGTCGACCCAGCGGGCCGCGTACCTGGAGAACACCGGCCCGGCGATGATCACCGTCGGGATGGCGACGAGGACGCCGAGCGCCAGCGTCACGCCGAGGTCGGCCCCGACGGCGTCGATCGCGACCAGCGGACCGGGGTGCGGCGGCACCAGGCCGTGCATCACGGACAGGCCCGCGAGCGCCGGGATGCCGATGCGCATCAGCGAGTAGTTGCCGCGCTTGGCCACCATCAGCACCACCGGGATCAGCAGCACGATGCCGACCTCGAAGAACAGCGGCAGTCCGATCACGGAGGCGATGAGCACCATCGCCCACGGCATCGAGCGACCGCCCGCCTTGGCCAGGATGGTGTCGACGATCTGGTCGGCACCGCCGGAGTCGGCGAGCATCTTGCCGAGGATCGCGCCGAGGGCGATCAGCACACCGACACCGGCGACCGTGGAGCCGAGGCCGGCGCTGAAGCTGGTGAGGACCTTGTCCAGGGGCGCCCCGGCGATCGCGCCGAGCGCCAGCGACCCGATGGTCAGCGCCAGGAAGGCGTGCAGCTTGGACTTGGTGATGAGCAGGACGATGACGGCGATGCCCGCCAGGACGGCGATGCCCAGCTGAGCGTGGCCGGCCGAGGTGATCGGCTCGGGTGCGTCCGCTGCCAGCATCTCGACGCTGAGTCTGGTCACGGGGTGTTTCCCTTGCGTTGGGGAGTCGGGGGAGAAGGGGACCGGTGAGGGGCTAGCCGATCGGCTCGGGGAGCGAGCCGAGGGCGTTCGCCGCCCGCTCGGTGATCTCCGCCGGGCTGCCCGCGACGTCCACGGCGACCCCCGCCTCGTCCGCCTGGAGCGGCTGGAGCGTGGCGAACTGGGAGTCGAGCAGCGCCGTGGGCATGAAGTGCCCCTGCCGGTGCGACATCCGGTCCTCGATCAGCGCGCGGTCACCCGTGAGGTGCACGAAGACCACGCCGGGCGCGGCGGCCCGCAGCCGGTCGCGGTACGACCGCTTCAGCGCCGAGCAGCTGACCACGCCGCCGAGCCCGGCCCGCCCCTGCGCCCAGTCGCCGATGGCGTCCAGCCAGGGCCCGCGGTCCTCGTCGGTGAGCGGCGTACCGGCCGACATCTTGGCGATGTTGGCCGGCGGGTGGAAGTCGTCGCCCTCGGCGTACGGAACGCCGAGCCGGGCGGCGAGCAGGGGACCGATGGTGGTCTTGCCGGTGCCCGCGACGCCCATGACCACGACGACCTGGGGGGTGTTCATCGCTGCCTCACTGTCCGCTGTCTTCGTCGACACGTGATGTCGACGCAACTGAAACCCATTAGGTACGACGAATTCAAGAGCCTGTGATGAATAAGTCTGACTTTTTGTCTCCGTGATCTACCCCGTACGCTGAGTGCATGAGCGCACCGGGCCGGGGGCTGCACGGCCACGTACTGGACACCCTCGGCCCCGAGATCACCGCGGGGGAGTACCCGGCGGGCAGCGTCCTGCGCACGGACGAACTCGCCCAGCGCTTCGACGTGTCACGCTCCGTGATGCGCGAGGCGGTCCGGGTCCTGGAGTCCATGCACCTGGTCGAGTCCCGCCGCCGCGTCGGCGTCACGGTCCGCCCCGAGTCCGAGTGGAACGTCTACGACCCGCAGGTCATCCGCTGGCGGCTGGCCGGCGCCGACCGGCCGCGGCAGCTGCGCTCCCTGACCGTGCTGCGCTCGGCGATCGAACCGGTCGCGGCCGGCCTCGCCGCCCGGCACGCCACGTCCGAACAGTGCGCCGAGCTCACCGAGTGCGCCCTCGGCATGGTCGCCCACTCACGCGGACACAAGCTCGAGGGGTATCTCCTCCACGACGTCGCCTTCCACCGCGTCATCCTGTCGGCCTCGGGCAACGAGATGTTCGCCCGCCTCGGGGACGTGGTCGCCGAGGTCCTGACCGGCCGCACGCAGCACGACGTGATGTTCGAGGACCCCGACCCGGCCGCCGTCACGCTGCACGTCCGGGTCGCCGAGGCGGTCCGCGCGGGCGACGCGGCCCGGGCCGAGGAACTGACCCGCGAGATCACGGTCGGCGCCCTCCAGGAACTCGACATCCTGGCGCCGTGACGCCGCTACGGCAGGTAGTCCCCGTCGACGTACACCCACGCCCCGTCGACCCGCTCGAAGCGGCTCCGCTCGTGCAGCGACCCGCCCCGGTAGGACGCCCGGAACTCCACGGTCCCGGCCGAGTGGAACGCCGATCCGTCACCCGTGCCCAGGATCTCCAGCCCTGTCCAGCGCATCCCCGGGTCGAGCTCCAGCGTCCCGGGCCGGGTCCGCGGGTGCCAGGTCCGCAGCAGATAGTCGGCGTCGCCCTTGACGAAGGCGCAGTACCGCGACCGCATCAACGCCTCGGCGGTCGGCGCGGCGGCGGAGCCTGAGTGGTAACGGCCACAGCAGGCCTCGTAGGGCTGGGGGAGCCCGCAGGGGCAGGAACGCCTGGTCATGGTCACCTCTTCGCGGGAAACGCCCGAGGGCCGTGACCTCGCGGTCACGGCCCTCAGTTCAAGTGTCCGAGGGGGGACTTGAACCCCCACGCCCGATAAAGGGCACTAGCACCTCAAGCTAGCGCGTCTGCCATTCCGCCACCCGGACAAGGTGTCTGTCGCGCGGGCTCTCCCTGCGGCGACGACGTAAACATTACCAGGCTTTCGAGGGTGACCGATCACCCCCCGTCCTCGCCCCGGCCGGGCGTGAACGACGTGTGACGGGCCGGGCGGGCCCTTGGGGAGCGGGCCGGACAGAGGGAGGATGAAGGGGACCCACCAGCAGTGACACCGGGAGGAAGCACGTGAGCGAGACGGACACGGCCAGGAGCGTCACCGGCGAGGACGAGGTCGTGGACCTCTGCCGCGAGCTGATCCAGATCGACACCAGCAACTACGGCGACCACTCGGGACCGGGCGAGCGCAAGGCGGCCGAGTACGTCGCCGAGAAGCTCGCCGAGGTCGGACTCGAACCGCGGATCTTCGAATCCCACCCGGGCCGCGCCTCCACGGTCGCCCGCATCGAGGGCGAGGACCCCTCCCGGCCCGCGCTCCTCATCCACGGCCACACCGACGTCGTTCCGGCCAACGCCGACGACTGGACCCACCACCCCTTCTCCGGGGAGATCGCCGACGGCTGCGTCTGGGGCCGCGGGGCGGTCGACATGAAGGACATGGACGCCATGACGCTGGCGGTCGTCCGCGACCGGCTGCGCAGCGGGCGCAAGCCCCCGCGCGACATCGTCCTCGCGTTCCTCGCGGACGAGGAGGCCGGCGGCACCTACGGGGCGCGCTACCTCGTCGACCACCACCGGGACCTCTTCGAGGGCGTCACGGAGGCGATCAGCGAGGTGGGCGGCTTCTCGTTCACGGTGAGCGAGCAGCGGCGGCTGTACCTGATCCAGACGGCCGAGAAGGGCATGCACTGGATGAAGCTCACCGTGGCCGGCACCGCGGGGCACGGTTCGATGATCCACCGGGACAACGCGATCACCGAACTGTCGGAGGCCGTCGCCCGGCTGGGACGGCACAAGTTCCCGGTGCGGGTCACCAAGACCACCCGCGCCTTCCTCGACGAACTCGGCGACGCGTTCGGCACGGAACTCGACCCGGAGGACATGGAGTCGACCCTCGCGAAGCTCGGCGGCATCGCCAAGCTCATCGGCGCGACGCTGAGCAACACGGCCAACCCCACGCAGCTCGGCGCCGGCTACAAGGTCAACGTCATTCCCGGAGAGGCCACCGCCCACGTCGACGGCCGCTTCCTGCCCGGGTTCGAGGACGAGTTCCTCGCCGACCTCGACCGCATCCTCGGCCCGAAGGTGCGGCGCGAGGACGTGCACGCCGACAAGGCCGTCGAGACCACCTTCGACGGTGCGCTCGTGGAGGCCATGCAGTCCTCGCTGCTGGCGGAGGACCCGACCGCCAAGGCGATCCCCTACATGCTCTCCGGCGGGACGGACGCCAAGTCCTTCGACGACCTGGGCATCCGCGGCTTCGGCTTCGCGCCGCTGAAGCTGCCGCCCGAGCTGGACTTCGCCGGCATGTTCCACGGCGTGGACGAGCGGGTGCCGGTCGACGGCCTGAAGTTCGGGGTGCGGGTGCTCGACCGGTTCATCGACGCGTCCTGAGAAGGGGCCGGACACGAGCCGGTATTCGGGCGCGTGTACGGGATCGACCGGCAAGAGTGAATGCGACCATAAGCTCGTAGCCTCATTACTCCAGCCTCGTTACAGGTAATGCGATCGCAAGATGGGTCGCTTTGCCAACTAGGAGGAATAATGATCAAGAAGGTCGTCGCTGCTGCGGCTGCCACCGGTGGGCTGGTTCTCGCGGGGGCGGGCCTGGCCGTCGCCGACTCCGGTGCCCAGGGTGCCGCGGTGAACTCCCCGGGTGTCGTGTCCGGCAACGTCATCCAGGTGCCCGTTCACGTTCCGGTGAACGCCTGCGGCAACACGGTCTCCGTGATCGGGCTGCTGAACCCCGCCTTCGGCAACACCTGCATCAACAAGTGATGCTTCCCCCTCTCTGAGGGGAGTTCAAAGCCACCGGTCCCGGAGCGCGAGCCATGCGCTCCGGGACCGAACGCTTCTTCACGGGATTTCGAGAAGAATTCGAAAAGGGTCGAAGGCAGGTATTCAGCAATGCGACAGGTCACCCGCAAGGGTTTGATGACCGTGGCGGCCGCGACCGGCGTGATCGCCGCCGCGGGCGGCTCCGCTCACGCCGCCTCGGGTGCGCAGGGCTCCACGTCGGACTCGCCCGGCGTGCTGTCCGGGAACACGGTGCAGGCGCCCGTGCACGCGCCGGTCAACGTCTGCGGCAACACGGTCGACGTCGTCGGCGTGCTCAACCCGTCGGTGGGCAACTCCTGCGCCAACCAGGGCGGTGGATCGCCGTCGGGGGGATACGGCGATCACGGCGGCCACGGCGGCTCGCACGCGGGCGGTCACGCCACCGACTCGCCCGGCGTCGGCTCGGGCAACCACGTACAGGCCCCGGTGTACGCGCCGGTGAACGTCTGCGGCAACAGCGTCGACATCATCGGCATCGGCAACCCCGGCACGGGCAACGACTGCTCGAACGGCGGTCACGGCGCCCCGCACGGCAACCCGCCCGGCGGCGGCCACGAGACCCCGGGACAGCCGGGCGGCCCGGGACTCCCCGGGAACCCGGGCGACCCCGGCGGTCCGGGCGTCCCCGGCAACCCCGGACATCCGGGCGGCCCCGGGACCCCGGACAACCCCGGACATCCGGGCGGCCCCGGGACCCCGGACAACCCCGGACACCCGGGCGGCCCCGGGACCCCGGACAAGCCCGGTGACCCCGGAGACCCGGGTGACCCGGGTGACCCCGGCCACCCGGGCAATCCCGGCGAGCCCGGCCGCCCCGGAACCCCTGGTACGCCGCCCACCACCGGCGTCGAGACGCCGGGCGGCTCCTCGCACGGCAACGAACCGGGCGGCCAGTTCGTCACCCAGCCCCGCGGCGAGCTCGCCGCCACCGGCAGCGAGCTGCCGCTCGGGCTCGCTCTCCCCGCCGGCGCCGGCGCCCTGCTGGCGGGCTCGATCCTCTACCGCAAGGCGCGCGCCTCCGCCTGAGGCACCCGGCCGGACGACCCCCACCGACGGAGCGGGCCCCGCCGAGGGCGGGGCCCGCTCCGTCATGTGCCTTCTCCGGGCACCGTCTCAGCTCACCACGTGGCCCGCACCTGGCGGATGATGCGCCGCCGCAACCGCACCTTGCGGCTGCCGTCGCGCAGCAGGCTCAGACGGTGCAACTCCCAGTGTCCGTACTCCGCATGGTCCGTCAGCAGACGTGCCGTCTCCTTGCGGGAGACCCCGCGCGGTACGTACACGTCGACAAATTCGTATTCCGGCATCGCATCTATTGTGCGGGCTGGGGCCTCGTACGGATAGCGTCTGCACTATGTCTGATGCTGCGCAGCCCACCGCTGCCGAGGTACGCGCCGCCGCCGAGGCGGTCAAGACCGCGCTCGACCGCCACCTGGCCGCGGTCGAACGCAGGTCGGGGGAGGACGACCCGGCCGTCTACGAGGCGTTCAACCAGCTGGCCGCGGCCGCAGAGGTGTACGACGAACTGCTCTACGACCGCTACGACGAGGTCACACCCTTCGAGATCCCCGGTGCGGAGGACGCGCTTCCCCCGTACACCGGCCCCGAGGAACCGAACGCGCTGAGCGTACTGATCCGCCGCGACTACGCCGTCGCCGAACCGCAGCGGCTGCTCGCTCATGCGCAGCGGATCGAGGCGGCCGACGGCGACGAGGGCTCTCCGGCCTCCGGGACGGTCCACGGCGCGCTGGGCCTGCTGTTCGGCGAGTTCGAGCCCGACGAGATCGCCTCCCGGCACAAGGAGTTCGGTCTTGAGGAGGGCGACTCCACGCTCTGGGTGACGGCGGCGGACGAACCGGCCGAGCCCGGGGAGTGGCTGGAGGCGCCGTTCGAGCAGGTCGACGCGCAGCAGGTGGTGTGCCGCTTCGACGTCAGCGCCGTCTTCGACGACGAGGTCGACGCCCTCCACGACGAGGACGACGAGGACGACGAGGACGCCGAAGACCTGGAGGACCTCGACACCGACTTGGACGAAGTCGACGGCGAGGACGAGGATCTGGAGCCGCTGGACGCGGATCGCCGCTGAGCGCGCTCCCCCAGACTTCGTCCGGGGGGACCCCACGCAGCGGGTGGGCCCATCAGCAGGTCGGTGGCGGGCGGGGTGACCTCCA
>NZ_JBEOTZ010000032.1:0-95041 GCF_040303825.1 Streptomyces sp. NPDC094143
GCGGCAGCGGCTCGCTGCTGGTGACCAGGTCCCGCAGCGGGTACCGGCCCAGCACCGCGTCCACCTCGGGCGTCAGCGCCGCCGCCAGCCGTGACACCGGAGGGCGGGTCTCGTCCCGCAGCGCGTCGACGGCGGCCAGGATCACGCCCCGGAGGCCCTCCTCTTCGGGCACGCCGGCCGCCGCCCGCTCGTACAGGCGCGCGCCCTCCTCCAGGACGACGTCCGTGTCCATGCCCGCCGGGATCTTGATCCGCGCATGGTGACGCCAGGTGCTCACCGGGTCGCCCCACGCCTCCACGGTGAACGTCCACCGGCCCGGCTCCCCTGCCGTGACCGTGGCACCCCACCGGTCCGTCCCGGGCGTCAGCTCCCGCATCGGCGTCCACGGGCCGGGGCGGCCCTCGGGGTCCCTCAGGACGACGTTGGCGGCGACGGCGTCGTGCCCCTCCCGGAACACCGTCGCCGAGATCTCGAACGTCTCCCCGGTCACGGCCTTGGCCGGCCGGCGCCCGTGCTGGACGACCGGGCGGACATCGAGGACGGGTATGCGCCCGACGGCGGTCTTCCCGTCCGCGGGGGGTGGCTGCGGGACGGGTGGACCGGTGTCGGCCGGGCGCGCGGGGCGTGTTTCGCCGCCGGGTGCGCGCGCCCCGGTGGTGCGCTGGTCGGGGGGTGCTGGCGAATGGTGCTTGGCGGGCATGACCGCTCCTGTCCGCGTCAACGTGGGTGGGCGGATGTGTATGGGGAGGTGGGTCCTGCGTGGTGCTCCTGAGAGGGGTACCCGCAGGAGCCTTCCCACCCTATTCGGGTGGGCAATCCGGCACTTTGTTAACTACTCACGCGTATGTCGACACACAAGACCGGCCTCGTCCGCGGCGGACGAGGCCGGTCCTTGCGCGCGTCTGCTGCTTCCGCCTACCCCCGCGGCACCCGCAGTAACTTGTCCGGCGAACCGAGTCCGCGGCCGGAGACCTTCGTGTCCGCCGCAGCGGTGGTCAGAGCCGCGCTGACCTGGGCCGGAGTCGCCTTCGGATGGGCGGAGAGGTGCAGCGCGGCCGCGCCCGCGACATGCGGGGACGCCATCGAGGTACCCGAGAAGGCTGCCCGCGCGGTGTCGTCGGCGGCGGTCGCGGACGTGATGGCGACGCCCGGGGCGAACAGATCGAGGGCCGGGCCGTGGTTGGAGAAGGCCGGTTTTGCATCCTTGCGGTCGGTCGCGCCGACCGTGATCGCCTGCCTGACGCCCGCCGGGGAGTACAGGCTCGCCGGCCTTCCGTCGTTGCCCGCGGCGACGGTGTACGTGACGCCGGAGGCGATGGAGGCGCGCACGGCGGCGTCCAGCCGGTCGTTGCGCGGCCCACCCAGGCTGAGGTTGGCGACCGCCGGCTTCCTCGCGTGCCGGGTGACCCACTCGATCCCGGCGATCACCCGGGCCGTGGTGCCCCCGCCCGCCGCGTCGAGGACGCGCACGGAGACGATCCGGGCCTTCTTCGCGACGCCGTACGCGGTGCCGGCGACCGTGCCGGCGACGTGCGTGCCGTGGCCGTTGGCGTCCGAGGCGATCGGGTCGCCCCCGACGAAGTCCCAGCCGTGGCCCGCGCGGCCGCCGAAGTCCCGGTGCGTGGTGCGCACGCCGGTGTCGAGCACGTGGACCGTCACGCCGGCACCCGCCGACGCGGGCCAGGTGTAACTCCCGTCCAGCGGCAGCCTCGGCTGGTCGACCCGGTCGAGTCCCCAGGAGGGCGGGTCGCGCCGGGTGTCCTCCAGCCGGACGCGGGTGTCCTGCACGACCGAGGCGACCCGGGGGTCGGCGGCCAGCCGCCGCGCCCGTCTGTCGTCGGCCCGGACCGCGTAGCCGTTCAGGACCGTGCCGTAGGTGTGGCTGATCTCCACCCCGTACGTCCCGGCCAGTTCCTTTCCGGCCGCCGACCCGGCCCGCGTGCCCTCCTTCAGCGTGACCAGGTAACTTCCGTGCACGGAGCCGGGTGCTCCGGCGCCGAGTATCCGCCCCTCCGGTACGGCGTGCGCGGGCAGGGTGGTGGCCGAAAACGCGAGGGCGCAGAGCGCTGCGGCCAGGCCCCACGTTCCGCGCAGACGCCGCTGTCGCGTCCGTGCCATGGTCCGAGTTCCCCTCCTCGACTCGGCGCACGGCTGCCGCGCCGGGCCGCGTGCGGCCGGCGCGGGCCGGTACGCCAGGGGCAGCCTCTCGTGGCGGTGTGACGCACCACAAGGACGCCTATGGGGGCAGAATCGGCCATATCCGCCGACGGGCCTGTTCAGGCCGGATCAACGGCACGGTGGCGGAGCGTCGGCGAGGGCGGCACCGTCGCCGGTACTGTCGTAGGAGACGTCGTTGAAGCCCTGCGTCATCCAGCAACGCGCCGAGGTGGAACCCGTGAAGGCGATCCGTCGATTCACCGTCCGACCCGTGCTCCCCGACTCCCTCCGGCCACTCAGCGATCTGGCCCGCAACCTGCGCTGGTCCTGGCATGCGGAGACCCGCGACCTGTTCCAGTCCGTCGACCCCGAGCGGTGGGCCGCCTCGGGCGGCGACCCGGTCCGGCTGCTGGGCAGTGTGCCGCCCACGCGGCTCGCCGAGTTGTCCGAGGACCGCCGTTTCCTGCGCCGCCTCGCCGCGGTCGCGGGCGACCTGAACGACTACATGACCGGCGAGCGCTGGTACCAGGCCCAGCCCGAGGACCTGCCGGCCGCCGTCGCCTACTTCTCACCCGAGTTCGGCATCACGGCCGCCCTGCCGCAGTACTCCGGCGGCCTCGGCATCCTGGCCGGCGACCACCTGAAGGCGGCCAGCGACCTGGGCGTCCCGCTGATCGGCGTCGGCCTGCTCTACCGGCACGGCTACTTCCGCCAGACCCTCTCCCGGGACGGCTGGCAGCAGGAGCACTACCCGGTCCTCGACCCCAACGAGCTGCCCGTCGCGCAGCTGGAGGAGCCCGACGGCACGCCCGCCCAGGTCGCCCTCGCGCTGCCCGGCGGCAAACAGCTGCACGCCCGCATCTGGCTGGCCCAGGTCGGCCGCGTGCCGCTGCTGATGCTGGACTCCGACGTCGAGGAGAACGACCTCGGCGAGCGCGGCGTCACCGACCGGCTCTACGGCGGCGGCAGCGAGCACCGGTTGCTCCAGGAGATGCTCCTGGGCATAGGAGGGGTCCGGGCGGTACGGACGTACTGCCGGCTGACCGGCCACCCCGCGCCGGAGGTGTTCCACACCAACGAGGGGCACGCCGGGTTCCTCGGCCTGGAGCGCATCGCCGAACTGTGCGCCGATGGCCTCGACTTCGACTCGGCGCTGGAGGCGGTCCGCGCGGGCACGGTCTTCACCACCCACACCCCCGTCCCGGCCGGCATCGACCGCTTCGACCGCGAGCTGGTCGCCCGCCACTTCGGGCCCGACGCCGAACTGCCCCGCATCGACGTCGACCGCGTCCTGCGGCTCGGTATGGAGACCTACCCCGGCGGCGAGCCCAACCTGTTCAACATGGCCGTCATGGGCCTGCGCCTGGCGCAGCGCGCCAACGGCGTCTCCCTGCTGCACGGCAACGTCAGCCGTGAGATGTTCTCCGGCCTGTGGCCCGGCTTCGACCCGGACGAGGTACCGATCACCTCCGTGACCAACGGGGTGCACGCGCCCACCTGGGTCGCCCCCGAGGTGTTCCGGCTCGGCGCCCGGCAGATCGGCGTCCAGCGCGCGGAGGACGCGCTGACCGTCGGCGGCCCGGAGCGCTGGGACTCGGTGGCCGACATCCCCGACCAGGACATCTGGGACCTGCGGCGGGGCTTGCGCGAACAGCTCGTCGAGGAGGTGCGCAAGCGGCTGCGGGCCTCCTGGCGGCAGCGCGGCGCCGGCACGGCCGAACTGGGCTGGATCGACGGCGTGCTCGACCCGGACGTCCTCACCATCGGCTTCGCCCGGCGCGTCCCGTCGTACAAGCGGCTGACGCTGATGCTGCGCGACCGGGACCGGCTGATGGAACTGCTGCTGCACCCCGAGCGGCCGATCCAGATCGTCGTCGCGGGCAAGGCCCACCCCGCGGACGACGGCGGCAAGCGGCTGGTGCAGGAACTGGTCCGGTTCGCGGACGACCCGCGGGTGCGCCACCGGATCGTGTTCCTGCCCGACTACGGCATGGGGATGGCGCAGAAGCTCTACCCCGGCTGTGACATCTGGCTGAACAACCCGCTGCGCCCCCTGGAGGCCTGCGGCACGTCCGGCATGAAGGCGGCGCTCAACGGCTGCCTCAACCTCTCCGTCCTGGACGGCTGGTGGGACGAGTGGTTCCAGCCGGACTTCGGCTGGGCGATCCCCACGGCCGACGGGGTGGGGACCGACCCGGACCACCGCGACGACATAGAGGCCGCGGCGCTGTACGACCTGCTGGAGCAGCGGGTGACGCCCCGCTTCTACGAGCGGGGGCAGAGCGGGCTGCCCGACCGGTGGATCGAGATGGTCCGGCACACGCTGAGTTCGCTCGGGCCGAAGGTGCTGGCCGGGCGGATGGTCCGGGAGTACGTCGAGCGGCTGTACACGCCGGCGGCGCTCGCCCACCGCGCCATGGACCCGGACGCGGCCCGGGACCTCGCGGAGTGGAAGGGCCGGGTGCGGGCGGCGTGGCCGGGCGTCACGGTCGACCATGTCGAGACGTCCGCGTCCGAGGCGCTGGCGGAGCTCGGTACGACGCTGGGGCTGCGCGTGCGGGTCGGCCTCGGGGCGCTCGGGCCGGACGACGTGGAGGTGCAGGTCGTCTCGGGGCGGGTGGACGAGGAGGACCGGATCGGTGACGCGACGATCGTTCCCCTGAAGGCCGTGGGCTCCGCCGAGCAGGACGGGCGTTGGGTGTACGAGGGGCCCTTGTCGCTGGATCGCACCGGGCCTTTCGGGTACACGGTGCGGATCCTGCCCGCGCACCGGCTGCTGGCCTCGAGCGCGGAGCTGGGCCTGGTCGCCGGGCCGTCCGAGGAACTGGTGGCGGCTGGGGGGCTGTTGATGCGGTGAGCGGCGGCTGTGGGGCGTGAGGGCTCGCGTTCACGCGGCGGAGCCGCACATCGGCACAGCCCCGCGCCCCCAGGCCGGTTCGCCGCCCTGCCGGCACAGCCCCGCGCCCCTAGGCCGGTTCGCCGCCCTGCCGGCACAGGTTCCGCAGGACTGTGCCGCACCTGCGCGCGTACGCGTGCTGGAAGCCCCTGGTCGCCGGGCCGCCCGCCTTCGCGTACCACTTGGCGGCCCGGCTGAAGGCGTTCACCGTCAGCCAGACCGTGCCGTCACCGGTACGGTCGACCACGAAGGACTCCTCGCCGCTCTCCGGGTGGCCCGGCAGCGTGCCGTACGCCCAGCCGGCGCGGCGGGGTTCCTCCAGCGTCCAGACCACGCGGCAGGGGGCCTTGATCATGCCGGCCAGGGTGACGGTGACGTCGACGCCGGGGGCGGCCCGGTCGGCGGTCGCGTCGATGCCCACGCCCATGGCCCGGTGCATCTCCCAGGTGAGCACGGCTTCCGAGGCCCGGCGGAAGACGTCCTCACCCTCGCCGAGACGGGTACGGACGTGCAGCGGACGGAAGCCCGGCGGGCAGTGCCCCGGCTCGCGGGTGGCGCCGACCTCGGCGTAGGTGAAGTCCTTCGGATCCGGATAAGACACCGTCACAGAGTAGGGCGGTACCCGGGCCCGCCTTCGGTCCGGGTACCGCCCGTGGTCGTGGACCGGTCAGCCGACGTTGACGGCGGACCAGGCGGCCGCGACCGCCTTGTACTCGGCGCTGGACGCGCCGTACAGCGCCGAGGCCGCGTTCAGGGTGGCCGTACGGGCCTGCGCGTACTTGGTCGTCGACGTCATGTACGTCGTCAGCGCCTTGTACCAGATCTGCAGCGCCTTGGTGCGGCCGATGCCGGTGACCGTGGAGCCGTTGGAGGTGGGCGAGTTGTAGGTCACGCCGTTGATCGTCTTCGAGCCGCTGCCCTCGGACAGCAGGTAGAAGAAGTGGTTGGCGGGGCCCGAGGAGTAGTGCACGTCCAGGCCGCCCAGGCTGGAGGACCAGGCGTCCTTGGACGAGCCGTCCTTGCTGGGCTTGTCCATGTAGCGCAGCGGCGTGCCGTCGCCGTTGATGTCGATCTCCTCGCCGATGAGGTAGTCACCGACGTCGGCGGAGTTGTTCGCGAAGAACTCCGCGCCCGCGCCGAAGATGTCGGACGTCGCCTCGTTCAGGCCGCCGGACTCGCCGCTGTAGTTCAGCCCGGCGGTGGCCGAGGTCAGGCCGTGACTCATCTCGTGCGCGGCCACGTCCAGCGAGGTCAGCGGGTTGGCGTTGCCCGAGCCGTCGCCGTAGGTCATGCAGAAGCAGCTGTCCGACCAGAAGGCGTTGACGTAGTTGTTGCCGTAGTGGACGCGCGAGTAGGCGGCCTTGCCGTCGTTGCGGATGCCGCTGCGGCCGAAGGCGCTCTTGTAGAAGTCCCAGGTGACCTGGGCGCCGTAGTGCGCGTCGGCGGCGGCGGTCTCCAGGTTGGAAGGGCTGCCGTTGCCCCAGACGTCGTCGGCGCCGGAGAAGAGGGTGCCGGTGCCGGAGGTGCCGCGGTTGAGGTTGTACGTCCTGTGGCCGCCGCGGGTGCCGTCGGTGAGGTTGTACGAGGTACCGGACTTGGTGGTGGTGAGGTTCACCGTGCCGCTGTAGGTGGTGTTGCCGGTGCCGGTCTCGATGGCCTGGTACTCGTAGAGCTTCTCGCCGGTGGCCGCGTCGGTGACGACGTGCAGCTCGTTGGGCGTGCCGTCCTCCTGGAGGCCTCCGACGACCGTCTCGTAGGCGAGGACGGGCTTGCCGTCGGCCGCCCAGATCACCTTGCGGGGAGCGGAGTCCGCCTCGGTCTTCTCGGAGCCGGCCGCCTTGGCGAGGGTCACGGCCTGCTTCTCCGCCTTGGCGGCGGGCACGGCCGGCTTGAGCGAGGCCACCTTGATCGCGGCCTTCGTCGCTCTGGTGACGCCCCGCGCCTCGCCGGACTTCGACTCGTGCACGACGAGGTCGCCGCCGAGCACCGGCAAGCCGGCGTAGGTGCGCTCGTAGCGGGTGTGGACGGTGCCGTCGGCGTCCTTCACGACGTCCTTGACGACCAGCTTCTCCTGCGTGCCGAGGCCTATCTCGTCGGCGGTGGCGGCGGCGTCCGCCTGCTGCTCCCGGACGAGGGCGGTGCGGGCGGGCGCGGTGAGCAGGACCGGGGCGGCGGCGAGGACCGGCTTGCTCTGCGCGTCGGCGGCGACGCTGCTGCCGGAGGTCAGGCCGGTGGTGAGCAGGGCGCCGGCGGCGACCGCGGTGGCGATGGCCAGCGTGGTGCGCTTGTGACGCGCGTAGCGGGGGGCGATCACACGAGCTCCTAGGTGTGGGGGAACTGCTGGGTGCTGTGCGGCGGGTGGAGGAAGAGTGGCACTTGGGACGCGTACATGTCAGGAGCGCCACATGATGTTGGCCGGAAATCGACGGCTGGGTGTGCGTCCGGAGCGGGAGAACGGACGCCGCCCCGGGGGATTCGAACCCACCGGGGCGACGCCCTGACTCGGGACCGGCTCGGGGACCTACGGGAAGGTGAGCTTCCAGCTGTTGATGTAGCCGGTGTCGGCGGCCGCGTTGTCCTGCACACGCAGCTGCCAGACGCCGTTGGCCACCTCGGAGGACGCGTTCACCGTGTACGTGGTGTTCAGGTTGTCCGCGCTGCCGCCGGTGCCGTACCCCTTCAGCGTGTACGCCGTCCCGTCGGGGGCCACCAACTGCACCTGGAGGTCACCGATGTAGGTGTGGACGATGTCCACGGCGACCTTGAGGTCGGCCGGCGCGTTGCCCGTCCGCCCGGAGACGGTGACGGGCGAGGTGACCGCCGCGCCCCGGTCCGGGATCGCCACGTCGGCGGTGTTCTCGAAGGACGTGCCCCCGCCGCCTCCGCCGCCCGAGCGGGCGCCGACGTTCACGCCCGCCCACGCGTCCTGGACCGCCTTGTACTCGGCGCTGTCGGTGCCGTAGAGCTCACCGGTGGCCGCGAGGGTGCCGGTGCGGGCGCCCGCGTAGTTGGTGGTCGAGGTGAACTTGGTGGTCAGCGCGCGGAACCAGATCTTCTCCGCCTTGTCCCGGCCGATGCCGGCGACCGGAAGGCCGTCCGAGGTGGGCGAGTCGTACGTGACACCGTTGATGGTCTTGGTGCCGCTGCCCTCGCTGAGCAGGTAGAAGAAGTGGTTCGCCGGGCCCGAGGAGTAGTGCACGTCGATCGAGCCGATGCCCGAGTACCAGGCGTCCTTGGACGAGCCGTCCTTGCTGGGCTTGTCCATGTAGCGCAGCGGCGTGCCGTCGCCGTTGATGTCGATCTCCTCGCCGATGAGGTAGTCACCGACGTCGGCGGAGTTCTTGGCGAAGAACTCCACGGTCGAGCCGAAGATGTCGGACGTCGCCTCGTTCAGGCCGCCGGACTCGCCGCTGTAGTTCAGCCCGGCCGTGTTCGAGGTGAGCCCGTGGGTCATCTCGTGCGCGGCCACGTCGATCGAGGTCAGGGGGTTGGCGTTGCCCGAGCCGTCGCCGTAGGTCATGCAGAAGCAGCTGTCCGACCAGAAGGCGTTGACGTAGTTGTTGCCGTAGTGGACGCGGGAGTACGCGCCCACGCCGTCGCCGCGGATGCCGGAGCGGCCGTGCACGTTCTTGTAGTAGTCCCACGTCAGGGCGGCCCCGTAGTGGGCGTCCGCGGCCGCGGACTCCAGGTTGGACGGGCTGCCGTTGCCCCAGACGTCGTCGGCGCCGGAGAAGAGGGTGCCGGTGCCGGAGGTGCCGCGGTTGAGGTTGTACGTCCTGTGGTTGCCGCGGGCGCCGTCGGTGAGGTTGTACGCCGACCCGGACTGGGTGGTGGTGAGGTCGACCGTGCCGGAGTACACCGTGTTGCCGGTGCCGGTCTCGATGGCCTCCCACGCGTACAGCTTCTCGCCGCTCGTGGCGTCCGTGATCACGTGCAGTTCCTGCGGGGTGCCGTCGTGCTGGAACCCGCCGACGACCGTCTCGTACGCCACGACCGGCTCGCCGCTCGCGGCCCAGATCACCTTGCGCGGCTCGCGGTTGATGCCGGGGCTCTTCGCCTCCTCCGCCTTCCCGGCGGCCAGGGCCTGCTGCCGGGCCTTCGCGGCGGGCACCGCGGTCTTCGTCGTGGCCGGGGCGATGGCGGCGCGGGTCGCCCTCACGACGGCGGCGGTCTCGTCCGCCTTCGTGCTCTCCACGACCAGGTCGCCGCCGAGGACCGGCAGACCGTCGTAGGTGCGCTCGTAGCGGGTGTGCACGGTGCCGTCCCGGTCCTTCAGGACGTCCCGCACGACCAGCTTCTCCTTGGCCCCCAGGCCCAGGTCCTTCGCGGTCTCCGCCGTGGCGGCGTCGGCCTCGCGGATCAGCGCGGCGCGCTGGGCGGGGGTGAGCTTCACCGACTCCGAGCCGGGGATCGCCTTGCTCGCGACCCGCGGTGCCTTCTCCGGGGCCGCGACGGCGGTGCCGCTCTGCACGGCGGCGGCGATCAGCGCGGCGACGCCGGCGAGGGCCACGGCCGCGGTGCGGCGGGGGGTGTGGGGAGTGCGTCTGTGGGAGGTGCCTCTGCCAGAGGAACTGCTACTCAACACGGACTCCTTCTGCGGGACCGGGGGTCGCCCGGCCTGGGGAGGGGGAGGTGTTGCTGTGGGGTTGCTGTGGAGCAGTCGCGGGAAGCGTGGCAGGGGACCGCGCTTTCTGTCAGGAGCGCGTCAAAACAATGGCCGGAAACGGTTCGTTGACCGGAAGTTCATGTTCGCTATACGGACGCGGAAGGGGTCTGCCGTGAGGTCGGCGAGATCGACCTCACGGCGTACGGCAGCTACGCCAGACTGTCCCGCCACGCGCGGTGCAGTTCCGCGAATCTGCCCGTGCCCGCGATGAGTTCGCCCGGCTCGCCGTCCTCCACGATCCTGCCGTGCTCCATCACCAGGACTCGGTCCGCGATCTCCACCGTCGACAGCCGGTGCGCGATGACCACCGCCGTACGGCCCTTCAGTACCGTCGCCATGGCCCGCTGCACCGCGCGCTCGCCCGGGACGTCCAGCGAGCTGGTCGCCTCGTCGAGGATCAGCACCGCCGGGTCGGCCAGCAACGCCCGCGCGAACGCCACCAGTTGCCGCTGCCCGGCCGAGATGCGGCCGCCCCGCTTGCGGACGTCGGTGTCGTAGCCGTCGGGCAGGGCGCTGATGAAGTCGTGCGCGCCGATCTCCTTCGCCGCCTGCTCGATCTCCGCACGGGTCGCGTCCGGCCGGCCGATCGCGATGTTGTCGGCGACCGTGCCGGAGAACAGGAACGCCTCCTGCGTCACCATCACCACACCGCGCCGCAGTTCCGGCACGGCCAGATCACGCAGGTCGACGCCGTCGAGCAGCACCCGCCCGTCGGAGGGGTCGTAGAACCGGGCCAGCAGCTTGGCCAGCGTCGACTTGCCGGCGCCCGTGGAGCCGACGACCGCGACCGTCTGTCCCGCCGGGAGCGTCAGGTCGAAGCGGGGCAGCACCTCGCCGCCGGTG
Source organism: Streptomyces sp. NPDC094143 (assembly GCF_040303825.1). Classification (NCBI taxonomy): domain Bacteria; kingdom Bacillati; phylum Actinomycetota; class Actinomycetes; order Kitasatosporales; family Streptomycetaceae; genus Streptomyces; species Streptomyces sp. NPDC094143. The sequence goes on from NZ_JBEOTZ010000032.1 coordinate 10,563, forward strand.
CGGTAGCCGAAGCGGACGCCGTCGAAGACGACCTCGCGGCCCGGGATCCCGCTGCTGCGCGGCGGGAGCGGCCGGGAGACGGCCGGCTCCGGCACGGACGGCTTCTGGGCGAGCAGCCCGGCGATCTTCTCCAGGGAGGCCGCCGCCGACTGGTAGGAGTTGAGGAACATGCCGAGCCGGTCGATGGGGTCGTACAGCCGTCGCAGATACAGCACGGCCGCCGCCAGCACACCGAGCGCCAGGGTGCCGTCCGCGACCCGGTGGGCGCCCCACAGCACGATCGCCGCGACCGCCGCGTTGGCGACCAGCCGCGAGCCGGTGACGTAGCGGGCCATCTCCAGCAGCGCGTCGCCGTTGGTCCGCTCGTGCCGCTGGTTCAGCCGGCCGAAGTCGGCGTCGTTGGCGGCCTCACGGCGGAAGGCGCGCACCGGCCGGATGCCGTTCATGGTCTCGACGAACTTCACGATGACCGCGGCGATGGCGGTGGACCGCGCCCGGTACACCCGTGCGGCACGCCGCTGGTAGAGCCGCACGAGCGCGTACAGCGGCACCAGGGACGCCACCGCCACGCCCCCGAGGCCGAGGTCGAGCCAGAGCAGCATCGCCGAGATGTAGACGAACGACAGGACGACCGTCACCAGCTCCTGCAACCCCTCGTCCAGAAGCTCGCGCAGCGACTCCACGTCCGTCGTGGAGCGGGAGATGAGCCGGCCCGAGGTGTAGCGCTCGTGGAAGTCGACGCTGAGCGCCTGGGCGTGGCGGAAGATCCGGCCGCGCAGGTCCAGCAGCACGTCCTGGCTGACGCGGGCCGCCGCGGCGACGAACGCCCACTGCAGCGCGCCCGCGGCCAGCGCGCACCCCAGGTAACCGGCGCCCACCGCGATCAGCGGCCCGTGGTCCCGCGCCCGGAACGCCGGTACGGCACGGTCGATGGCGTACGCCACGAGCAGCGGGCCCGCCTGCACCACCGCCTGCTGGACCAGCAGCAGGAGGGTCGTGACCGCGACCCGGGCCTTCATGGGCGCGAGCAGGGAGCGCAGCAGGGCCGCGGTCGCGCCCGGGGGAGTGGGCAGGACGTCCCGGTCGAAGGGGTCGCCGGGGGCGGGGCGGCGGTCGTCGGGCTTGCCGCCGGCCGGTGCCGTGGTGGCCGCCGTCATCGGGCCTCCTCCTGTTCCCCTGATTCCGCTCCGGACATCAGGTGGGCGTACTCGGCGTTGCCGCGCAGCAGTTCGTGGTGGGTGCCGACCGCGGCGATCCGGCCGCCGGACAGCAGCGCGACCCGGTCGGCGAGCAGCACCGTGGACGGGCGGTGCGCCACGATCAGGGCGGTGGTGTCGGCGAGCACCTGCCGCAGGGCGGCCTCCACGGCGGCCTCCGTGTGCACGTCCAGCGCCGACAGCGGGTCGTCGAGCACCAGGAACTCCGGCTGCCCCACGACCGCCCGGGCCAGGGCGAGACGCTGCCGCTGACCGCCGGAGAGACTGAGGCCCTGCTCGCCGACCTGGGTGCCGGTCCCCTGCGGCAGGGCGTGCACGAAGTCGGCCTGGGCGACGGCCAGGGCGCGCTCCAGGGTGGCGGGGCCCGCCGAGTCCCCGGCCCCCATGAGGACGTTGTCGCCGACCGAGGCGGAGAAGAGCGTGGGCTCCTCGAAGGCGACGGCGACCTTGGCGCGCAGGGTCTGACGGGGCAGGGCGGTGATGTCGACGCCGTCGAGGGTGATGCGGCCCGAGGTCACCTCGTACAGACGGGGGACGAGCGCGGTGAGCGTCGTCTTGCCGCTGCCGGTGGTGCCGACCAGGGCCATGGACTCGCCGGGGCGGATGTGCAGGTCGATGTGGTGGAGGACGGGAGGGGAGCCGGGCGGGGCGTCGGGGTAGCGGAAGGTGACGTCGTGGAAGCGCAGTCCCCGGTCGTCCGGGTCGGCCGGGGCCGCCCCCGGCACCGGATCCGTCTCCTCGGCCTTCTCGTCCATCACCTCGAAGTACCGTTCGGTCGCGGTCGCCGCCTCCTGGGTCATCGCCAGCAGGAAGCCGATCGACTCCACCGGCCAGCGCAGCGCCAGCGCCGTGGACAGGAAGGCCACCAGCGTGCCCGCCGACAGCGCCCCGTCGGCGACCTGGACGACCCCCACCACCAGCGCGGCGCCGATCGCCACCTCCGGCAGCGTCACGATGACACCCCAGATCGTCGCCAGCAGGCGCGCCTTGCGCAGTTCCGTGCCGCGCAGCCGCTGCGACAGCTCGCGGAAGGCCCGCGCCTGGCTCCGGTGGCGGCCGAAGCCCTTGATGATGCGGATGCCGAGCACGCTCTCCTCGACGACCGTCGTCAGGTCGCCCACCTGGTCCTGGGCGCGGCGGGCCGCCGTGGCGTAGCGCTTCTCGAAGACCACGCAGGTGACCAGGAGGGGTACGGCGGGCCCGAGGATGACCAGCCCGAGGGTCCAGTCCTGCACCAGCATGATGATCACGCCGACGAGGATCGTCACGCCGTTGACCAGCAGGAACGTCAGCGGGAAGGCGAGGAACATGCGCAGCAGCATCAGGTCCGTCGTCCCCCGGGACAGCAACTGTCCGGAAGCCCAGCGGTCGTAGAAGGAGACCGGCAGCCGCTGCAGGTGCCGGTACAGGGCCGCCCGCATGGAGGCCTCGACACGGGACAGCGGACGCGCCACCAGCCAGCGCCGCAGCCCGAACAGCAGGGCCTCCGCGAAGCCGAGCAGCAGCAGGTACAGCGCCCCGAGCCACACCCCGGCCGGGTCCCGGCCGGCGATCGGCCCGTCCACCATCCACTTCAGCACCAGCGGGATCACCAGGCCCACGCAGGAGGCGAGTATGGCGACGAACGCGGCGGTGAACAGCCTGCCCCGCACGGGCCGGACATACGGCCACAGGCGCAGCAGCGTACGCACGACGGAACGGTCCTTGGCGGGTGCGGGTGTCGTGGCCATCAGCAGCGAGCCTACGGTTCGCCACTGACACTTCCCACCGGGTTTGCGCCCGACCCGCATCGGCCGTTGGTCCTACGACCTGCGTTTTCGAGGCACCGGACGGCGGCACGGGCCGAGCCGTGCGCTCACCCCGCCACCCGCAGCAGCAGCACCGCGCGCGCCGGTACCGTGATCTCCGTCCCGGCCGGGTGCTCCGCCCCCGGTGCCTCCCCCTGCTCCTCCAGGCTCGTGTCGACGACGACCTCGTAGCGCTCCGCCCACGGCGGACCCGGCAGCACGAAGCTCACCGGCCCCTCGCCCGCGTGCAGCACCGCCAGGAAGCTGTCGTCGAGGATCTGCTCCCCGTGCTCGTCCCGGCCCGGGATGTCCCGGCCGGAGAGGTACATGCCCAGCGTGGCGGCGGGCGCGTACCAGTCCTGCTCGGTCATCTCCGTGCCCCGCGAGGTGAACCAGGCCAGGTCGCGCAGCCCGTCGGCGGTCTGCGCCCGGCCCGAGAAGAACGCCCGGCGGCGCAGCACCGGGTGCCGGTGGCGCAGCGCGATCAGCCGGGAGGTCAGCTCGAACAGGGCCCGCCAGCCGGGGTCCTCCAGCAGGCCCCAGTCCAGCCAGCTGATCTCGTTGTCCTGGCAGTAGGCGTTGTTGTTGCCGCGCTGCGTGCGGCCCAGCTCGTCACCCGCGACCAGCATGGGCACGCCCGTCGACAGCAGCAGCGTGGTCAGCAGGTTGCGCAGCTGCCTGCGCCTGAGCGCCCGCACGCCCTCGTCGTCCGTCTCGCCCTCGGCGCCGCAGTTCCAGGCGCGGTTGTCGTCCGTGCCGTCCCGGTTGCCCTCGCCGTTGGCCTCGTTGTGCTTGCGCTCGTAGGACACCAGGTCGCGCAGGGTGAAACCGTCGTGCGCGGTGATGAAGTTGACCGACGCGTACGGCCTGCGCCCGCCCCAGGCGTACAGGTCGCTGGAGCCCGACAGGCGGTAGCCCATCTCGCGCACGTCCGGCAGCGCGTGCCGCCAGAAGTCCCGCACGGTGTTGCGGTAGCGGTCGTTCCACTCCGTCCACAGCGGCGGGAACGCCCCCACCTGGTAGCCGCCAGAGCCCACGTCCCACGGCTCGGCGATCAGCTTCACCCGGCGCAGCACCGGGTCCTGGGCGATCACCGCCAGGAACGGGGAGAGCATGTCGACGTCGTGCATCGAGCGGGCCAGCGCCGCCGCCAGGTCGAAGCGGAAGCCGTCGACGCCCATCTCGGTGACCCAGTAGCGCAGCGAGTCCGTGATCAGGCGCAGCACGTGCGGCTGGACCACGTGCAGCGTGTTGCCGCAGCCGGTGTAGTCGGCGTAGCGGCGGGCGTCGTCCTGGAGGCGGTAGTAGCCGCGGTTGTCGATGCCCTTCAGGGACAGCGTCGGGCCCAGCTCGCCCGCCTCCGCGGTGTGGTTGTAGACCACGTCGAGGATGACCTCGATCCCGGCCGCGTGCAGGGCGCGCACCATGCGCTTGAACTCGCCGACCTGCTGACCGGTGGTGCCGGAGGCGGCGTAGGCCGCGTGCGGGGCGAAATAGCCGATGGAGTTGTAGCCCCAGTAGTTGCGCAGGCTCCTGCGCAGCAGGTGGTCCTCGTGCGCGAACTGGTGCACCGGCAGCAGCTCCACCGCCGTCACGCCCAGCGTCACCAGGTGCTCGACCGCCGCCGGGTGCGCGAGGCCGGCGTAGGTGCCGCGCAGCTCCTCGGGGATGCCCGGGTGCAACCGGGTGAAGCCCTTGACGTGCAGCTCGTAGATCACCGAGTCGGCCCACGGGGTCTTCGGGCGCCGGTCGTCGGACCAGTCGTCGTCATCGTGGACGACGACGCCCTTCGGCACGTACGGCGCCGAGTCCCGGTCGTCGCGCACGGTGTCGGCGACGTGCTGCTGGGGCCAGTCGCGGACGTGCCCGTACACCTCCGGCGGCAGCCCGAAGTCACCGTCGACGGCACGTGCGTACGGGTCGAGCAGCAGCTTCGCCGGGTTCCAGCGGGCGCCCGTCCAGGGGTCCCAGCGGCCGTGCACCCGGTAGCCGTAGCGCCGGCCGGGCAGCACGCCCGGCACGAAACCGTGCCAGATCCCGTGGGTCAGCTCGGCGAGCCGCACCCGTGACTCCTTGCCCGCCTCGTCGAAGAGGCACAGCTCGACCCCCTCGGCCCCGCCCGCCCACAAGGCGAAATTCGTCCCGGCCACCCCGCCCGGGCCGACCCGGAACCGGGCGCCCAGCGGGGTGGGCGCGCCCGGCCGGGCGGGCACGGCGGGCGGCGGCACGGAGGGCCGCGTGCCGTTCACGGCGGCGGCCTGGCGCCCGTTCCCGGTGGCCTCATGACCGGCCACCGCCTCCTGCTCGGCTGCGCTGGACACCTGTCAGCCTCCCGAGGCTCGTGGAACGACGGGGGACAGAGGGGTGCGGCCCTGTGCTGCGGCCCGGGTCGCGGCTCCCCTGCGCGTCGTCCTCCCCACTGTTCTGCCCAGAGCATGGGTCGCACTCACGTTTCCCCGGGGGCGGGCATGGTCGTTTCCCGGGGACGTGACCGGTCGTTGGGCACCTCGTGAGGCACGTACAAGGGCGCGCACGGCGCGCGAGGGCCGCGCTGGCCGCCGTAGTGACATGGGCAGGGCTCCTCGCCGGGGCCACCGGCTGCACCTCGGACGACGGCGGCGGCATCGCCGGGGTGTTCGGCGCGCCCCCGGCGCCCGAGGACGTCATCGAGGTCTCGCCCGGCGACGGCACCCGGGGCGTGCGCCCCGGGGAGGAACTGCGGGTGCGCGTACCCGACGGCCGGCTGGAGTCGGTGAAGGTCGTCCGGTCGCAGGACGCGCGGGTGACCCCCGTGCCCGGGCACCTCTCCGCCGACGGCCTGACCTGGGAACCGGAGGAGAAGCGGCTCGCGCTGGGCGCCAAGTACACGGTCGACGCCGTGGCCGTGGACGGCGGCGGACGCCGCTCGGCCCGGCACACGACGTTCACGACGTACGTCCCCAAGGAGCGTTTCATCGGCTACGTCACGCCGGAGCACCGTGCCACCGTCGGCACCGGCATGATCGTCTCCCTGCAGTTCAGCCGGCGGATCACCGACCGGGCGGCCGTCGAGCGCGCGGTGCGGGTCACCGCCCGCCCGGCCGTAGAGATCCGCCCGCACTGGTTCGGCCGGACCCGGCTCGACTTCCGCCCCCGGCACTACTGGAAACCCGGCACCCGGGTCACCGTCGAGCTGCGCCTGCGGGACGTGAAGGGCGGGCCGGGCCTCTACGGCCTGCAGGACAAGAGGTTCTCCTTCACCGTCGGCCGCAGCCAGATCTCGGTGGTCGACGCCGCCCGGCACTCCATGGAGGTGCGGCGCGACGGCGAACCGCTCGCCACCGTGCCCGTCACCGCCGGAGCCCCGAAGACGACCACCTACAACGGCAAGATGGTGGTGACCGAGATGCTGGAGGTCACCCGGATGAACGGCGCCACGGTCGGCTTCAAGAAGCGCGACGGCAAGGGCGAGTACGACATCCCCGACGTCCCGCACGCCATGCGCCTGACCGGCTCGGGCACCTTCCTGCACGGCAACTACTGGGCCCACCGCAGCGTCTTCGGCCGCACCAACGTCAGCCACGGGTGCATCGGCCTGCGCGACGTGAAGGGCGGCGGCTCGGACACCCCGGCCGGCTGGTTCTTCGACCGCAGCCTCGTCGGGGACGTCGTCGAGGTGGTCAACAGCAATGACAAAAAGGTCGCTCCCGACAACGGGCTCGGAGGCTGGAATATGGGCTGGAATGCATGGAAGGCGGGCAGTGCGGTGAAGTAACCCGACAGGGGGGCGGGTTGAGCCGGCGATCCGTTGGGACCGAACAGTGACATTCGCGGGCCGCCGGGGCCGCTCACTTGGTGGTTACTATTCGCCGGTGCGCGGGGGACACGCGCCGGGGAGCGGGCCTGGCCAGGTCCGGGGAGGGGAGAACCACTTGAACGTGCGACCGATATCGGGGGCGTCGGTTGGACGCGGGAGCGGGAGGCTCGCGCTCGTCGTCGGCGCGCTGCTGTTCGCCGTGACGGCGTGCGGCGGCGGGGACGGCGGCTCCGGTTCCGGCGCGGACGGCGGCCAGGGCAAGGGCGCGGACACCGCGCAGAGCGGGCAGTCCGAGGCCGTCGTCAGCATCGCGCCGAAGGACGGGGCCAAGTCCGTCGGGACCAGCGGCGCGCTGAAGGTCACCGCGGCCAAGGGCAAGCTCTCGGAGGTCGTCGTCAAGGACGCCGAGGGCAAGAGGATCGACGGGAAGATATCCGGCGACGGTGCCACCTGGACGCCGTCCACGCATCTGGCCGGTGCCACGAAGTACACCGTGCACGCGGTCGCCAAGGACTCCGAGGGCCGCACGGCCGCTGAGGACGCCGGCTTCACGACGCTGACGCCGAAGAACACCTTCATCGGCACCTTCACGCCCGAGGACGGCTCCAAGGTCGGCGTCGGCATGCCGTTCTCCATCCGCTTCTCCCGGGGCATCACCAGCCCGGAGGCCGTCGAGAACGCCATCCGCATCAAGACCGAGCCGGCCGTCGACGTCGAGGGCCACTGGTTCGGCAACGACCGCCTCGACTTCCGCCCCGAGAAGTACTGGAAGCCCGGCACCAAGGTGACCGTCGACCTGAACCTCGACGGCGTCGAGGGCCGCCCCGGCGTCTACGGCGAGCAGGACAAGAAGGTCGAGTTCACCATCGGCCGCAACCAGGTCTCGGTCGTCGACGCCAAGAAGCTCACCATGAAGGTCACGCGGGACGGCAAGGTCGTCAAGACCATCCCGGTCACCACCGGCAAGCCCGGCATGGAGACCTGGAACGGCCAGATGGTCATCAGCGAGATGCTCACGGTCACCCGGATGAACGGCGAGACCGTCGGCTACGGCGGCGAGTACGACATCAAGGACGTCCCGCACGCCGTCCGCCTCACCACCTCCGGCACGTTCCTGCACGGCAACTACTGGGCGAGCGGCGCCTTCGGCAACTACAACGCCAGCCACGGCTGCATCGGCCTGCGCGACGTGCGCGGCGGCTGGGACAAGAAGGTGCCGGCCGCCTGGTTCTTCAACAACTCCATGATCGGCGACGTGGTCGTCGTCAAGAACTCCGAGGACCGGATCGTCGACCCGGACAACGGGCTCAACGGCTGGAACATGTCGTGGGAGAAGTGGAAGAAGTAGCGCCCCCGCCGCTGACGGCAGGGCCCCGGTGTGACGGACCGCACCGGGGCCCCGTGCGTTAATCCCCGTTAACCTGCTGCCCATGACCGTCTCTCTCGAAGTCGCTGAAGGCGTCGGTACGCTCCGGCTGGACCGACCGCCCATGAACGCGCTGGACATCGCCACGCAGGACCGGCTGAAGGAACTCGCCGAGGAGGCCGCGCGCCGCGAGGACGTGCGGGCCGTGGTGGTCTACGGCGGCGAGAAGGTGTTCGCGGCCGGCGCGGACATCAAGGAGATGCAGGCGATGGACCACACGGCGATGGTCCTGCGCGCCCGCGCCCTGCAGGACTCCTTCACGGCGGTGGCCCGCATCCCCAAGCCGGTCGTCGCGGCCGTGACGGGCTACGCCCTGGGCGGCGGCTGCGAGCTCGCGCTCTGCGCGGACTACCGCATCGCCGGCGAGAACGCCAAGCTCGGCCAGCCGGAGATCCTGCTCGGCCTGATCCCCGGCGCCGGCGGCACCCAGCGCCTGGCCCGCCTGGTCGGCCCTTCCAAGGCCAAGGACCTCATCTTCACGGGCCGGATGGTCAAGGCCGACGAGGCCAAGGAGATCGGTCTGGTCGACCGGGTCGTGCCTGCCGACGAGGTCTACGCGCAGGCGCACGCCTGGGCCGCGAAGCTGGCCCAGGGCCCGGCCCTCGCGCTGCGCGCAGCCAAGGAGTCGATCGACACGGGCCTGGAGACGGACATCGACACGGGCCTCGCGATCGAACGGAACTGGTTCGCCGGCCTGTTCGCCACCGAGGACCGCGAGCGCGGGATGCGCAGCTTCGTGGAGGAGGGTCCGGGCAAGGCGAAGTTCCTCTGAACATTCCTCCACAGGTCGCAATTGACACCGTGTCCGATCCGGGTCCCTCGATGGGGCGGTTTATGGCAGCCTTAAGGCAACCTTAAGCGTGCCCGGTCGTGGGAGGTCGCCGATTGCCCCGGAACGGTCCGTTCCAGCAGGTCGGCCCGGGTGCGGACCAGGCCGAAGTGCCGTTGGCGCATGACGGGCGACCGTCGCCCCGGGGTCCGTCCCCCCGGGGGCGTATTCCCCGGGAACGGCCCCGGCGGACGGCCCGGACGGCCATCATGGGGGCATGGCGGGGCTGGAGGGTACGGGACAGCCGCGGGGGCACGCTCATGCGGCCGCGGCGCGCTGGTCGCCGGCCGTCGAGGACGAACTCGCGCTGAAGGCGCTGGAGTTGTACGGCGACCCGGCGGAGGCAGAGGTTCCACTGCCGTCCCGCCCCGAGTCCGCGGCCACCGCCAGACGGCTCACCCAGGTCGTGGTCCTGCGGCACTGGGGGCTCACGCCCAGGACCACGGAGGACGCGGTGCTCCTCGTCTCCGAACTGGTCGGCAACGCCGTACGCCACACCGGCGCCCGCGTCTTCGGGCTCCGTCTGCACCGGCGGCGCGGCTGGATCCGGGCCGAGGTGCGCGATCCCTCGCGCGGGCTGCCGTGCCTGATGCCGGTGCAGGAGATGGACGTCAGCGGCCGGGGCCTGTTCCTGGTCGACAAGCTGGCCGACCGCTGGGGGGTCGACCTGCTGCCCCGCGGGAAGACCACCTGGTTCGAGATGCGAATCCCCGACCGCTGAGGGCCGGGGCCCCAGGCCCGCGCGGCAGGGCTCACCCGGCCACCGATCGGGCGAATGGCCCGCTTCCGGGGAAGGCGCTTCTTAAATGGTGGAATGCACCGTCACCTCGTCAAGAGCGCCCTGGTCACGGGCGCCGCCCTCGCCGTCCTCGCCGCCTGCGGCACGGACGGGGAGCAGGCCTCCGAGGCGCGCGGCACCAAGGCCGCCGTCCCCGCCCCGCCCGAGAAGAAGCCCGTCGAGGGCCTGCCCGGCATGCCGCCGGTCCTCGACCCGCAGGACGTGTACGCGGCCGACCGACCGAACAAGCTGTCCCCGGTGGTCAGAGACTTCCCGTCCCGGGTCTACGTCCCCAACACCGAGTCCGACACCGTCTCCGTCATCGACCCGAAGACGTACGAGATCGTCGAGACGATCCCCGTGGGCCGGCAGCCCCAGCACGTGGTGCCCTCCTGGGACCTGAAGACGCTCTGGGTCAACAACAACCGCGGCCACACCCTCACCCCGATCGACCCGAAGACCGGCAAGGCGGGCGAGGAGGTCGAGGTCCACGACCCCTACAACCTCTACTTCACGCCCCACGGCAAGTACGCCGTCGTCATGGCCTCCCTCGACCGCGAGCTCGTCTTCCGCGACCCGCACACCATGGCCGTCAAGAAGACCGTCCCGGTCTCCTGCTACGGCGTTAACCACGCCGACTTCTCCCTCGACGGCCGCTACTTCATCGTCTCCTGCGAGTTCAGCGGCGAACTGCTCAAGGTCGACACCGAGAAGATGGAGGTCGTGGGCCAGCAGCGGCTGCCGTTCGAAGGCGCCATGCCGCAGGACGTGAAGATCTCGCCCGACGGCAAGAGGTTCTACATCGCGGACATGATGGCCCACGGCATGTGGGTCCTGGACGGCGACAAGTTCACCGCGCCCACCCTGCTGCCCACCGGCAAGGGCTGCCACGGCCTCTACGTCAGCCGCGATTCCCGCGAGATGTACGTGTCCAACCGAGGCGAGGGCACGGTCTCCGTCTTCGACTTCACGCGGAACAAGCTCACCAGGAAGTGGCGGCTGCCCGACGGCGGCAGCCCCGACATGGGCGGCGTCTCCGCCGACGGCAAGGTGCTCTGGCTCTCCGGCCGCTACGACGCCGAGGTCTACGCCATCGACACCCGCACCGGCACCCAGCTCGCCCGCATCCCCGTCGGCAGCGGCCCGCACGGCCTCGCGGTCTACCCGCAGCCCGGCCGCTACTCACTCGGCCACACGGGTATCTTCCGCTGACCCCATCGGCCGTCCGCACCAGCGCAGTTGACACGCCCTGATCGGGTGAGGATCCCGGCCCCGCCGCGGTGGAACCAGGATCGTGCTCCGCATGATCACTCTCCGCCCGCGGCGGCGCGCCACCGCCGCCGCCCTTTCCCTCGCGGCCGTCCTCACCACCACGGCCGCCGCACCGAACCAGGCACCCGCCCGGCCCACCGCCCCCGCACCGGCCGCCTGCCCCGTCCAGTACGACGACAAGGCCGAAGCCGCCGCCGACCGCCGGGTCGACCTCGGCCGGATCACCCCCAATCCGTCCTGGCGCACCACCTGCGGCACCCTCTACCGCGCCGACGGCCGCGGCCCCTCCGTCGTCTTCGAGGAGGGCTTCCGCCCCAGGGACGTCGTGAACGGACAGTACGACCTGGAGAAGTACGTCCTGGTCAACCAGCCGTCCCCGTACGTGTCGACCACGTACGACCACGACCTGTTCAAGAAGTGGAAGTCCGCCTTCAACTACTACGTCGACGCCCCCGGGGGCGTCGACGTCAACAAGACCATCGGCGACAGCCACACATACGCCGACCAGCAGGAGGTCGCCTTCCCCGGCGGCATCGCCCGGCAGTACATCGTCGGCGTCTGCCCGGTCGACAAGGCGACCAGGACCGAGATCATGAGCGAGTGCGAGAGCAACCCGCACTACAAGCCCTGGCACTGACCGCGGCTTGAGTCTCCACCCGCTGGAGGGCGCAGACTCCCGGACATGACCGACGACGGCACCGCCCTGCTCACCATCGGCGCACTGGCCCGGGCCACCGGACTGACCGTCCGCACCATCCGGTACTGGTCCGACGAGGGCGCCCTGCCCCCGGTGGCCCGGTCGGAGGGCGGATACCGGCTCTACGACGCCGCCTCGGTGGCCCGCCTGGAGCTGATCCGGACGCTGCGCGAACTCGGCCTGGGCCTCACGGACGTCCGCCGGGTGCTGGCCGGCGAGGCGACGGTGGCGCAGGTCGCGGCCGCACACGTGGTCGCGCTGGACGCGCGGATCCGGTCGCTGAAGGTGACCCGTGCGGTGCTGTCGACGGTCGCGAAGCGAGGTTCCGGCACGGAGGAGATGACTTTGATGAACAGACTGGCACGGCTGTCCGCGGCCGAGCGGCGGCGCATCCTCGAGGAGTTCGTGGACGAGATCTTCCACGGGCTGGACACGGCGGACCCGGAGATCCGCGAGCGGATGCGGCACACTGCCGCCGACCTGCCCGAGGAGCCGTCACCCGAACAGGTCGACGCCTGGCTGGAGCTGGCCGAGCTGCTGCAGGACCCCGGCTTCCGGGCCGAGATGCGCAGGGTCGCCGAGTCCAACGCGGCCGACCGCGGCCACGACGCGCCCGCCGGGGCGTCCCTGCGGTTCTCCCGGCGGCTGGTGCGGCTGGCGGCCGAGGCCCGCGAGCGGGGCATCGCCCCCGGCTCGCCGGAGGCCGGCCGCGTGCTGGACGATCTCCTGGGCACGGCCGACCCCGCCGCCGTACTCGACCGGCTGCGCTCGCACGCCACCCACCGGGTCGCCCGTTACCGGGAGTTGCTCGCCGTCGTGAAGGGCGCCGGGCCCGGGGCGGCCCACCGGGAGGAGTTCGCCTGGGTGGTCGCCGCACTGGAAGCCCGAGCGGCCAGTTAATCTGACCAGCGTCAGCAAGACGTACAGCACGAGACGAGGGGCGACCGGTGGCGGACATCGAGGAAGCACGCAAGCAGTTCGAGCGGATCGATACGGACGGTGACGGACTCATCACCGCTGCCGAGTTCAAGACCGCCCTGGCCCGGTCGGGTGACTGGAACGTCACCGAGTCGGTCGCCGAGGTCGTCATCAAGAGCCGCGACCTGGACGGCGACAAGAGGCTCAGCTTCGACGAGTTCTGGGCCTACCTGGACAAGTAGGCCGCCCGGCCGCGTCAGCGAAGGGGCCCGGCCCGTGCCCGCACGGACCGGGCCCCTCGGCCTTCCCGCGTACGGCCAGGAATAGCGCTCCCGCCCTCGGGGTTGACCCCGGTCACAAGGATCCGCGAGGCGCTATCCACCCCCCGGAAGGGCGAGGACATGAAGATCGGCATCATCGGAGCGGGCAACATCGGCGGCAACCTGACCCGGCGGCTCACCGCCCTGGGCCACGACGTGTCCGTCGCCAACTCCCGTGGCCCGCACACCCTCACCGCCCTGGCGGAGGAGACCGGCGCGACGCCCGTACCGGTCGGGGAGGCCGCGCGGGGCGCCGAGGTCGTCGTGGTGACCATCCCCCTGAAGGCGGTCCCGGACCTGCCGTCCGGCGTGCTCGACGGCGCGGCGGAGGGCGTCGCGGTCATCGACACCGGCAACTACTACCCCAAGCAGCGCGACGGCAGGATCGCCGGGATCGAGGACGAGGGCCTCACCGAGAGCCGCTGGACGGAACGGCAGCTGGGCCACCCCGTGATCAAGGCCTTCAACGGCACCTACGCCCAGGACATCCTGGACCGCCACCGCCCGGCCGGCGACCCGGGCCGCCTGGCCCTCCCGGTGGCCGGCGACGACGAGGCTGCCAAGCGGAAGGTGCGCGCGCTGATCGAGGAACTCGGCTTCGACACGGTCGACGCGGGCGGCCTGGACGACTCCTGGCGCCAGCAGCCCGGCACCCCCGTCTACGGCCTGCGCGGAGGCGTCCAGGAGGTCACCAAGGCCCTGTCGGAGGCTTCCCCGGAGCGCACGGCGGACTTCCGCGGCTAGGCCGGAGAGGATCAGGCGTCCGTGGCCCACTTGCGCAGCGCCGCCTTGCTCTCGAAGTCGGCCACGTTCTTGTCCAGCGGGTCGTCGGTGTACTGGTGGAAGCGCCACTTCGCCTTGATGCGGGGCTTGCCCGCGGAGACGTAGTCGGCAATCCACAGCCCGTCGCCGGCGTAGGAGCTCGTGTCGACGTTGAGCCAGAAGTGCCGGTTGCAGTAGAGCACCACCCGGTTGTCCGGACGGAGTTCCTTCAGCTTGCGTATGAACCGGTCCTTCTCCGCGTTGCTCGCGTGCGTGCCGTCGCCGGTCGTCTCCCAGTCGACGGCGAGGATGTCGCCCGGCCGGTCCGGGGCCTTGCCGACGAAGTACTCGGCCTGGGCGGTGAGGTTGCCGGGCCACAGGAAGTGGTAGAAGCCGACGACCAGCCCGGCGTCCCGCGCCCGCCTGGCCTGGGCGGCCAGCTTGGGGTTCACGTAGGAACGCCCCTCCGTCGCCTTCACGAAGACGAAGGAGAGGCCGTCGGTGTCGTAGGAGGAGGACTGGTAGGAACTCACGTCGATGCCGCGCAGCATGGGGGGCTCCCTGTAGTGCTGGGGGGAGGGAGAGTTGGTGCCACCACCATGGCACGGGCTGCTGTGGCCCGTTGTGGAAACGTCAACTTCGGCCAGGCGCGGTGACGGCGGGAGCCGGGTCGTCGGCGGGGGCGGCCTCGCCGTCGTCCAGGGAGACGTGCCTGGTCTCCTTGGTGAGGATCAGCGCGATCAGCGTCTCAGCACTCGATGATGTTCACCGCAAGCCCGCCCCGGGCGGTCTCCTTGTACTTCACGGACATGTCCGCGCCCGTGTCCTTCATCGTCTTGATGACCTTGTCCAGGGACACCTTGTGGGAGCCGTCGCCGCGCATCGCCATGCGGGCGGCGGTGACGGCCTTGACCGCCGCCATGCCGTTGCGCTCGATGCACGGGATCTGGACCAGGCCGCCGACCGGGTCGCAGGTCAGGCCCAGGTTGTGTTCCATGCCGATCTCGGCCGCGTTCTCGACCTGCTCCGGGGACCCGCCGAGGACCTCGGCCAGCGCGCCCGCCGCCATGGAGCAGGCGGAACCGACCTCGCCCTGGCAGCCGACCTCGGCGCCGGAGATGGAGGCGTTCTCCTTGAACAGCATGCCGATCGCGCCCGCGGCGAGCAGGAAGCGGACCACGCCCTCCTCGTCGGCGCCGGGCACGAAGTTCATGTAGTAGTGCAGGACCGCCGGGATGATGCCGGCCGCGCCGTTGGTCGGGGCGGTGACGACCCGGCCCCCGGCCGCGTTCTCCTCGTTCACGGCCATCGCGTAGAGGGTGATCCACTCCATCGCCAGGGCCTGCGGGTCGCCCTCGGAGCGGAGCTTGCGCGCGGTGTTGGCGGCCCGGCGGCGCACCTTGAGACCGCCCGGCAGGATGCCCTCGCGGGACATGCCGCGCGCCACGCACGCCTGCATGACCCGCCAGATCTCCAGCAGGCCCTCGCGGATCTCCTCCTCGGTCCGCCAGGCCCGCTCGTTCTCCAGCATCAGCGCCGAGATGGACAGGCCGGTCTCCCGGGCCATGCGCAGCAACTCGTCGCCGGTGCGGAAGGGGTACTTGAGGACGGTGTCGTCGAGCTTGATGCGGTCCGCGCCGACCGCGTCCTCGTCGACGACGAAGCCGCCGCCGACCGAGTAGTAGGTCTTGGTCAGCAGCTCCGCGCCCGAGGCGTCGTACGCCCACAGGGTCATGCCGTTCGCGTGGTACGGCAGGGCCTTGCGGCGGTGCAGGACCATGTCGTCGTCGAAGGAGAACGCGATCTCGTGCTCACCGAGCAGGTTCAGCCTGCCGCCGGCCTTGATCGTCTCCACTCGCTCGTCGGCGGTCTCCACGTCCACCGTGCGCGGCGAGTCGCCCTCCAGGCCCAGCAGCACCGCCTTGGGCGTGCCGTGGCCGTGGCCGGTCGCGCCGAGCGAGCCGTACAGCTCCGCGCGGACCGAGGCGACGGAGCGCAGGAGCTCCTCGTTGCGCAGCCGCCGGACGAACAGGCCGGCCGCGCGCATCGGGCCGACGGTGTGGGAGCTGGACGGGCCGATGCCGATCGAGAACAGGTCGAAGACCGAGATGGCCACGGGGGAACTCCTGACTACGGGGGTGGTGCACAGGGGTGGGTGCCGCGCCCGCTTGTGGCCGGCGCGGCGCCCGAAAGGTTTCTTCGCGACCGTTGTCTGCCGCTGGTTACTTGTTCATACCCGGGTACAGCGGGTGCCGGTCGGCCAGGGCCTTCACCCGGGCCTTGAGGGCCTCCACGTCGTACGACGGCTTCAGCGCCTCGGCGATGACGTCCGCGACCTCGGCGAAGTCCTCGGCCGTGAAGCCGCGGGTGGCCAGGGCCGGGGTTCCGATCCGCAGACCGGACGTCACCATCGGCGGACGCGGGTCGTTCGGGATCGCGTTGCGGTTGACGGTGATGCCGATCTCGTGGAGCCGGTCCTCGGCCTGCTGCCCGTCCAGCTCGGAGTCGCGCAGGTCGACCAGGACCAAGTGCACGTCCGTGCCGCCGGACAGCACGTCCACGCCCACGGCCCGGACGTCGTCCCGCACCAGACGCTCGGCCAGGATGCGGGCACCCTCCAGCGTACGGCGCTGGCGTTCCTTGAAGTCCTCCGAGGCGGCGACCTTGAAGGCGACGGCCTTGGCGGCGACCACGTGCTCCAGCGGACCGCCCTGCTGACCGGGGAAGACGGCGGAGTTGATCTTCTTGGCCAGTTCGGCCGTGGAGAGGATCACACCTCCGCGCGGGCCGCCGAGGGTCTTGTGGGTCGTGGTGGTGACCACGTGCGCGTGCGGCACCGGGTTGGGGTGCAGCCCGGCCGCGACGAGCCCGGCGAAGTGCGCCATGTCGACCATCAGGTACGCGCCGACCTCGTCGGCGATCCGGCGGAACTCGGCGAAGTCCAGCTGCCGCGGGTACGCCGACCAGCCGGCGACGATCAGCTTCGGCCGGGACTCCTTGGCGAGCCGCTCGACCTCGGCCATGTCGACCCGGCCGTCCTCGCCCACGTGGTAGGCGACGACGTCGTAGAGCTTGCCGGAGAAGTTGATCTTCATGCCGTGGGTCAGGTGACCGCCGTGGGCGAGGTTCAGGCCCATGATCGTGTCGCCCGGCTTGAGCAGCGCGAACATCGCGGCCGCGTTGGCCTGGGCGCCCGAGTGCGGCTGCACGTTGGCGTGCTCGGCGCCGAACAGCTCCTTGACCCGGTCGATGGCGATCTGCTCGACCACGTCGACGTGCTCGCAGCCGCCGTAGTAGCGGCGGCCCGGATAGCCCTCGGCGTACTTGTTGGTGAGGACCGAGCCCTGCGCCTCCATGACCGCGACCGGGGCGAAGTTCTCCGAGGCGATCATCTCCAGCGTGGACTGCTGGCGGTGCAGCTCGGCGTCGACCGCGGCGGCGACGGCCGGGTCGAGCTCGTGCAGGGGGGTGTTCAGGACGGACATACGGCTACGACTCCTCAGCCGGCGGAGAACGCGGTGTACTCGTCGGCGGAGAGCAGGTCGCCCGGCTCGTCCGTGACCCGCACCTTGAACAGCCAGCCGCCCTCGAAGGGGGCCGAGTTCACCAGGGACGGGTCGTTCACGACGTCCTCGTTGACCTCGGTGACCTCACCGGAGACCGGGGAGTACAGGTCGGACACCGACTTGGTCGACTCCAGCTCGCCGCAGGTCTCGCCCGCGGACACCGTGTCACCGACCTCGGGGAGCTGGACGAAGACCACGTCGCCGAGCGCGTTGGCCGCGTGCTCCGTGATGCCGACCGTCGACACGCCGTCCTCGGCGGCCGACAGCCACTCGTGCTCCTTGCTGTAGCGCAGCTGCTGGGGGTTGCTCATGGCCTGAATTCTCCTGTACGCGCGGGAGTGCTGGTGAAGGGGACCGCTGGTGAGCGGGGTGAAGGGCGGGCCGGGGCCTCGTGGAGCCCCTGGCCAGTGTCTACTTCTGGCGCTTGTAGAAGGGCAGCGCCACGACCTCGTACGGCTCGTGACTGCCCCGGATGTCCACGCCCACGCCGGGCGTGCCGGGCGCGGCGTGCGCGGCGTCGACGTAGGCCATGGCGATCGGCTTGCCGAGGGTGGGGGAGGGGGCGCCGGAGGTGACCTCGCCGATCACCTCGCCGCCGGAGACGACGGCGTACCCGGCGCGCGGGACGCGGCGGCCCTCGGCGACCAGGCCGACCAGCACGCGCGGCGGGTTCTGCTCGGCCCGGGCGGCGGCCTCGCGCAGGGCCTCACGGCCCACGAAGTCGCCCTCCTTCTCGAACTTCACCACGCGGCCGAGACCGGCGTCGAAGGGCGTCAGGGAGGTGGTCAGCTCATGCCCGTACAGCGGCATGCCCGCCTCAAGGCGCAGCGTGTCGCGGCAGGACAGGCCGCACGGGACCAGCCCGGCGCCCTCGCCTGCCTTGGTCAGCGCCTGCCACAGCTCGACGGCGTGCTCCGGCTTCACGAACAGCTCGAAGCCGTCCTCGCCGGTGTAGCCGGTGCGGGCGATCAGGGCCGGGACCCCGGCGACCGTGCCGGGCAGGCCGGCGTAGTACTTCAGCCCGTCCAGGTCGGCGTCGGTGAGGGAGGCCAGGATGCCGGGGGACTCAGGGCCCTGGACGGCGAGCAGCGCGTAGGCGTCCCGGTCGTCGCGCACCTCGGCGTCGAAGCCGGCGGCCCGCTCGGTCAGCGCGTCCAGCACGACCTGGGCGTTGGAGGCGTTGGCGACGACCATGTACTCGGTCTCGCCCAGCCGGTAGACGATCAGGTCGTCGAGGATGCCGCCGTCGGCCCGGCAGATCATGGTGTAGCGGGCGCGGCCCGGCTTCACGCCGCCGATGTTGCCCACCAGGGCGTAGTCGAGGAGGGCGGCGGCCTGCGGGCCGGTGACGGTGATCTCACCCATGTGGGAGAGGTCGAACAGCCCGGCCCTCGTGCGCACGGCGGTGTGCTCGTCGCGCTCGGAGCCGTAGCGCAGGGGCATGTCCCAGCCGGCGAAGTCGGTCATCGTCGCGCCGAGCGAGCGATGCAGGGCATCGAGCGCGGTGTGACGGAGTTGTCCTGTACTGCTCACGGTCGGTCGTCTCCCAAGGCAATGACGGCGAGGTCGTTCCTCCCCATCTGTCATCGGAACCTGAGAGGTTCGCCATGACCGCGCCGGTCCATGGCTTGCACCTTGGGTGGAGCCGCGCCCTGCCGGGGCAGGGGAGGGCCCGCTTTTCAGATGTGCCTCGCCCGCGCGGTAACGGGGCCTGAGAGATTCAAGGGAGGGACTTGCTCCTTCGGCGCCCCAGCGTCAGCGGTGCTGGGAACTCTCCCGCGCGGATTCAAACGGCCGGTATGCAGTTGGCGCGCACATCATTGCACGCATCCTTCCGGCGCGGCAGGGGGACCTTTCACAGGGAGGGCGGGAGTCCCGCGCGCCGGACCCGGCGACCTGTAGCAGCCCTGTTGCAGGAAGAGTACGGAAATGAGAGGCCTGCGGCATTACCTTCTCTTTACACTCGGCGGGGATGGGACTCCGTACCTGGCCCCAGGGGAGGACGATCACGGTGAACAGGACCAGGGCGTACGCCACGACCACGGGCATCGCGCTGCCCGAGCAGCCGGCCGTTCCGGCCCGGGCGGTCCGCGGCCCGGCGCCGGTCGTCCGCGATCTGCGCGACCGCCCCGGCCGCGGCCCGCACGCGCTGCTGTTCGGCCCCCGGGACATCGTCGTGGTCACGGGCCTGCCCGGCAGCGGCAAGTCCACGCTCATGCGGCGCACGGTCCCGGGCCGGCGCGTCGACTCCCAGGACACCCGCGACCGCTGGGAGCGCCGCATGCCGGGCTTCCTGCCGTACGCGCTCTACCGGCCGCTCGTCCGGCTCGCCCACTACGCCGGGCTGCGGCGCGCGCTGCGCACGGGTGAGGGGCTCGTGGTGCACGACTGCGGCACGCAGGCGTGGGTCCGCCGCTGGCTCGCCCGCGAGGCCCGCCGCCGGGGCGGCGCCCTGCACCTGCTCCTCCTCGACGTCACCCCCGAACAGGCCCTGGCCGGCCAGCGCGACCGCGGCCGCGGCGTCTCGCGCTACGCGTTCCTGCGCCACCGCGCGGCCACCACCCGCCTGCTGCGCTCCGCCGAACAGGGCGACCTCCCCTCCGGCTGCGGATCGGCCGTCCTCGCCGACCGGGACACGGCGAACGCGCTCCGCCGCATCGGCTTCACCGGGTGAGCGCCGGGGGTCCGCGGCGGGCCGGGGTGAGCGCCGGGGATTCGCGGCGGGCCGGGGTGGCTGCCGGGGGCCGGCGGTGCGGCCCGCGTGGCGCCGGAGGCCGAGCGGTGCGGCCGGGGAGACCGCCGGGGCTCCGGCCACGACGCGATCGTCCGGAAGCTCCGCGACGGCAGCCTGCCCGCTCCTGGCGGACCCGGCGGCGGTCACGGCCCTCACCGACGCGCTCGCCCGGACACCCGGCCGGGGACCGGGCGGCACACCCGGCGGGGCGGCCGAACGGCCCGGAAGGCGGGCCGGGGCACGACGGCCGGCCACCGGCCGGCAGGCCGTCCTGCCGGGGCTCCGGCCACGACGCGATCGTCCGGAAGCTCCGCGACGGCAGCCTGCCCGCTCCTGGCGGACCCGGCGGCGGTCACGGCCCTCACCGACGCGCTCGCCCGGACACCCGGCCGGGGACCGGGCGGCACACCCAGCGGGGCGGCCGAACGGCCCGGAAGGCGGGCCGGGGCACGACGGCCGACCACCGGCCGGCAGGCCGTCCCGCACGGCCCGGCCACTCCCGCTCCCCGAGCCGTTAGCCTTTTCAGCCTCAGCAGTGGTTTCAGGCAGGCGGTAGGCAGATGGACTTCCCGGCGGACTTCTCCGCGGACTTCCCGGCGCAGACGCAGACCCACCCGCACGGTGGCTGGCCCGGCAACGAGCTGGAGGAGGTGCTCTCGGCCGCTCTCGGCGCCGGTCCCGCGGCAGGCGGGCGGATCGTCGAGGTGCTCGGCCGGAGTTTCGTCTGGGTGCCGCTCCCCAACGGCGGTGGCCCGCACAGCGGCCCGCTCGACCTGCCCGCCGTCGAGATCGAGGGTCAGGCGTTCGTGCCGGTGTTCAGCTCGGAGGAGCAGTTCCGCCTGGCCGCGGGGCCCCACATGGCGTACACCATCGCGCCGGCCGTGGAGTTCGCCCGCGGCCTGCCCCCGCACGCGGGGATCGTCGTCAACCCCGGCGGCGTGGTCGGCATACCCCTTCCGCCCCCCGCCGTCGCCGACCTGTGCCGGGCCGGCCGGACCCCGCTGGACGGCCCGGCGAGCGGCGGCCGGGTCCGCCTCTTCGAGCCCGACTGGCAGGACGACCCGGTGGACTTCCTGGCCGCCGCCTCCGCCGAGTTCGAGGCGATCGGCGTCGTGCTCACCGCCCGCCGCTGCCTCGCCGCGATCGAGACCGCCGACCCCGTGATGTTCGTGGGCGTCGAACTCTCCCAGTGGGAGGGCGACCTGCGGGCCCTCCCGCTGGAGGCCCTGACCCGGGCCGTCACCGCGGCACCGGCGCCCTGGCCCGTCAACCTCGTCCTGCTGGACGTGACGGAGGACCCGGTGGGCCACTGGATGAAGGACCGGGTCCGGCCCTTCTACCAGCGGTAGGGCGACCGGCCCGGGCGCGCCGCAAGCCACGGACGGACCCGCACGCGCCGGACGAGGGCAAGTCCCGAGTCGGTGGGCGGGCTTAAGCTAGGTCACGGTCGAGGCGTTGTACGAAGGGGCGGTAAAGGTGAGCGCGAGCGGCACGGCCGCGGCCGGACAGGTCGAGCACATGCTGCGCCAGGTCACGCCCGGGCGCTACGACGCCTACGAGGCACTCCTGCGCGCGCTCGCGACCCCGCACACCGGCCAGATCTGGATGCTCCTGTGGCACGGCCAGGCCGGCTCCCCGGACGCCCAGTACGGAAACATGGAGGTCGACGGCCACGGCTACGCGCCCTGCGTGACCTCCGCCCAGGAGCTCTCGGCCAGCGGCTGGAACCGCTCCTACGAGGTGGTCGACGGCGTCGACGTGGCCCGCGCCCTCTACCCCGACCACTACGGCCTCTGGCTCAACCCGCACGCCCCGGGCGGCGGCGTCGGCATCCCCTGGCTCGACCTGCGCAGAATCGCCACGGGCCTGGACCGCCAGCCCGCCGGACCGCTGCGGCTGTCCGAACCCGCCATCGAGATCCCTCAGTTCTACGCCCTCCTCGCGCAGAACGCCCACCGCACCCCGGCCGTCCGCGCGCTGCGCCGCGCCTGGGTGCAGCCCGCGCTCGGCGCGCCGTACCTCGCCATCGGACTGGACGTGTACGACACCTCGCCGCCGGCCGTGGACTCCGTGCGCGCGATGATGCAGCAGTCCCTCGGCGCCGTCCCGGACGGACTCCCCGTCTCCACCGTCGCGATGTCCGACGAACACGACCCGGTCGCCATGTGGCTGCGGGCGAACGCCCGCCCCTTCTACGACCGCGAGGCCCACGCCACCGCCCCCGTCCAGGCCCCCGCGTCCGGCTACGGCTACCCGCCCGCCCAGGGCAGGTTCTGAGCCGCCAGGACCCCCGCCGAGGCCGGTTCCCCACCCCCGCGCAAAGACGAGGAAAAGTCAGCTCTCCGCGCGTAGATAAGGGTGAGATGCACCTGTATGTCCTAAAATGCCCATACCTCAACGCGTCCGACCCCTGTTACCCGTTGTCCGGATAACGGAACCCCCCAGACAGCATCACGTTTACGCATCCTTTCACCGCCAAGTCTGGCAACAGATCGCCAAAGCGTTGAAGACTCCCGGCAAGACACGGGCCGGTCGGTCTCGTGTACGAGACAAACAAAACCGCTACAGCGGCAGCCAGGGGCTAGGCGATCGCCGGCCCGAGAGGGGTCAATCGCACCGTGACCGCACCGATCGAGACCACCGGGGCGGAAGCCGGAGCACAGCCCGAGGCCGTGCTCTCCGGGGTCAAGAAGAGCCAGATCGAAGGGCGCTCGCTCACCCAGATCGCCTGGATGCGCTTCAAGCGGGACAAGGTGGCGATGGCCGGCGGCGTCGTCGTCATCCTGCTCACGCTGATGGCGGTGTTCTCCAAGCCGATCCAGTGGATCTTCAACCTCGATCCCAACAAGTTCAACCAGGACCTCATCGACCCCGCGCTGCTCGCCCCCAAGGGCGGCTGGGGCGGCATGAGTTGGGACCACCCGCTCGGCGTGGACCCGCAGTACGGCCGCGACATGCTCGCCCGCATCATCGACGGCTCCTGGGTCTCCCTGCTGGTCGCGGGCGGCGCCACGCTGCTGTCCGTGTGCATCGGCACCGTGCTCGGCGTGATCGCCGGCTACTACGGCGGCTGGATCGACAGCGTCATCAGCAGGCTGATGGACACCTTCCTGGCGTTCCCGCTGCTGCTGTTCGCCATCTCGATCTCCGCCTCCGTGCAGGACGGGTTCTTCGGTCTCGACGGCCTGTCCCTGCGCATCTGCGTGCTGATCTTCGTGATCGGCTTCTTCAGCTGGCCGTACATCGGCCGGATCGTGCGGGCGCAGACCATGACCCTGCGCAAGCGGGAGTTCATCGAGGCCTCCACGAGCCTCGGGGCGCGCGGCCCGTACATCCTGTTCCGGGAGCTCCTCCCGAACCTCGTCGCGCCGATCCTCGTCTACTCGACGCTGATCATCCCGACGAACATCCTGTTCGAGGCCGCGCTGAGCTTCCTCGGTGTCGGTATCGCTCCGCCGCAGGCCTCCTGGGGCGGCATGCTCAGCAACGCTGTGGACCTCTACACGGCTGATCCGCAGTACATGTTCGTGCCCGGACTGGCGATCTTCATCACCGTCCTGGCCTTCAACCTGCTGGGTGACGGGCTGCGTGACGCCCTCGACCCTCGCAGCAAGTGATCCATCGAATGAGGGGGCTTCCTCAGGTGAAGACGAGAAGGGTGACCGCCGGCGTTGCGTCGGTCCTGGCACTGTCGCTGGGAGCTGCCGCGTGCGGCGGCGGCGGTGACGACAACGACGGGGGAGGCAGCGGCAAGAAGGACGCCGCGCTGAACTCGATCGTCAACGCGTCGGACAAGAAGGGAGGGACGGTCACGTACGAGCACTCGGACGTGCCGGACTCCCTCGACCCGGGCAACACGTACTACGGCTGGGTGCAGAACTTCTCCCGCCTCTACGGCCGGACGCTCACCACGTTCAAGCCGGCGGCGGGCAAGGAAGGCCTGGAGGTCGTGCCGGACCTCGCCGAGGGACTCGGCAAGTCCAGCCCGGACGCCAAGACCTGGACGTACAAGCTGCGTACCGGAGTGAAGTTCCAGGACGGCACCCCGGTGACGTCCAAGGACGTGAAGTACGCCATCGAGCGCTCCAACTTCGCGCCCGAGGCGCTGTCCAACGGCCCGACCTACTTCAAGGCGTACCTTGAGGGCGGCGACAAGTACAAGGGCCCCTACAAGGACAAGTCCGCCGAGGGCATCAAGTCCATCGAGACGCCGGACGACCGGACGATCGTCTTCAAGCTGAAGCAGCCGTTCGCCGACTTCGACTACCTGGCGACCTTCTCGCAGACGGCCCCCGTGCCGAAGGCGAAGGACACCGGCGCGAAGTACGTGCAGGCCATCCAGTCCTCCGGCCCGTACCAGTTCCAGTCCTACGAGGAGGGCCGCGGCGCCACCCTCGTGCGCAACAAGCAGTGGGACCCGAAGACGGACCCGATCCGCAAGGCCCTGCCGGACAAGATCACGATCAAGTTCAAGGTCAACCCGGTCACGGTCGACAACAACCTGATCTCCGACAAGATCACGGCTGACGCGGCCGGCACCGGTGTGCAGCCGCAGACCCAGCCGAAGGTCCTGCGCGGCAAGCTCGCCGGCCAGACGGACAGCTCCTACGCGGGCGCCACGCAGTACATCGCGCTCAACGTCAACGTGAAGCCGTTCGACAACGAGCACTGCCGCAAGGCCGTCCAGTGGGGTCTGGACAAGCAGTCCGTCCTGGACGCCATGGGCGGTTCGCCGAAGGGTGACGTGGCGACCACGCTGCTGCCGCCGTCGGTCAACGGCTACACCAAGTTCGACACCTACCCGAGCGAGGGTCACAAGGGTGACGCCGCCAAGGCCAAGGCCGAGCTGAAGGCCTGCGGCCAGCCGAACGGCTTCAACACGATCCTCACGGCCCGCTCGGACCGGCCCGCCGAGGTCGCGGCCGCCACGGCCGTCCAGGCGTCGCTGAAGAAGATCGGCATCAACATCGAGATCAAGCAGTTCCCCTCCGGCAAGTACTTCTCCAACTTCGCCGGTGTCCCGTCCTACGTCCACAAGAACAAGCTGGGCATGCTCTCCATGGCGTGGGGCGCCGACTGGCCGACCGGCTACGGCTTCCTCGACCAGATCGTCAACGGTGCCGCCATCAAGCCCTCCGGCGGCAACAACCTGATGGAGCTGGACGACCCGAAGATCAACAAGGCCCTGACGGACGCGATCGCCAACACCGACGACGCCGCCCGCACCAAGGCCTGGGGCGACATCGACAAGATGGTCCTCGACAACGCCTCGGTCGTCCCGCTGATCTACCGCAAGAACCTGCTGCTGCGGCCCACGTCCGCCAGCAACGTCACGGTCACGCAGGCCTACCTCGGCATGTACGACTACCTGCTGATGAGCTCCGCGAAGTAACTCAGCAGGCCGGATCCTTTCGAAAGGCAGGTGAAGGCACCGGGTGGCCGCGGCGGACGACCCCGCCGCGGCCACCCGGGGCCGTACAGCTGTGGCTGCGTACATCCTCCGACGCGTCATGGGCGCGGTGCTGTTGCTGCTGGTGGTCAGCGCAGTCACCTTCGCCATCTTCTTCCTGGTGCCCCGTCTCGGGGGCCAGACGGCCGACCAGTTGGCCACCCAGTACGTCGGCAAGGACGCGAACCCCGAGTCCGTCGCCGCGATCAAGAAGAACCTGGGACTGGATCAGCCCGTCTACGAGCAGTTCTGGAACTTCATCAAGGGCCTCGTGGCGGGTGCCGACTACCGGTTCGGTCCCGAGGCGACGCACTGCAGCGCACCCTGCTTCGGGTACTCCTTCAAGAGCCACATCGAAGTCTGGCCGCAGTTGGAGCAGCGGATCCCGGTCTCCTTCTCGCTGGCCGTCGGCGCGGCGGTGATCTGGCTGATCTCCGGTGTGACGACCGGTGTCATCTCGGCCCTGCGCAAGGGCCGGCCGATCGACCGCATCTCCATGTTCATCGCGCTCGCCGGCGTCTCGCTCCCGATCTTCTTCACCGGCCAGATCCTGCTCGCGCTCTTCGTCTACGAGATCCCCATCTGGGACAGCATCGACTACGTCCCGTTCACCCAGAACCCCGCCGAATGGGCCTGGCATCTGATGCTGCCCTGGATCAGCCTCGCCTTCCTCTTCTCCGCGCTCTACGCCCGGCTCACCCGGGCGGGCATGCTGGAGACGATGAACGAGGACTACATCCGCACGGCCAGGGCGAAGGGCCTGAAGGAGTCCACGGTCGTCACCAAGCACGGCCTGCGCTCCGCGCTCACCCCGATCGTCACCATCTTCGGCATGGACTTCGGCACCCTCGTGGGCACCGCGGTGCTCACCGAGACCGTGTTCTCCCTCCAGGGCATCGGTGCCTACTCGGTCCAGGCCATCAAGGACAACGACCTGCCCATCGTGATGGGCGTGACCCTGGTCGCCGCGTTCTTCATCGTCTTCTGCAACTTGATCGTCGACCTGGTGTACGCCGCCATCGACCCCCGGGTGAGGTACTCGTGAGCAAGCTCGACAAAGCCGCGCTCGGCGAACCGGACACCACCGCCCCGTCCGTCCCGGACGACGTGTTCCTGTCCGTCCGTGATCTGCGCATCCACTTCGACACCGACGACGGCCTGGTCAAGTCCGTCGACGGCGTCAGCTTCGACGTGCGCAAGGGCAAGACCCTGGGCATCGTGGGCGAGTCCGGCTCCGGCAAGTCCGTCACCTCGCTCGGTGTGATGGGCCTGCACCGCTCGGCGCGCGCCAAGGTCACCGGCGAGGTCTGGCTGGACGGCCAGGAGCTGATCGCGGCCGACCCCGACGCCGTACGGCGGCTGCGCGGCCGGAAGATGGCCATGATTTTCCAGGACCCGCTGTCCGCGATGCACCCGTACTACACGGTCGGGCAGCAGATCGTCGAGGCGTACCGCGTCCACCACGACGTGACCAAGAAGGCCGCCAAGCAGCGCGCCATCGAGATGCTGGACCGGGTCGGCATCCCCGAGCCCGCCAAGCGCGTCGACAGCTACCCGCACGAGTTCTCCGGCGGTATGCGCCAGCGCGCCATGATCGCCATGGCCCTGGTGAACAACCCCGAGCTGCTCATCGCGGACGAGCCGACCACCGCCCTGGACGTCACCGTGCAGGCGCAGATCCTGGACCTGATCCACGATCTGCAGAAGGAGTTCGGCTCGGCGGTCATCATGATCACCCACGACCTGGGCGTGGTCGCCGAGATGGCCGACGACCTGCTGGTCATGTACGGCGGCCGGTGCGTGGAGCGCGGTCCCGCCGAGGCCGTGTTCTCCGAGCCCCGGCACCCCTACACCTGGGGCCTGCTCGGCTCGATGCCGCGGCTGGACCGCGAGGAGACCGACCGGCTCATCCCGATCAAGGGCGCGCCGCCCTCCCTGATCAACCTCCCGTCCGGCTGCGCCTTCCACCCGCGCTGCCCGTACGCGGACATCCCGAAGGACAACGTCACCCGCACGGTCCGCCCCGAGCTGACCGAGGTCGGCGGCTCGCACTGGGCCGCCTGCCACATGAGCCAGGAGCAGCGGGAGCGTATCTGGACCGAAGAGATTGCGCCGAAGCTGTGAGCGACGACAAAACGGTGAGCGAACCGGACACCAGCGGCAGCACCCTCACCCAGGACACCACCGCCGACGGTGAGATCCTGCTGAAGGTGACCGGCCTGCAGAAGCACTTCCCGATCCGCAAGGGCCTGCTCCAGCGGCAGACCGGCGCGGTCCGGGCCGTCGACGGCATCGACTTCGAAGTCCGCAAGGGCGAGACGCTCGGCGTCGTCGGCGAGTCGGGCTGCGGCAAGTCCACCATGGGCCGGCTGATCACCCGGCTGCTCGAACCGACCGGCGGCACGGTCGAGTTCGAGGGCAAGGACATCACGCACCTGAAGACCGGCGAGCTGCGCCCCATGCGCCGCGACGTCCAGATGATCTTCCAGGACCCGTACTCCTCGCTGAACCCCCGGCACACGATCGGCACGATCGTCGGCGCCCCCTTCCGGCTCCAGGGCGTCGAGCCCGAGGGCGGAGTGAAGAAGGAGGTCCAGCGGCTGCTGTCGGTGGTCGGCCTCAACCCCGAGCACTACAACCGCTATCCGCACGAGTTCTCCGGCGGCCAGCGCCAGCGCATCGGCATCGCCCGCGCGCTCGCGCTCAACCCCAAGCTCGTGGTGGCGGACGAGCCGGTCTCCGCGCTGGACGTGTCGATCCAGGCCCAGGTGGTGAACCTGCTGGACGACCTCCAGCAGGAGCTCGGCCTGACGTACGTGATCATCGCGCACGACCTGTCGGTGGTCCGGCACGTGTCCGACCGGATCGCGGTGATGTACCTCGGCAAGATCGTCGAGCTGGCCGACCGCGACAAGCTCTACAAGTCGCCGATGCACCCCTACTCCAAGGCCCTGCTGTCGGCCGTGCCGATACCGGACCCCAAGCGCCGGGGCGTCAAGAGCGAGCGGATCCTGCTCAAGGGCGACGTGCCCTCGCCGATCGCCCCGCCGAGCGGCTGCCGCTTCCACACCCGGTGCTGGAAGGCCACGCAGATCTGCAAGACGACCGAGCCGCCGCTGGTGGAGCTGCGGGCCGGGCAGCGCGTGGCCTGCCACCACCCGGAGAACTTCGCGGACCAGCAGCCGCAGGACACCGAGCTGCTGTCCTCGGCGAAGGAGGTCGCCGTGGAGAACGGCGCGGCGCCCGTCGAGAAGTGACCCCACCCGAGCCCTCGCCCTCGCACCTCAGGGCGGGGGCTCACCCGTGGGGGAAAATGCACGGGTGCTCCAGCAACTCTTCAGTCCGTCCGTCCAGCACACGCTCGATCTGATCGGCATCTTCGTCTTCGCGATCTCCGGCGCCCTGCTGGCCGTGCGCAAGAACTTCGACGTCTTCGGCATGGCCGTCCTCGCCGAGGTGACCGCGCTGGGCGGCGGGCTCTTCCGCGACCTGGTCATCGGGGCCGTGCCGCCCGCCGCGTTCACGGACCTGGGGTACTTCCTCACCCCGCTGCTCGCCACCCTCCTCGTGTTCTTCCTGCACCCGCAGGTGGAACGCATCCAGGTCGCCGTGAACGTCTTCGACGCGGCCGGCCTCGGCCTGTTCTGCGTCGCCGGCACGATCAAGGCCTACGAGTACGGGCTCGGCCTGACCGCCTCGGCCGGCCTGGGCCTGACCACCGCGGTCGGCGGCGGTGTGCTGCGGGACGTCCTCGCCAACGAGGTGCCCTCGTTGCTGCGCTGGGACCGCGACCTGTACGCGGTCCCGGCGATCGTCGGCTCCGCCCTGGTCGCCCTGTGCATCCGCTACGACGCCCTGAACCCGTTCACCAGTGCCCTCGCGGTGATCACGGCCTTCGTACTGCGTCTGCTCGCGATGCGGTTCCACTGGCGAGCTCCGCGGGCGTGGCACCGGCGGTCGACGGTGAGCGAGGAGGAGCAGCCCGTCCTGCCGTGACGGGCCGGGCGCCCGTCTGCTGCGTCAGCCAGGTGAAGGCCGGCGCGATCTGCGGCCGCCACAGCGCCATGGTGTGCCCGCCGGCGCTCTTCGGAAGTTGTCCATGACCGTCTTCGGCATGTCGACGCTCAGCCAGCTGTCGGCGTTGACCGTGGCCGGGATGTTGGCGCAACCGGTGTCCACCCCGGCCGGCAGGTTGGTGCGGGGCGCGACCAGGATGAACGGGGCGACGCGGCCGTCCCGCATCGAGGGCTCCAGCTGCTCGTGCGCGCGCAGTGAGCCGAACCGGGCCTTCGCCGAGCCCGGATAGCCGGGCAGCAGCTCCACGACCGGGAACCGGTGGTGCCGGTGGGCCGGTTCGTCGCGGGGTGCAGAGGAACGGGGTCCCGGTGAGGCTCATGCCCCTACAGAGGGCGGAGGCGGCCGCGAGGTTCACGGACGAGTCGGGCACTTACCGGGAAGTTGTCCATGTCCCACCCGTGCGTGGCAGTCCGGGAGCTGCGCAAAGCTACCGCTTAGTAGTTGGTTCTTGTACTGTTCAGCCATGCCAGAAGCAGCCTCCGCCCCGGCCGTCCGGGCCGCGATCGGCGACAGCGAGTTCGACCGCGACACCGCTCTCACCCGCCGCGCGCCCGGCGTCTACGACATCGACCTCTCCGCCGGCTGGACGATCATCAGCGCCGTCAACGGCGGCTACCTGCTGGCCGTCCTCGGCCGGGCGCTCGCGGACGCCCTGCCGCACGCCGACCCCTTCACCATCTCGGCGCACTACCTGACCGCGTCGCAACCCGGCCCGGCGGTCGTCCGCACGGACGTCGTCCGCACCGGCCGCACCCTGTCGACCGGCCAGGCCTCGCTGTTCCAGTACGACGACGAGGGCCGCGAGGTCGAACGCATCCGCGTGCTCGCCTCCTACGGCGACCTGGACACGCTGCCCGACGACGTCCGCACCACGGCCCGGCCGCCCGCGATCCCGCCGATCGAGCACTGCTTCGGCCCCGAGGACGGGCCGGCCCCGGTCGAGGGCAGCTCGGCCATCACCGAGCGGCTGATGCTCAAGCTCGACCCGTCGACCCTGGGCTGGGCCCTCGGGCAGCCCTCCGGCAAGGGCGAGATGCGGGCCTGGTTCGGACTCAAGGACGGCCGCGACCCCGACCCGCTCTCCCTGCTGCTGGCGGTGGACGCCCTGCCGCCGACCGCCTTCGAGCTCGGCCTGAAGGGCTGGGTGCCGACCGTCGAGCTGACCGTGCACGTGCGGTGCCGTCCGGCGCCGGGCCCGCTGCGCGTGTCGATCGCCACACGCAACCTCGCCGGCGGCTTCCTGGAGGAGGACGCGGAGGTGTGGGACAGCGCCGACCGGCTGGTGGCGCAGTCCCGGCAGCTGGCGCGGGTCCGGCTCGGCTGAACCGCGCCGCGCCGACCCCTTCCGGGGCTCCGACGGGTGTCCGCTCGGGCTCCCGCCCATGTGCCTTCCAGGGCCGCTTCCGCCACCGAGGCGTCGGGAGCCCCGTCCGGTACGCCGGGCGGTGGGCAGGGCGGCCCCTGGGGCGGTCAGGGCGGTGGCTGCGGCGCCCCGGGCGGTGGCGGTCAGGCGCGGAACGGCGAAGCAGGCACCGGCCGGGTCGCGGTGCGGCCGGAAAGCGACGGGGGCGGCGTGCTCGCGAACGAGCGCGCCGCCCCCGGGCGTCATGCGGTACGGCTCAATCCAGCCAGTGGTGACGGCCGAGGCCGATCAGCCGCATCTGACGGGTCGCCACCCGGGCGACCTCCCGCTGCCGCTCCTCGCGTGCCTCCGGCGGCCCTTCCAGTGCCTCCAGGAAGAGCGACGCCGTGATCAGCATCTGGTCGACATACAGGTGCGCCAGCATCAGCAGGTCGTCCTCGCTCCAGCCCTCGGACACCGGGTCCTTGGCCAGCTCGTCCTTGACCTCCCCGGCGAACCGGGACAGTTGGTCCCGTATGGCCTCCCGCACCGGCTGGACTCCGCCGTGTCGTTCCCGCGCGATGAAGCGGACATGTGCGGGGTACCCGTCGACGTGACGGGCGATCAACTCGATGGCACGCGTGATGCGTTCCTCCTGGTCACCCGTCCCGGACACCGTCGTCCGGATCATCGGGTGCAGGCTGCCCAGCGCCTCCTCGACCAGGGCCACGCCCAGATCCGCCGTGGAGCG
The DNA here is from genome assembly GCF_040303825.1 of Streptomyces sp. NPDC094143. NCBI lineage: Bacteria > Bacillati > Actinomycetota > Actinomycetes > Kitasatosporales > Streptomycetaceae > Streptomyces > Streptomyces sp. NPDC094143. Next base: position 42,284 of record NZ_JBEOTZ010000032.1, read on the forward strand.
GAAGTGGCGGTAGAAGGCGGTCGGGGCGACACCGACGGCGCGGGTGACCTCGCGCAGCCCGAGGCTGCTCAGGCTCTGCTCCTCCAGCAGCCCCAGGGCCGCGTCCAGGAGTGCCTGCCGGGTCTTCTGTTTCTGGGCCTGCCGGATGCCGAGGGTGTGACTCATACCATGCAGTTAACAACTGTTCTCTGGAATTGGAAAGTCATGAGAGGCGCTAGCCTGGGAAGTCAGTGAACAAGTGTAACTACAACCGTTCACCGAAATTCTGGGGGCTGTTTCCCATGCTGTTCATCGTCGCCGCACTCCTGCTGCTGGGGTTCGTGCTGGGCACCGTGGCCCACGCACCGCTCGGCTTCTCCCTCGCCGCCGGTGCCGTCATCGCCGTCTGGCTCGGCATCTTCGCGGTGCGGGAGCGCAACCGCCGGCGCCACCCGCAGGCCCACTGACCACCGCGCCTCCGACCCGGGAGTCGATCATCATGCAGCTCACCGCCCCGGCCTCGCGCCGCACCGGCATCCGCGACACCGACGGCATGGCCGTCGCGTCCTTCGTCCTCGGCCTGCTCGGCCTGCTGGTCCTCAACGTCTTCCTCGGCCCGATCGCCATCGTGCTGGCGAGCGTCGCCCTGTGGCGCGGCACCGAGCGCCGCGGCCGCGCCCTGCTCGGTCTGGGCCTGGGCGTCGCCGACCTGCTGGTCCTGGCCGCCTTCGTGCAGTCCGACAGCACGATCTCCTGGAGCTTCTGAGCCGCCGTCGGCCGATCACGCGCCGGCCGGCCGGGGCCGGGCCCGGGGGCGACGGGCCACCGCCGCGCCGGACAGCGGTTCACGTTCGGCCAGCCTTGATCTCAGGCCCGCCGAAGGGGAGCCGTAGAATCGGGCTCACCATGGCTTACCTCGACCACGCCGCGACCACCCCGATGCTCCCGGAGGCGGTTGAGGCGTTCACCGCCCAGCTGGGTGCCACCGGCAACGCGTCCTCCCTCCACGCATCCGGCAGGCAGGCCCGCCGCACCGTCGAGGAGGCCCGCGAGACCCTCGCCGAAGCCCTCGGCGCGCGCCCCAGCGAGGTCGTCTTCACCTCGGGCGGCACGGAGGCCGACAACCTCGCCGTCAAGGGCCTGTACTGGTCACGCCGCGACGCCGACCCGGCCCGCACCCGCGTCCTCGCCAGCCCCGTCGAGCACCACGCCGTCCTCGACGCGGTGCACTGGCTCGGCGAACACGAGGGCGCCACCATCGAGTACCTGCCGGTCGACGCCCACGGCCGGGTCCACCCGGACACCCTGCGCGAGGCCATCGCCCGCAACCCCGGCGACGTGGCCCTCGCCACCGTCATGTGGGCGAACAACGAGATCGGGACGATCCTGCCGATCCGCGAACTGGCCGACGTCGCCGCGGAGTTCGCAGTTCCGCTGCACTCCGACGCCGTGCAGGCCTTCGGCCAGGTCCCCGTGGACTTCACCGCCTCCGGACTCGCCGCGATGACCGTCTCCGGCCACAAGATCGGCGGCCCCTACGGCATCGGCGCGCTGCTCCTCGGCCGCGAGCACACCCCCGTCCCCGTCCTGCACGGCGGAGGTCAGGAGCGGCACGTGCGCTCCGGCACCCTGGACGTGCCCGCCATCGCCTCCTTCGCCGTCGCCGCGCGGCTGGCCGCCGAGCAGCGCGAGTGGTTCGCCCGGGAGATCGGCGCCCTGCGCGACGCCCTGGTGGCCGCCGTCCGCTCGGCCGTACCCGACGCGATCCTCGGCGGCGACCCGGATCCCGAAGGGCGCCTTCCGGCCAACGCGCACTTCACCTTCCCCGGCTGCGAGGGCGACTCCCTGCTGCTCCTGCTCGACGCCCAGGGCATCGAGTGCTCCACCGGCTCCGCGTGCACCGCCGGCGTCGCCCAGCCCAGCCATGTCCTCCTCGCCACCGGCACCGACCCCGACCTGGCCCGCGGCACCCTCCGCTTCTCCCTCGGCCACACCTCCACCGAGGCCGACATCGAGGCCCTGGCCAAGGCCATCGGCCCGGCGGTGGAACGAGCCCGGGCGGCGGGACTGACGTAACGCCCGGCGCGTGCGACGGGGCGTGCGGCGGTCCGCGGGGCCCTTGCCGGGGGCCGGGCCCGGGCGGACACACTCCGGACCTGAACGCCAGCAGGTCTTCACCCTGCTCGCCGCTGTGATCCACCTCGTCGAGGGTGCCTGGAGCGCTTCCTCCACCACCGCCCGGCGGTCCCGCTCTTCCTCCCTGTGACACCGGCCGGCGGGCCGGTCAGGCGGGCGTCGTGCGTGCCCGGCGCACCAGCCGCATGTACTTGTCCCAGTCCCAGTGCGGCCCCGGGTCCGTGTGGTCCGTGCCCGGGACCTCCACATGGCCGATGATGTGCTCGCGGTCCACGGGAATGCCGTACCGCGCGCATATCCGGGCGGTCAGCCGCGCCGAGGCCTCGTACATCTCGTCCGTGAGGTCCTGCGGGCGGTCCACGAAGCCCTCGTGCTCGATGCCGACGCTGCGCTCGTTGTAGTCGCGGTTGCCCGCGTGGTACGCCACGTCCAGCTCGCGGATCATCTGCGTCACGTGCCCGTCCTGGCGGACGACGTAGTGCGTGGCCGCCTTGTGCCCGGGGTCCCGGAAGGCCTTCACCGCGCTGTCGAAGCTGCCCTGCGTGACATGGACGATCACCATGTCTATGCCGAAGTCGTCGGGCCGGTCCGCGCGCCGCCAGTTCGCGTCGGACGCCGCCACCCAGCGCGCGCCCGCGAAGTCGACCTCGCCCTCCTTGCGCGGCTTCTCCACGCCCGGGGTGCGCCACCACAGCCGCCCCAGCTCGTCCCGGGCCAGCACGGCCGTGCCCGCCGCGGCCGCCGCACCGCCGATCAGCAACGCGCGGCGCCCGACCTTCCGGTCGCCGTCCCTCGGAGCCTTCCGCTGTCCCATGTGATCGTCAACGGATACTCGCCGGTCCTGGTTCCCGCGCCCCCTTACCCTGGAGGGGTTATGACTGACACCCCGCAGCGCCCCCGCCCCCTCCGCGTCCTGGCCGCCATGTCCGGCGGCGTCGACTCCGCCGTCGCCGCCGCCCGCGCGGCCGAGGCGGGCCACGACGTGACCGGCGTCCACCTCGCGCTCTCCGCCAACCCCCAGTCCTTCCGCACGGGCGCGCGGGGCTGCTGCACCATCGAGGACTCGCGTGACGCCCGCCGCGCCGCCGACGTCATCGGCATCCCGTTCTACGTGTGGGACCTCGCCGACCGCTTCCGCGAGGACGTCGTGGAGGACTTCGTCGCCGAGTACGAGGCCGGCCGCACCCCCAACCCCTGCCTGCGCTGCAACGAGAAGATCAAGTTCGCCGCCCTGCTCGACAAGGCGCTCGCGCTCGGCTTCGACGCGGTCTGCACGGGCCACTACGCCAAGGTGATCGTCCGCGAGGACGGCACCCGCGAACTGCACCGCGCCTCCGACATGGCCAAGGACCAGTCCTACGTCCTCGGCGTGCTCGACGACCGGCAGCTCGCCCACGCGATGTTCCCGCTCGGCGACACGGTCACCACCAAGGACGAGATCCGCGCCGAGGCCGAGCGGCGCGGGCTCGCGGTCGCCAAGAAGCCCGACTCGCACGACATCTGCTTCATCGCCGACGGCGACACCCAGGGCTTCCTGGCACAGCGGCTGGGCAGGGCCGAGGGCGACATCGTCGACGAGGCCGGCAACAAGCTCGGCACCCACGAGGGCGCGTACGGCTTCACCATCGGCCAGCGCAAGGGACTGCGCATCGGCACGCCCGCCGCCGACGGCAAGCCCCGCTACGTCCTCGACATCTCCCCGGTGAACAACACGGTGACGGTCGGCCCGGCCGACGCCCTCGACGTCACCGCGCTGCGGGCGATCAGGCCGCGCTGGTGCGGTGCCGCCCCCACCGGCCCCGGCACGTACACGGCCCAGCTGCGCGCCCACGGCGGCGAGACCGAGGTGACCGCCGAGGTCGTCGACGGCACCCTGGAGGTCACCTTCACCGAGCCGGTCCGCGGCGTGGCCCCCGGCCAGGCGATCGTCCTGTACGACGGCACGCGCGTGGTGGGCTCGGCGACGATCGCCTCGACCACGAGGGCGACGGCGGGCGTCGCCTGACCCCGGCCCCGCTCCCGCCCGAGGCGGCTCCACGCGTGCGTAGAGCCGTGCACAGGACAGGCCTCTCAGCCCCGGCTGAAGAACTCCGTCAGCACCGGCGCCAGCACGTTCGGCTCCACCATGTGCGTCTGGCCCTGGAGCGTGCGGTACGACCCGTCGGGGACGCAGTCCGCGATGGCCCGGGCCGCCTCGCGCAGCCAGGCCGGGCTCGCGTCGCCCGCCACCGCCAGGGTGGGCACGCCGACCGAGGCCAGCCGCTCCCGGGGGACCCGGCCGTCACCCATGACGGCGTCGTCGTAGGCGAGGCTCGGGGCGAGCGTCTCCATGCCCGCCCACATGGGGGACTGACGGGCGTTGCGGATCACGCTCTCGGCCAGGCCGGTCAGCCGCAGGAACAGTTCCACCGCGTCCCCGCGCCGCCCCTCACCGAGCGCCTCCGTCAGCCCCCGGGTGTACTCCGCGCGCTCCCTCGCGCCCTCTCCCGACATCGTGAACGGCGTCTCGTACACGGCCACGCGCCGCACCGGCAGCCCGCTCGCCGCCGCCTCCAGGGCGAGCGCGCCACCGGAGGAGATGCCGTACAGCAACGCCTCGCCGCCCACCGCCTCGATCACCGCCGCCAGGTCCTCGACCTCGCGCTCCACCGCGTAGGGCGCGGTGTCTCCGCTGGCACCGCGGCCCCTGCGGTCGTACACGACGGCCTGGAAGCGCTCCGACAGCGACACCGCCAGCGGCGCCAGCGTGCCGCCCGTCGACATCGCGCCGCTCACCAGGACGACCGCGGGGCCCCGGCCGGTGCTCTCGTAGGCGATGCGGGTGCCGTCCCGCGAAAGGGTCTTCTTGTCCATGCCTGTCGAGACTGCCGCACCGCACGGTGATCCTGGGTGAGGCGGGCCGTGCGTCAGCCGATCACGTCACTTCCACGTCGTAGAAGCACAGGTGGTCCTTGATCCCGGCGACGGCCGGCTTGGGGTCCGGATACGCCCAGACGAGGTCGGCCGCCCCCGGCAGCGACCAGTAGGACGCGGTGCCCTTGAAGGGGCAGTACGTCTGCGTGCCGGACGGGGTCAGCAGGTCCAGGCGCACGTCCTCGGGCGGGATGTAGTACCGCTCCGGACAGCCCGTCTCCCGCAGGAGCAGTGGCCGGTCGCTCTCCGCGAGGACCTGCCCGTCGCGCACCACGCGCACGTGCCGCTCGCTCCGTTCGACGGTGATGCGGTGCCCTGTCGTCACGATCGCCCTCCTCGGGTAGCCGGCTCATGCGATACAGCGCAGGCTGAAGCCGAGTTCTTCCCCCGACCCGCAGGAGGCCGAGATGCGCGCCACGGAACCGGCCAGAAACCGCAGCAGCCTGGTCCACCAGCTCCGGTACGCCCTGCGCCACCCGGAACGGGTGCCCGCGCACGCCCGGCGCCTCCTGCGGGACGCCCTGCTGCGGCTGCGCCACCGCGACCACATCGCGTACTACCGGGCCGTGATGGCCTCGGACGCGGCCCGCAGCGCGGAGGCGGCCGTGGGACACAACCCCTCGCGCGAGGCGTGGACGCGCATCGGGCGCATGCAGTTCGAGTACCTGGTGGGGCACGGCCTGCGGCCGCACCACCGCATGCTGGACATCGGCTGCGGCAACCTGCGGGCCGGCCGGCTGTTCATCGACTACCTCGACACCGGCCACTACTACGGCATCGACATCTCGCCGCACATCCTGCTGGCCGCCCAGGACACCCTCGTCGCCGACAAGCTCCAGCCCAAGCTGCCCCACCTCACCCTCGCCGACGATCTGACCTTCGACTTCCTGCCCGACGCGCACTTCGACGTGGTGCACGCGCACAGCGTCTTCTCGCACTCGCCGCTGCCCGTCATCGAGGAGTGCTTCGCGCACGTCGGGCGGATCCTCGCGCCCGGCGGGTTCTTCGACTTCACGTTCGACCGCACCGAGGGCGAGGAGCACCAGGTGCTGCACGAGGACTTCTACTACCGGACGCGGACCCTGACCGACCTCGCCGCGCGGCACGGCCTGGACGCCCGGTTCATGGACGACTGGGAGCGGCTGCCGCACCGCCAGTCCAAAATGCGCCTCACCACGGCCGCCGACCCGGCCCGTACGGTGGGTCCATGAACATCTGTGTCTTCCTCTCCGCCGCCGACCTCGACGAGCGCTACACCCGGCCCGCGCGGGAGTTCGCCGAGCTGCTCGGCAAGGGCGGTCACACGCTCGTGTGGGGCGGCTCCGACGTCGGCCTGATGAAGGTCGTCGCCGACGGCGTGCAGGAGGCGGGCGGCCGGCTGGCCGGCGTCTCCGTGCGGTTCCTCGCCGCCAAGGCCCGCCCGGGTGTCGACGAGATGGTGATCGCCGAGGACCTCGCCGAGCGCAAGCGGCTGCTGCTGGAGAAGGCCGACGCGGTGGTCGTCATGGTCGGCGGGACGGGCACGCTCGACGAGGCGACCGAGATCCTGGAGCTGAAGAAGCACGGGCACACCGACAAGCCGGTGGTCCTGCTCAACACGGCGGGCTTCTACGACGGCCTCAAGGAGCAGTTCCGCCGCATGGAGGACGAGGGCTTCCTGCCCCGCCCGCTGACCGACCTGGTCTTCTTCGCGGAGGAGCCGGTCGGGGCGCTGGCCTACCTGGAGGAGAGCCGGGGCATCGCCTGACCGCCTGTGATGCGAGCATGGCGGGCATGGCTACTCATGTGATCACCGGGGCCGGATCCGGCATCGGCGCGGCCGTGGCCCGCCGCCTGCACGCGCGCGGGGACGAGCTCGTGCTGCACGCGCGTGACGCGGCCCGCGCGAAGGAGCTGGCGGCCGGCTTCCCCGGCGCCAGGACCCTGGTCGGCGACCTGACGGACCCCGACAAGCTCTCCTGGGCCTTCTCCCACCAGTCCCTGCCCGACCGGGTCGACTCGCTGCTGCACATCGCCGGCGTCGTCGACCTCGGCCCGGTCGGCGAACTCACCCCGAAGACCTGGCGCCACCAGCTCAACGTCAACCTCGTCGCCCCCGCCGAGCTGACCCGCCACTTCCTGCCCCAGCTGCGCGCCGCCCGCGGCCACGTGCTCTTCGTCAACTCCGGCGCCGGCCTCAACGCCCACGCCGACTGGTCCGCCTACGCCGCCTCCAAGCACGGGCTGAAGGCCCTCGCCGACGCGCTGCGCCATGAGGAGCACGGCAACGGGGTGCGGGTCACCTCGGTCTACCCCGGCCGCACGGCCAGCCCCATGCAGGCCAAGGTCCACCAGCAGGAGGGCAAGGAGTACGACGCCTCGAAGTGGATCGACCCCGAGTCGGTGGCCACGACGATCCTGATGGCCCTGGACCTGCCGCGCGACGCCGAGGTCAACGACCTGACGGTGCGGCCGGGCGCCTGACCCCGGCACCCGTTCACTAGGCTGTCGCGGTGAGCGAAAACAGCCAGTTCAGGTTCGGTGCGGCCACCGGTGTCGGCTCCCTGCCCGGAGGTGACGCCCGGGAGGCCGCCAAGACCGCCACCGGGACCTTCGAGGACTTCCCCTTCCTGCCCGAACTGCCCGCCCGGGGCCCCGGCGCGGACATGATCGGCCGGACCGCCGGAATGCTCGTCGAGCTGTACGCGCGCGTGGAGCCCAGCGGCTGGCGGCTCGGGGACCGGCCGGGGCGGGACACCAAGCGGGCCCGCTCCTGGCTCCGCGAGGACCTCGACGCGCTGGAGGAGCACACCCAGGAGTACCAGGGGCCACTGAAGGTCCAGGCCGTCGGCCCCTGGACCCTCGCCGCCAGTCTGGAGCTGCGCAACGGCGAGGCGGCCCTGTCCGACGCCGGCGCCTGCCGCGACCTGGCCGCCTCCCTCGCCGAGGGACTGCGCCAGCACCTCGCCGAGGTGCGGCGGCGCGTCCCGGGCGCGCAGCTCGTGCTCCAGCTCGACGAGCCCTCCCTGGCCGCCGTGCTGCGCGGCCGGGTGAAGACCGCCAGCGGTTACCGCACCCACCGGGCCGTCGACCGGCAGATCGCCGAGCAGACGCTGCGCGACCTCGTCGGGACGCACCCCGACGGCCCGGTCGTCGTCCACTCCTGCGCCCCGGACGTCCCGTTCGCCCTGCTCCGCCGGGCGGGTGCGGCGGCCGTCTCGTTCGACTTCTCCCTGCTCACCGAGCGTGACGACGAGGCGATCGGCGAGGCGGTGGAGGGCGGCACCCGGCTGTTCGCCGGCATCGTCCCGTCCGTGGAGGGACCATTGTCAGACCCTGCCGGTAGCGTCATGGGTGTCAGGACGCTGTGGCGCAGGCTGGGGCTGTCTCCGGGGCATCTCGCGGAGGCGGTCACCCTCACCCCGGCGTGCGGACTCGCGGGGGTCTCCCCGGGGTACGCGCGCCAGGCTCTCGCCCACTGTGTCAGGGCGGCGAGATCCCTCGCGGACAACCCAGAGTAACGGGAGGACGACACGGTGGCCGGCGACAAGCAAGCGGAGACGACGACGGTGCCCGCCGAGGCACGGGAGAAGCACGCGCGCCTCGCGGAGCAGATCGAGGAGCACCGCTTCCGCTACTACGTGAAGGACGCTCCCGTCGTCAGCGACGCGGAGTTCGACCAGCTGCTGCGTTCCCTGGAGGCGCTGGAGGAGGAGCACCCGGAGCTGCGCACGCCGGACTCGCCGACCCAGAAGGTCTCCGGGTCCTACGAGACGGAGTTCACGGCGGTCGCCCACCGCGAGCGCATGCTCTCGCTGGACAACACCTTCAACGACGACGAGATGGCCGCCTGGACGGAGCGCATCGCCAGGGAACTGGGCGAGCAGGACTACCACTTCCTGTGCGAGCTGAAGGTCGACGGCCTCGCCGTGAACCTCACCTACGAGCACGGCCGCCTCACCCGCGCGGCGACCCGCGGCGACGGCCGCACCGGCGAGGACATCACGCCGAACGTGCGGACGATCGCGGAGATCCCCGACCGCCTCAAGGGCGACGACGTCCCCGACCTCGTGGAGATCCGCGGCGAGGTCTACTTCCCGATGGAGAAGTTCCAGGAGCTCAACGCCCGCCTCGTCGAGGCCGGCGACAAGCCCTTCGCCAACCCGCGCAACGCGGCCGCCGGTTCCCTGCGCCAGAAGGACCCCCGCGTCACCGCCACCCGCCCCCTGCACATGGTGGTCCACGGCATCGGTGCCCTGGAGGGCTTCACCGGCCTGACCCGCCTCTCCCAGGCCTACGACCTGCTCAAGACCTGGGGCCTGCCCACCTCGCGGCACAACAAGGTGGTCGACGGCCTGGAAGGCGTACGGGAGTTCATCGCCCACTTCGGCGAGAACCGCCACTCCGTGGAGCACGAGATCGACGGCGTGGTCGTCAAGCTCGACGAGATCCCCCTCCAGGGCCGCCTCGGCTCCACCTCGCGCGCCCCCCGCTGGGCGATCGCGTACAAGTACGCCCCGGAGGAGGTCAACACCAAGCTGGTCAACATCCGCGTGGGCGTGGGCCGCACGGGCCGGGTCACCCCGTACGCCCAGGTCGAGCCGGTCACGGTCGCCGGCTCCGAGGTCGAGTTCGCCACGCTGCACAACCAGGACGTGGTCAAGGCCAAGGGCGTCCTCATCGGCGACACGGTGGTGCTGCGCAAGGCCGGTGACGTCATCCCGGAGATCCTCGGCCCCGTCGCCGACCTGCGCGACGGCAGCGAGCGCGAGTTCGTGATGCCGAGCGAGTGCCCCGAGTGCGGCACCCCGCTGCGGCCGATGAAGGAGGGCGACGTCGACCTGCGCTGCCCCAACGCCCGTACCTGCCCGGCCCAGTTGCGCGAGCGCCTGTTCTACCTCGCGGGCCGCAAGGCGCTGGACATCGAGCACTTCGGCTACGTCGCCGCGGCCGCCCTCACGGCCCCGCTGGAGCCGAAGACCCCGCCGCTGGCGGACGAGGGCGACCTGTTCGACCTCACCGTCGAACAGCTGCTGCCCATCAAGGCGTACGTCCTCGACCAGGACAGCGGCCTGCCCAAGCGCGACCCGAAGACCGGCGAGGAGAAGGTCGCGACGGTCTTCGCCAACCAGCAGGGCGAGCCCCGCAAGAACGCGCTCGCCATGCTGGAGAACATCGCCGCGGCCAAGGAGCGCCCCCTAGCCCGCATCCTCACGAGCCTGTCGATCCGTCACGTCGGGCCGGTCGCGGCCGAGGCCCTGGCCCGCGAGTTCCGCTCGATCGAGCGCATCGACCAGGCCACGGAGGAGGAGCTGGCGGGCACCGAGGGCGTCGGGCCGACCATCGCCGCCTCCCTCAAGCAGTGGTTCGCCGAGGACTGGCACCGCGAAATCATCCGTAAGTGGAAGGCCGCGGGCGTCCGCATGGAGGCGGAGAGCACCGGCGCGGACGAGGGGCCGCGCCCGCTCGAAGGCCTCACGGTCGTCGTCACGGGCACCCTCGAACACTTCACGCGGGACGGCGCCAAGGAGGCCCTGCAGAGCCGCGGGGCGAAGGTGACCGGTTCCGTTTCGAAGAAGACGTCGTTCGTCGTCGTGGGGGACAGCCCCGGATCGAAGTACGACAAGGCGATGCAGCTGAAGGTTCCGGTTCTGAACGAGGACGGTTTCGGGGTCCTGCTGGAGCAGGGGCCCGAAGCGGCGGCCGAAGTCGCCCTTTCGTCCGAGGAGTAGCGGTTGAAGGCCACCCGTTCGGCGCATACCAGATGCATACGGGTGGCCGGGGCGCATTCGGGCAACCGTCGGCGACCGCCGCCCGTGGAAGCCTTCCGCGGCCTACTGTTGAGATGTGCGCCTGCCGTGCCCGGCTGCGGTCGGGGCATCTTCGTGCTCGCGCGGAGTACGGGGAAGGGATTTCCGACGCGGGGCGTTGAGTTTGTCGGGCACCGGGCCGCGGGGCGTGGGCACCGCCGGCTGTGAGAGGGACGGGAATGGAACCGACCGAGAGCGCCGAGCCGGGCTCACGGCTGCGCCGTGTGGCGGTCGCATGGCGCGCAGTGCGTGGGACCGGGCGGCCGGCGGGGCATCCGGGCAACCAGGCGCGCGCCGTCGGACAGTACACCGCGGACGGACGCGCCGCCGCCGGGCGCGCCGCCGCGGACGACCGCCGCACCGCACAGCCGGCCGGCGAGCGTCCCCCGGCAGCGACCGGCGCCGGGCCGGACGCGGACACCGAACGGCACCCGTCCTGGCCCGTGCTGCCCGCGGCGATCGTCGTGGCGGCCGGGTTCGTCCTGGGCGCCGGCTTCTACCGTGCCTTCACCGACGGGCACGCCCTCTTCCCGTCGGGCACCACCGGCTGGGCGCTGGCCCTGCTGACCGGCGTCATCGTCGGCCACCTCGTCATGCTCGGCCGCTCCCGCTGGTGGGGCGGCACCGGCTCGGGCGCCGCCCTCACCCTCGCCGTGCTGCTGCTGTACGGCTGGCTGCCGGCCGGGATGGTCAGCCTCACGGTCGTCGTGCTGGTCGGCATAGCCCGCCGCAACCGCTGGCGCCAGGGTGTGCTGCACGGGGCGGTCGACCTCCTCGGGATCGGCGCCGGCGCCCTGGTGCTGGCCGCCTTCGGCACGGTGCCCTCCGTCGAGTCCCCCACGGACCCCGGGGCCTGGACGCTCGCCACCGCGCCCGAGGTGGCCCTGGTCGCCGTCGCCTACCTCGCCGTCACCCGCGTCCTGCTCTGGTATCTGCACGCCCCGCGCTCCGGTTTGCCCACCGTCGCCCGCACCGCCCTGGTCAGACACGGCCTGGTCGCGGTCGCGCTGCTGGGCATCGCGCCGCTGGTGTGCGTGGTGGCCGTGGCCAAGCCGATCCTGCTGCCGCTGTTCTCCATCCCCCTCATCGCCCTGGACTCCACGCTGTGGATAGCCCGGGCCCGGGCCGAGGAGCAGCTGCGCGACCCGCTCACCGGGCTGCCCAACCGTCAGTGGCTGCTGGAGCGCATCTGGACCGCGCTGGACGACGCCGAGCGGATCGACGCCCGCGCCGCCCTGATGCTGATCGACCTCGACCGGTTCCGGTCGGTCAACGACACCCTCGGTCATCTGGCCGGTGACCGGCTGCTGCTGCAGATCGCGGACCGGCTGCGGGTGGCGCTGCCGCGCGGGGCGGAGGCCGCGCGGCTCGGCGGGGACGAGTTCGCCGTCTTATTGCCGGTCGCCGACTCCACGACGTCCGCGACCCGCATCGCACGCCAGCTGGTCACCGCGCTCAGCTCCCCCCTCGACCTCGACGGCCTCACGCTGGTCCTGGAGGCCAGTGCCGGAGTCGCCGTCTTCCCCGACCACGCACTCGACGCCGAAGGACTCCTGCGCCGGGCGGACGTGGCGATGTACCAGGCCAAGCGGGACCGCACCGGCGTCGAGGTGTACGAGTCCAAGCGCGACTCCAACACCCCCGACCGGCTCGGTCTGCTGGGCGATCTGCGCCGGGCGCTCGACGCGCACGAGGTGCACCTGCACTACCAGCCCAAGGTCCGCTTCGACGGACAGGTCGCGGGCCTCGAGGCCCTGGTCCGCTGGGTGCACCCGGAGCGGGGCAAGGTGCCGCCGGACGAGTTCATAGCGATCGCCGAGTCCTCGGGCCTGATGCCCCACCTCACCGAGTACGTTTTGGAGACCGCGCTCGGGCAGGTCGCCCGCTGGCGCGCCCAGGGCCTGTTCGTGCCGGTCGCGGTGAACGTCTCCCCGCGTGACGTGCACACGCCCGGCTTCGCCGGCTCGGTCGCCGCCCGGCTGGCCCGGCACGGCGTGCCCGCGGGAGCGCTCCAACTGGAGATAACGGAACACGTCCTGCTGGAGGACCCGCAGCGCGCCGCCGACACGCTCAACGGGCTGACCGCGCACGGCGTGAAGATGTCCCTGGACGACTTCGGCACGGGCTACTCCTCCCTGGTGCACCTGCGCCGGCTCCCCGTCAGCGAGCTGAAGATCGACCGCTCCTTCGTGGCCCGGCTGGTGCTCGACCACGAGGACGCGGAGATCGTGCGCTGCACGGTCGACCTCGCGCACTCCCTCGGGCTGCTCGTCGTCGCCGAGGGCGTCGAGGACGACGAGACCTGGGAGCGTCTGCGCGACCTCGGCTGCGACGCCGTGCAGGGCTGGCTGGTCGCCGCCGCGATGCCGCCCGAGGAGACCACGGCCTGGCTCCGCGCCCGGGGACCGCGGGGATGGCAGCGGCCGCGCGCCGCACTGCCCGCGGCGACGGCCGACGAGTGACCTCCCGCCCGCCGCTCCGCCCGTCCCGCCCGCCCGCTTGGCCGAGCGGCTCGTGCGGCAGATGACGCGGCCGGGGCGCTCAGTCCGTGCCCTGCGGCACGAAGTGGCCGATCAGCAGTGCCAGCCGTCGCTCGTGTGCCTCCTCGGGCAGCCGGCCGCTGCGCATCAGGGTCACCAGCCCGTGCAGCCCGGCCCAGTACGTCTCCGTCAGCAGCGCCGTGTCCTCGCCCTCGGCGGCGATCGGCCGGACCGCCAGCAGTAGTTCGTTGAACGCGTCCTGGAGGGCCGCCGGCGCCTCGGGCGTGGCGAACGGCAGGTCCACGGCGAGCGTGAACATCACGTCGTAGAGGGCGGGCCGCCGCCGGGCGAAGGCGGTGTACGCCCCGCCGACCGCCGCCAGTGCCTCCCGGGCGCTTCCGGCCGCCGTGCGTGCCGCCCGGAGCTCGTCGGCCAGATCCGCGCAGCCCTGTACGGCCACGGCCGCCATGATGGCGCTCTTGCCCTTGAAATGGCTGTAGAGGACCGGCTGGCTGTACTCGATCTCCTCGGCGAGCCGGCGCGTGGTCACCGCGTCCCAGCCCTCCGTCTCCGCCAGCTCCCGTGCGGCCGTCACGATCAGCCGCTCGCGTTCGGCTCGTTCGCGCTCCCGGCGCGTCTGGATCGTCATGACGGAATGCTAGCACCGCTAGAAATGCTGCCGATGCTCTGATAGCTTCGCTCGCGTTCCTAGCAGTGCTAGATACGCACATCGAGGAGAGACATGACCGTCACCGCGTACACGCTGGCCGTCGGGCTCAACCTGTTCTGCCTGTTCCTCGGCTACCGGTTCCTGTTCCGCCCCGCCCCCGCCGCCGCCGGCTACGGCGTACCGGCCGAGCCCGGCGGGGACGCCGGCGCCTACCTGGCGATCAAAGGCCTGCGGGACGGCACCCTCGGGCTGGTCGGGCTGGCGCTGCTGGTGTTCGTGGGAGCCCGTGCCGAGGCCTGGTTCCTGCTCGCCGTCGCGCTCGTGCCGCTCGGCGACACCCTGATCGTGCTGCGTCACGGCGGCGCGAAAGCGGTGGCCTTCGGGATCCATTTCGCCACCGCGGTCGTCGTCCTGATCGGTGCGGGACTGCTCTTCGCGCTCTGAGAGCCGCCGTCCCCCGCCCGCCCCGCGCGAACCCGGCAAACCGTTTCACGGGCACGGCCCCCCGCCCCATAGGATTGGGCCACACCACATTCACTCACCCCAGAGGATCGCTGCATGCCTGGCATCACGCGCGAGGAGGTCGCCCACCTCGCCCGGCTGGCGCGTCTGGAGCTGAAGCCCGAAGAGCTCGACCACTTCGCGGGACAGCTGGACGACATCATCGGCGCGGTCGCCCGCGTCAGCGAGGTCGCCGACCAAGACGTACCGCCGACCTCGCACCCGCTCCCGCTGACGAACGTCATGCGCCCGGACGAGGTCCGTCCCTCGCTCACCCCCGAGCAGGCGCTCTCCGGCGCCCCGGCCCAGGAGCAGCAGCGTTTCAAGGTGCCGCAGATCCTGGGGGAGGACTAAGACCGTGACGGACATCATCAAGCTCACCGCCGCCGAGACCGCCGCGAAGATCGCCTCCGGCGAACTCACGGCCGTCGAGGTCACCGAGGCCCACCTCGCCCGCATCGAGGCCGTCGACGAGAAGGTGCACGCCTTCCTGCACGTCGACCGCGAGGGCGCTCTCGCCCAGGCGCGTGCCGTCGACGAGAAGCGGGAGCGCGGCGAGAAGCTCGGCCCGCTCGCCGGCGTCCCCCTCGCGCTGAAGGACATCTTCACCACCGAGGGCATCCCGACGACCGTCGGCTCGAAGATCCTCGAAGGCTGGATCCCGCCGTACGACGCGACGCTCACCAAGCGGCTGAAGGCCGCGGACGTGGTCATCCTCGGCAAGACCAACATGGACGAGTTCGCCATGGGGTCCTCCACCGAGAACAGCGCCTACGGCCCGACCGGCAACCCCTGGGACCTGACGAAGATCCCCGGCGGCTCCGGCGGCGGCTCCTCCGCCGCGCTGGCCGCGCACATGGCGCCCCTGGCCATCGGCACGGACACCGGCGGCTCCATCCGCCAGCCCGCCGCGGTCACCGGCACGGTCGGCGTGAAGCCGACCTACGGCGCGGTGTCCCGGTACGGCATGGTCGCCTTCTCGTCCTCCCTGGACCAGGGCGGCCCCTGCGCCCGCACGGTCCTCGACGCGGCCCTGCTGCACGAGGTCATCGCCGGACACGACCCGCTCGACTCGACGTCCATCGACGCCCCGGTCCCGCCGGTCGTCGAGGCCGCCCGCAACGGCAGCGTCCAGGGCATGCGCGTCGGCGTCGTCAAGCAGTTCCGCGGCGAGGGCTACCAGGCCGGCGTCATCCAGCGCTTCGACGAGTCCGTCGAGCTGCTCAAGGAACTGGGCGCCGAGATCGTCGAGCTGGACTGCCCCTCCTTCGACCTGGCGCTGTCGGCGTACTACCTGATCGCGCCGTCCGAGTGCTCCTCCAACCTCGCCCGTTTCGACGGCCTGCGCTACGGCCTGCGGACCGGCGACGACGGCACGCACTCGGCCGAGGAGGTCACCTCCCTGACCCGCGAGGCCGGTTTCGGCCCCGAGGTCAAGCGCCGCGTCATGCTCGGCACGTACGCGCTCAGCTCCGGCTACTACGACGCGTACTACGGCAGCGCCCAGAAGGTCCGCACGCTCATCAAGCAGGACTTCGACAAGGCGTTCGAGCAGGTCGACGTGATCGTCTCCCCGACGACCCCGACCACCGCCTTCGCCATCGGCGAGCGCGCCGACGACCCCATGGCGATGTACCTCGCCGACCTGTGCACCATCCCGACCAACCTGGCGGGCAACGCGGCCATGTCGCTGCCGTGCGGCCTCGCCCCGGAGGACAACCTCCCGGTCGGTCTGCAGATCATCGCCCCCGTCATGAAGGACGACCGCCTCTACAAGGTGGGCGCCGCCGTCGAGGCAGCCTTCGTGGAAAAGTGGGGCCACCCGCTGATCGAGGAGGCTCCGTCGCTGTGAGCGCACTGTCCAAGGCCAAGGGCTTCAAAAAGTCCAGGTCCGGTCTGTACATCTCGATGGCCACGTCGGCGTTCGGCGCCGTCGGGGTCTACAAGCAGATCAAGAAGGCCCGCGGAGACAACGACACGCTGCGGCTGCTCGACGCCGTCATCACCGGCGCGGCCGTCGTCACCAACCTGGCCATTCTCTACCGCGAGCTGAAGCAGCTGGGCGACGACGACGTTCTGCTGGGCTGAGAGGGAACCTTCACCGTGACCACCACGACCGACCTGGTGTCGTACGAGGACGCACTCGCGTCGTACGACCCCGTCATGGGCCTCGAGGTCCATGTCGAACTCGGCACCAAGACCAAGATGTTCTGCGGCTGCTCGACCGCCCTCGGCCAGGACGCCAACACCCAGACCTGCCCGGTCTGCCTCGGCCTGCCCGGCGCGCTCCCGGTCGTCAACGCGACCGGCGTCGAGTCCGCCATCAAGATCGGCCTCGCGCTGAACTGCGAGATCGCCGAGTGGTGCCGCTTCGCCCGGAAGAACTACTTCTATCCGGACATGCCGAAGAACTTCCAGACCTCCCAGTACGACGAGCCGATCGCCTTCAACGGCTACCTCGACGTGCAGCTGGAGGACGGCGAGACCTTCCGCGTGGAGATCGAGCGCGCCCACATGGAGGAGGACACCGGCAAGTCGACCCACGTCGGCGGTGCCACCGGCCGCATCCACGGCGCGTCCCACTCCCTGCTGGACTACAACCGCGCCGGCATCCCGCTCATCGAGATCGTCACCAAGCCGATCGAGGGCGCGGGCGAGCGGGCGCCCGAGGTCGCGCGGGCCTACGTCCGTGAACTGCGCGAGGTCATCCGGGCGCTCGGCGTCTCCGAGGCCCGCATGGAGATGGGCCAGATGCGCTGCGACGTGAACCTGTCGCTGCGCCCGCACGGCACCGAGAAGTTCGGCACGCGTTCGGAGACGAAGAACGTCAACTCGCTGCGGTCCGTGGAGCGCGCGGCCCGCTTCGAGATCCAGCGGCACGCGGCCGTGCTCTCCTCCGGCGGCACGATCGTGCAGGAGACCCGGCACTTCCACGAGGACACGGGGTCGACGACCTCGGGCCGCGTGAAGGAGGAGGCCGAGGACTACCGGTACTTCCCGGAGCCCGACCTGGTGCCGGTCGCCCCGTCCCGCGAGTGGGTCGAGGAGATCCGCGCCGGCCTGCCCGAGCTGCCGCTGGTCCGCCGCAACCGGCTCCGCGAGGAGTGGGGCATCAGCGGCACCGACATGCAGGCGATCCTCAACGCCGGTGCGCTGGAGCCGATCGTCGCCACCATCGAGGCCGGGGCCGACGCGGCGTCCGCCCGCAAGTGGTGGATGGGTGAGCTGGCCCGCAGCGCCAACGAGTCGGGCAAGGCGCTCGACGAGCTGGCGATCACGCCGGCGCAGGTGGCCCGGGTCACCGAGCTCGTCGCGAAGGGCGACCTGAACGACAAGCTGGCCCGTCAGGTCATCGAGGGCGTCCTGGCGGGCGAGGGCACCCCCGACGAGGTCGTCGACAAGCGCGGTCTGAAGGTGGTCTCCGACGAGGGCGCCCTCACCGCCGCCGTCGAGGAGGCCATCGCCGGGAACCCGGCCATCGCGGACAAGATCCGCGGCGGCAAGGTGGCCGCGGCCGGCGCCCTGGTCGGCGCGGTCATGAAGGCGACCCGGGGACAGGCCGACGCGGCGCGCGTCAAGGAACTGATCCTGGAGAAGCTGGGCGTCAGCGAGGGCTGAGCCCACGCGGACGCGACACAGGGGGGATGCGCCGGACCCGGCGCATCCCCCCTGTCACGTCCTACGGGCGGCGCCCCACGATCCGGACGAAGCCCAGCGTGCGGCCCTGGTCCAGGCGCAGCATCTCGGCCGACCGGCCGGCCATCTCGACGTGCCACGGGTCCGTGTGCTCGTCGGCGACGACCTCGCACCAGCGCAGCCAGTCGTGCCAGCCGTCCTCCAGCCAGTCCGCGGTCTCCACCTCCACGGCCCCGCTGCGGGTCCAGTGGCGGCGCCACCAGGCGGCGGTGTGGAAGCACCAGAACGCGGGCTCCCAGTACGGCGTGAGGTGCTCCGGCGGCTCGACGCCGTCGATCTCCTCACGCAGCGCCGGCACGACGACGCCGATCCGCCCGCCGGGCCTCAGCAGCCGCGCCAGCTCGGGCAGGTACAGGTCGTCGGTGCCGAAGTACTGGTAGGCGTCGACGGAGACGATCGCGTCGAAGCTGTGCGCGCCGAACGGCAGGGCGTGCGCCTCGGCGAGCACGGGCAGGACGCGGTCGGCGACGCCCGCCTCGGCGACGCGCCCGGCGTTCTCGTTGGGCTTGACCCACAGGTCGGCGGCGGTGACCCGGGCGTCGTACTCCTTGGCCAGGAAGATCGAGGTCATGGCGCGTCCGCAGCCCAGGTCGAGCACGTGCGAGCCGGGGCTCAGGGTGTCGAGCCCCAGGGCCGGGGCCAGCCACTCCAGCAGCCACAGCGCGTGCGGGCCCATCTGGTTGTCGACGGTCCAGCGGGCGTCGTAGCCGTTGCTGCGCGGGTAGCCGGGGTGGCTCACACGGTCAGCGAGGGGGTCGTTCGAGGTCCGGGAAGTGATGTCCGGCATCGGTGAACGGGCTCCTTGAGTCCTTGAGGAAGAAGGGGGATGCGTCGGAGCTCGGTCGGACCGTCAAACAATGCACCTGCTTCGGCCGGGCGGCGGGAGGCCGCGGGCGTTCCTCGGACCCGCGGACGCTAACAGGCCCACGACAGGCCCCGCACCTGGGTTTTCCGGCCGACGCGCTACCGTCTCGGCCATGAGTGGACGCGCTGATTCCGACACCGACCCGGAGATAGCGGGCCCGGAGACGGCCGTCGAGCAGGACGACCCCGCAGAGCCGCCGGAACAGGACGACGCCGAAGACCGTCCGGAGGGCGCCCGCCGGGCCCGCTGGACCGCCGTCGGCACCGGAGCCGCCCTGACCCTCGCGGGCCTGGCCGCCGCACTGCTCCGCCTCACCGGCTCCGCACCGGCCCTCGCCCCGGCCGCGTACGCCGCCGGGGCCGCCGTGTGCGCGGCCGCCGCCGTCCTGGGCTCCCGGGGCCGCACCCGGCGCGCGCTGTGGCTGCTGATCGGGGGCGCCATGGTCATGGCGGTGGGGGACCAGTTCGACTGATCGCGACGGACCGCGACCGCTGTGAACAACCCCACAAACCGACAAACGATCTCGTTCGCCTGTAAGAGTGGCCATGCATTGCTCATGCGTTCTTTGCGGGCCGTTCAGTTCAGGGACGACTGTTCCCGGTCAAAGATCCACAAAAAGTAACTCTGGGAGCACGTTTCGTGGCAGCCCTCGCACGCTGGTGTGTCCGACGCCGCCTGGCCACCGTTCTGCTGTGGCTCCTCGCCTTCGCGGGGGTCGCCGCGGGCGCCGCCGTCGCCGGCACCACGTACTCGAACGACTACCAGGTCCCCGGCACCGAGTCCGGCCGCGCCACCGAACTGCTGCACGAGGGCTTCCCGCAGCTCGGCGGCGACAGTGACACCGTCGTCTGGCACACCGAGTCCGGCAGCGTCCGCGCCGCCGACGTCGAGCAGACGATGGCCCGGACCCTGGACCGCATCGAGAACCTCCCCGGCGTGGCCTCGGTCACCAGCCCCTACGACGGCCCGGGCACGGGCCGGATCAGCGCGGACGGCCGCACCGCGTACGCCACGGTCACCTTCGACGAGCAGGCCCAGGACATCGACGACGGCGAGGCGCGGGCCGTCGTCGCCACCGCCGAGAGCGCCCGGGCCGACGGGCTCCAGGTGGAGCTGGGCGGCAGCGCCGTCGCGCTCACCCAGTCCTCCGGCGGGCACGTCGCGGAGGTCGTCGGCGTGCTCGTGGCCGCCGTCGTGCTGTTTTTGGCCTTCGGTTCGCTCGCCGCCTCGCTGCTGCCCATCGCCACGGCCCTGGTCGGCGTCGGCACCGCCTACGCCGGGATCGTGCTGCTCGGGCACGCCATGACCGTCGCCGACTTCGCCCCCATGCTCGGCATGCTGATCGGGCTCGGCGTCGGCATCGACTACGCGCTGTTCATCGTCACCCGGCACCGGCGCGGGCTGAAGCGCGGCCTGTCCGTCACCGAGGCCGCCACGAACGCCGTGCAGACCACGGGACGGGCCGTCGTCTTCGCGGGTGCCACCGTTTGCATCGCCCTGCTGGGCATGCTCATCCTCCGCCTGAGCTTCCTCAACGGCGTGGCGATAGCGGCCGGTCTGACCGTGGTCCTCACCGTCGCGGCCTCCGTGACCCTGCTGCCCGCCCTGCTGTCCCTCATCGGCATGCGCGCGCTCAGCCGCCGTGAACGCCGCCGCCTGGCGGAGCACGGGCCCCAGCCCGAGCTGCCCACCGGGTTCGCCGCCCGCTGGTCGGCGTTCGTGGAGCGCCACCCCAAGCTGCTCGGGGCGGTCGCACTGGTCGTCATGGCCGTCCTCGCGCTGCCCACGCTCTCCCTCCACCTGGGCACCTCCGACCAGGGCAACGACCCGAAGACCGCCACCACCCGGCAGGCCTACGACCTGCTCGCCGACGGCTTCGGCCCCGGCGTCAACGGCCCGCTCACCCTCGTCACCGAGGTCGACGGAGCCGGCGACAAGCTCGCCCTGGACAATCTCGACGCCACGCTGCGCGCCACCGACGGCGTCGCCTCGGTCACCCCGGTGACCTTCGGCTCCGGCGGCCACACCGCCTACCTCACCGTCGTACCCGACTCCTCCCCGCAGTCGCAGCGGACCAGCGACCTCGTGGACCGGCTGCGCGACGAGGTGCTGCCCCGCGCCGAGTCGGGCACCTCGCTCGACGTCCAGGTGGGCGGCATGACGGCCGGCTACGACGACTTCGCCGACGTCATCGTCGCCAAGCTGCCCGTCTTCGTCGGGGTCGTGATCGGCCTGGGCTGCCTGCTGCTGTTGCTGGCCTTCCGGTCGATCGGCATCCCGCTGAAGGCCGCCGCGATGAACGTCGCCGCCGTGGCCTCCGCCTTCGGCGTGGTCGTCGCGATCTTCCAGTGGGGCTGGGGCAGCGAACTGCTCGGCCTCGGCAGCGCGGGACCCATCGAGCCCTTCCTGCCGGTGATCATGGTGTCGGTGCTCTTCGGTCTGTCCATGGACTACCAGGTCTTCCTGGTGAGCCGGATGTACGAGGAGTGGCTGGAGACCGGCGACAACCGGCGGGCCGTCCGCGTCGGCCTCGCCGAGACCAGCCGGGTGATCAACTCGGCGGCGGTCATCATGATCTCGGTCTTCCTGGCCTTCGTGCTCAGCGGCGACCGCGTGATCGCCATGTTCGGCATCGCCCTCGCCGCCGCCGTCGCCCTGGACGCCTTCGTCCTGCGCACGCTGCTCGTGCCCGCCCTGATGCACCTGCTCGGCGGCGCCAACTGGTGGCTGCCCCGCTGGCTCGACCGGCGCATGCCACGCATCAGCATCGAACCGCCCGAGACGCGGGCCACCCATGAGAGGCTGGCCGCCGCGACGGACGCCGAGGCGGCGGACGTCCTGGCGGAGGAGGAGCGGCAGCGGGATGTACGCGATATCCCTGGGTGACGGCGCCGAACTGCGCCCCCTGGAGCCCTGGCACGCCGGGGAGTTCCTGGCGCACCTGGAGCGGGGGCGGGAGTTCATCGGCCGGTACATCCCGTTCGGCACGACCGAGACGGACCTGCTCTCCGCCCGCGCGAAGCTCCAGGTCTACGCCGACATGCGGGCCGCCGACACCGGCTCCCTGCACGGACTGTGGCTGGACGGGACGCTCGTCGGCGGTGTGCTGTTCCTCAACTTCGACGCGGCGAACGGCACCTGCGAGGTCGGCTGCTGGCTGGAGCCCGCCGGGACCGGCCGGGGCCTGGTCACGCGCGCGATGCGGGTGCTGATCGACTGGGCCGTCGAGCAGCGCGGCATCCACCGCGTCGAATGGGTCGCCGCCTCGGGCAACCAGCCGAGTCTGAACGTGGCGCGGCGACTCGGCATGACCCGCGACGGCGTGCGCCGCGCGGCTCACCACTACGGTGGCCTACGGCACGATCTCGAAGTCTGGTCCGTGCTGGCGCCCGAGTGGCGCGAGGCACGCGCGCGTGCCGGTCACAGCGATCATTAAGAGACTTCTCAGACAGCGACCCTACGGTGCGAGGCATGGCAACGAACGCAGTGGACGAGACCGAGGCCACCGAGGCCACGACCGACGACAAGGCGGTGGACATCACCGAGTCCGACGAGGTGATCGGGTCCGAGGTCCCGGCCCCCGTGACCAAGGAGGACGGCTCCCAGGGAGTCGGCCAGGGCGCTGGTGCCGTGGTCTCCGCAGCCCTCGGCGTCGTCTCGCTCACCGGCAGCTGGGTCGGCACGGTGGCCTCCGCCCGCCGCAATCTGATCGGCCAGCTGGAGACCGCGCAGAACGCGAGCGTGGCCAAGCAGATCCAGGCCGTCTACGGCGACGCCTGGCAGACCACCGCCCTGTGGGGAGGCCTGTTCGCGCTGACCGCGCTGGTCGTCGGCGTCGTGGTGCTCGCCCGGCCCGCGTTCGGCACGCCCGGCCGGGTCCAGGCCCCCTGGATCAAGTCGGTCGCCTGGGCGGGTGTCGCCCTCGGCGTCATCGGGCTGCTCCTGGCCGTCCTCAAGTACACCGACGTGCTGCTCGGGCTGCCGTCCGCGAGCTGACCCGCCACGGGTCCTGAGGGGTCTTAGGCCCTCCGTGAGCGTCTTACGGAGGGCCTAAGACCCCTCACGCGTGTCTAAGGCCCCGCCGGCCTCCCAAGATGCGGAACTCTCCCGATGTGGCCGCCCCGCCTGGGAGACGAAGGTGGAGACATCGCGGAGGAACCCCTCCGGGACCGGTCTCTCACCGAGGACACGTCATGTACGAGTACGAACTGCAGCAGATGCGCACCGCCGACCTCATCCGCCGGGCCGACCACGAGCGCCGCGTCCGCGAGGCCGACCGCGCCCGTCGCGCAGCCCGCCACGCCTCCGCCGAGCACGAAAGCCATACCCGCCGCTTCCGGCGGCTCCGCTCGACCCGCATCGCGTGAACGGGAAGCCGGCAACGGCCGACAGGCCGACGGTGGCCGCCAGAGCCCCCGCGGCCACCGTCGCTACGGGGCTCGCGCCAGGCGCGAGCCCCGCGCCGGGTACGGCGCCTGCGCCCGGCCCGGCAGGGCCTGTGCCGAGTACGGCGCCTGCGACCGGTGCGATGCCCACGTCCGGCGGGACGCCTGCGCCCGGCGCGGGGCCCGCGCCGGGTACGGCACCTGCGCCCGCTGCGGCAGCCGTGCCCGCTACGGGAGCCGCTGCCGGTGGGCTGCCTGTGCCGGGTGCGGCGCCCGAGCCCGTTGCGGGGCCTGCGCCCGCTATGGGGACTGTGGCCGGTGAGGCGTCTGCGCCCGGCGTGGGGCCCGCGCCGGGTACGGCACCTGCGCCCGCTGCGGCAGCCGTGCCCGCTACGGGAGCCGCTGCCGGTGGGGTGCCCGCGCCGGGTGCGGCGCCCGAGCCCGTTGCGGGGCCTGCGCCCGCTACGGGAGCTGCGGCGGCCGGTGGGGTGTGTGTGCCGGCTACGCCGCGTGCGTCCGCAGCGGGGCCTGCGCCCGTTGCCGATGAGTCGCCCGCACCGGCTGCGACCCCCGCGTCCGCTACGGCCCCCGCTGCCGGTGGAGCGCCTGCACCCGCTGCGGCACCCGCGTCCGCTACGGCCCCCACAGCCGGTGGGGCGCCCGCGCCCGTTGCGGTTCCGGCCCCCGTGCCCGGTGCCGCGGGCGTCGTTGCGGGGGCCGTGACCGGTTTTGGTTCGGTCGGTTCGGGGGGTGGGGACGGGATTCTCGACCGTGGTCCGGTGGCCGCGGTCGGGCCGGGTACCGGCCGTGTCCCGGTCGGAGCGGCGAAAACCGGTGCCGTGTCGTCGCACCCGCGTGCGATGCTCGGGGCCGTGGAGACCAGGTCCGTCAGCCCCGTGTTCGTCGGCCGCGCCGAGGAGTTGGGCGCGCTGCACGACGCACTCGTCCGCTGCCGCGAGGGAGAACCGCAGGCCCTGCTCATCGGCGGGGAGGCCGGCGTCGGCAAGACCCGGCTGGTCGAGGAGTTCACCGGCGCCGCCCGCCGCCGCGGCGCGGTGGTCGCGCTCGGCGGCTGCGTCGAGATCGGCGCCGACGGACTGCCCTTCGCCCCCTTCTCCACCGCCCTGCGCGCCCTGCGCCGCGCCCTGCCCGGCGAACTGGCCGCCGCGGCCGCCGGCCAGGAGGAGGAACTGGCCCGGCTCCTGCCCGAACTGGGCGAGTCCGGCCCCGGCCGGCACGACGAGGACGGCCTGGCCCGCCTCTTCGAGCTCACCGCACGCCTGCTGGAGCGCGTCTCCGCCGAGCACACCGTCGTCCTCGCCCTGGAGGACCTCCACTGGTCGGACGCCTCCACCCGGCACCTGCTCTCCTACCTCTTCCGCACCCTGCGCACCGGCCGCCTCGTCGTCCTGGCCACCTACCGCTCCGACGACATCCACCGCCGCCACCCGCTCCGCCCCCTGCTCGCCGAACTCGACCGGCTCCGCACCGTCCGCCGCCTCGAACTCGCCCGCTTCACCCGCGACGAGGTGTGCCTCCAGGTCGCCGGCATCCTCGCCCACGAACCCGACCCGGACCAGGTCGACGCGATCTTCGCCCGCTCCGACGGCAACGCCTTCTTCGTGGAGGAGCTCGCCGTCGCCGCCCACGAGGGCTGCCGCACGGGCCTGACGGACTCCCTGCGCGATCTGCTGCTCGTCCGCGTGGAGGGACTGCCCGAGCCGGCCCAGCAGGTCGCCCGGATCGTCGCCGAGGGCGGCTCCACCGTCGAGTACCGGCTGCTCGCCGCCGTCGCCCGGCTCGCCGAGGACGAGCTGATCGAGGCGCTGCGGGCCGCCGTGAACGCCGGCATCCTCACCCCCGCGCCCGGCGGCGACGGCTACCGCTTCCGCCACTCCCTGGTCCGCGAGGCCGTCAGCGACGACCTGCTCCCCGGCGAACGCTCCCGGCTCAACCGCCGCTACGCCGAAGCCCTGGAGACCGATCCGACCCTGGTCCCGGCCGACCAGCGGGCCACCCGCCTGGCCAGCTACTGGTACCACGCCCACGACGCGGCCAAGGCCCTGCCCGCCGTCCTGGACGCCGCCGTCGAGGCCCGGCGCCGCCACGCCTACTCCGAGCAACTGCGGCTGCTGGAACGCGCGATGGAGCTGTGGGACTCCGCCCCCGACGTCGTACGCGCGACCCTGCGCCCGGTCGACTACACGGAGGCGTATCCACCCAGCGGACGCGACCCGGGCACCACCCCGCTGAGCCACCTGGACCTGCTGGCGGAGGCGGCCGTGGCCGGACGGCTCGGCGGGGAGCGGGAACGCGCCCTGAAGATCACCAAGCGGGCGCTGCGTCTCCTCGACGACGCCGGTGACCCCCAGCGCGCCGCATGGTTCTGGATCCAGCGCTCCCGGCTGGTGCAGGGGCTCGCCCGCGGCGACGGCTGGAAGGAGATCGCCACGGCACAGGACCTGGTCCGCGGGCTGCCGCCGTCCGAGGTGCACGCCGAGGTGCTCGCCACCGCGGCCCACTGGTCGATGCTGCACGAACCCGGCCCCGACGCCCTGACGGCCGCCGAGCGGGCCGTGGAGTACGCGCGCATGGTGGGCGCCGACGCCATCGAGTCCAACGCCCGGCTCACCCTCGGCGGGCTCATGGTGGACGCCGGTCAGATCGAGGCCGGGCTGGCGCACATGTACGAGGTGAAGGACGAGGTGGCCGCCCGCAATCTGGCGCCGATCGTGGGCCGCAGCCATGTGAACCTGCCCTCCGCCCTCGAAGGCGTCGGCCGGTCCGAGGAGGCCGTCGCCATCCTGCGCGAGGGCCTGCGGCTCACCGCGGAGCTGGGCCTGCGGGACCCGGAGGGCTGGGTCTGGGGCAACCTAGCCGAGTCGCTCGTCTCGCTGGGCCGCTGGGACGAGGCCGCAGAGGCCGCCGTCAACGCCCAGCGGCGCGGGCGGACCGCCGGGCCGCACGGGGCCGGTGCCAACATCCTGGCGTTCCTCGCGCTCGCCCGCGGCCGGGTGCCCGAGGCGGCCCGGCACCTCGCCGAGGGCCGCGCCTCGTACGGCCCTCACGATCCCATGCCGCAGCACGACCTGCCGATCTCCTGCCTGACCATCGGGGTCGCCGCTGCCGAGGGCCGCCTGCCCGACGCCCGCGCCGAACTGGCCCGCACCCTTCGGTCCGGCTTCCCGCCCGGCACCCAGCGCTACGCCTGGCCGCTGCTGCTCCAGGCGGCCACGGCCGAGGCCGACACCCGCGGGCTGCCCGCCGCACGCGAGGGCCGCCAGGAGGTCCTGGACCGACTCTTCGACACGGCCAGGCGCCTCACCACGAACGCCCCCGTCTGGCTGGCCCACGAGCGGTGGGTCCGCGCCGAACTGCAGCGCGCCGCCGGCCGCTGCACCCCGGACGTCTGGTCGGACGTGGTCACCGCCTTCGAACCCCTGGGACGCCCCTACGACCTCGCCCGCGTCCGCCTCCGCCTGGCCGAGTCCCTGCTCACGGGCGGCGGCGAGGACGAGCGCGACCGGGCCACGGAACTGCTCCGCCTCGCCCACACCGTCGCCCGCCACCTGGACGCCCGGCCCCTCGCCGACGCCGCCGGCGCGCTCGCCCGGCGCGCCCGCCTCGCCCTGACCCCCGCGGTCGGACCGGCCCGGGCCGCCACCGACCCGGCCGAGACCCTCGGCCTGACCAGCCGGGAACGGGACGTGCTGCGCCTGGTCGCCGTCGGCCACACCAACCGCCGCATCGCCCAGGAGCTGTTCATCTCGCCGAAGACCGCGAGCGTCCACGTCTCCAACATTCTCGCCAAGCTCGGCGTCTCAGGCCGGGGCGAGGCGGCCGCGGTCGCGCACCGGCTGGGACTGTTCCCGGCGGAATCCCTCACGTCCCGGCCGGCCGGCTGAGGCATACGCTGGACGGGACGTCGCGAGCGTCGCGGCCCAGGGAGGCTCCGTTGTTCAACATGTTCGAGGAACTGTTCTCGCCCGGCCGCAAGCACACCCGCGACGAGCAGAAGCGCCTGGAGCTGACCCGTGAGGACGTCGGCGACGCCGACCCCGGACGCGGTCCGATAGACCTGGCGTCCGGGAAGGTCGTGGTACGCCCGCCGACGGAGGCCGAGAACGACGGGGAGGCCTAGGCCCCCACAGCGCAGGGACCGCGCAGATCCCCACAGCGCAGGGGCCCGGCCGTCACTTCACGCGCACCTCCAGGATCCGGTCGTCACCGCCCTTCGGGGCGCCCCGGCCGTCCGTGTTGCTGGTCACCAGCCACAGCCGGTCGCCGCCCGCCGGGACGACCGTGCGCAGCCGGCCGTACTCGCCCTCCAGGAACGCCTGCGGCTCGGCCGAGGCCGCCGTGCCGTTCAGCGGGATGCGCCACAGCCGCTTGCCGCGCAGGCCCGCCATCCAGACCGAGCCCTCGGCGTAGGCGATGCCGCTGGGGGAGGCCTCGGCCGTGCTCCACTGGTCGACGGGGTTCTGGAACCCCGAGTCGTCGGACTTCCCCTCCGCCTCGGGCCAGCCGTAGTTGCCGCCCGGCTTGAT
The DNA here is from genome assembly GCF_040303825.1 of Streptomyces sp. NPDC094143. Lineage (NCBI taxonomy): Bacteria > Bacillati > Actinomycetota > Actinomycetes > Kitasatosporales > Streptomycetaceae > Streptomyces > Streptomyces sp. NPDC094143. The sequence goes on from NZ_JBEOTZ010000032.1 coordinate 70,245, forward strand.
CGCGTTGAGCTCGTCCCAGGTGTCCTGCCCGAACTCCGAGGCGAACAGCCGCTGCCTGGCGTCCCAGGCCAGGCCCTGCACGTTGCGGTGGCCGTACGAGTAGACCGGCGAGCCGGAGAACGGGTTGCCGGGGGCCGGCTCGCCCTCCGGGGTCAGCCGCAGGATCTTGCCGCCCGTGGAGTCCCGGTCCTGGGACAGACCGGTGTCGCCGCTCTCGCCCGTGCCGACGTACAGCATCTTGTCGGGGCCGAAGGCGATCCGGCCGCCGTTGTGGATGAAGCCCTTGGGGATGCCCCGGAAGACCGTGTCGGGCGCGCCGAGCTGCCGGCCGGCGGGCTTGCCGTCGTCGTAGAGCATGCGGACGACACGGTTGTCGCCGGCCGAGGTGAAGTAGGCGTAGACCATGCGGTCCGAGGCGAAGTCGGGGGAGAGGGCGATGCCGAGCAGGCCGCCCTCGCCGGCCGCCGAGACCCCGGGCACCTCGCCCAGCTCGGTCTTCTTGCCGGTCTTCTCGTCGACCCGGACGATCGTCCCCTCGTCGCGGGAGGAGACGAGCAGGCCACCGCCCGGCAGCGGGGCGAGGCCCCAGGGGGATTCAAGGCCCTCGGCGACGGTGCGGACCACGGTGACCGAGCCCCGGGCGGGGGGTGTCTTTCCGGCGGCCTGGCGCGGCGGTGCGGACGAGCCCGGTGCCGTGCGGCTCGGGGAGGCGCTCCCGTCGGCGCCGGACGTTCCCCCGTCGTCGGAGGAGCAGCCGGCGGTCAGCAGGAGCGCTGCGGCGGCCAGCACGGCCGGGACGGCTCGACGTTGCACGATCATGGGTCCCTTCGACGCGGCGGGGTTCTCCCTGTCATACACCGCCCGCGCCTCCCAGGTTCCCGATCACGGAACGTCGAACCGTGAACAAGGGGTCTGCCCCTTGCGGCCGGGGTCCGGTCCGCTCAGTCCCACGACCCCTGGGCCGGGGGCAGCTCCGCGATCTCCCTGAGGTCCTCGGGGCCCAGCCGCAGGGCCGCGGCGGCCGCGTTCTCCGTGACCCACCGCTCCTGCTTCGTCCCCGGGACCGGGACCACGTGCCGGCCCTGGGCGAGCACCCACGCCAGGGCGACCTGGCCGGGTGTCACGCCATCGCCGTGCCGGCGGGCCACGCGGCGCAGGCCCGCGACGATCGGCTGGTTCGCGGCCATCATCTCGGCCGTGAAGCGCGGGTGCCGGGCGCGCGGGTCGTCCGCCTCGAAGCCCGCCCCGGGCCGCAGCCGGCCGGTCAGGAAGCCGTTGCCCAGCGGCATCGCGGCGAGGAAGCCCACGCCCCGGGTCTCGCACCAGGGCAGCAGGGCCTCCAGTGCCTCCGGCGACCACACCGACAGCTCCGCCTCCACCGCGGTCACCGGGAACACCTGCTGCACCCGCTCCAGTTGCCGGATCGTCGCGTCGTGCAGCCGGGCCCCGCCCCGGCGCGAGGACCGGGCACCCACCGCGCACAGCCCCAGCGCCCGCACCTTCCCGGCCTGGACGAGATCCGCCATCGCGCCCCAGGTCTCCTCGACGGGCACCTCGGGGTCGGCCCGGTGCAGCTGGTAGAGATCGATGACGTCCGTCTGCAGCCGCCGCAGCGAGGCGTCGCAGGCCCGCTTCACGTACCCGGGACGGCCGTTGGCGACGATGTGCTGGTCGCCCACGAGCAGCCCGACCTTCGTCGACACGAACGCGTCCGACCGCCGCTCCTTCAACGCCCGCCCCACCAGCAGCTCGTTGGTGAAGGGGCCGTACATGTCGGCCGTGTCCAGCAGGGACGCACCGAGGTCCAGCGCCCGGTGCACCGCCCTCAGCGACTCCTCGCCGCGCTGCCGCGAGGTGCTGTAGGCCCAGCTCATCGGCATGCACCCGAGTCCGACGGCCCCCACCGCGAGTGCGCCCGCGCCGATCGTCCTGCGCTCCACCTGGTCGTGACCCTCCCTGTTCCGGCCACCCCAACCTAACCTCTGCCGTGGCGCGCTCCTGACATAGCCTTTCGGAGCATGACTGCTGACGTGTGGCTGCCCATCCCGCCGGACGAGATCGAGGGGCTCCCGAAGGGGCCGGACTACCGCTTCTGGAACGGCGCGGAGGACTACCCCGCCGACCCGGCCGACTGCGCCTTCTACGTCGTCCCCTACATGAAGCCCAGCCCGCTGTGCGTACGTCCCCTGGCGCGGATGAGTCAGGTGGAGGTCGTACAGACCCTCTCCGCCGGGATCGACCACGTCGAGCCGGGCCTGGGGCGGCTGCGCCCGGGGGTGCGGCTGTGCAACGCGCGCGGGGTCCACGAGACCAGCACCGCCGAGCTCACCCTCGCGCTGATCCTGGCGTCGCTGCGCGGCATCCCCGACTTCGTGCGCGCCCAGGAGCGGGGGGAGTGGCTCGGCGGCTTCCGGCCCGCGCTCGCCGACAGGAACGTGCTCGTCGTCGGATACGGATCGATCGGTTCCGCCATCGAGGACCGGCTCGTTCCGTTCGAGCCCGCGCGGGTGGCGCGCGTCGCGCGCTCCGAGCGCACCACGGCGCGCGGGCCAGTGCATCCGCTCACCGAACTCCCCGCGCTGCTCCCCGAGGCGGACGTCGTGATCCTGTCCACCCCGCTCACGGAAAGCACCCGCGGCCTGGCCGGAGCCGACTTCCTGTCCCGGATGAAGGACGGTGCGCTGCTGGTCAACGTCGCCCGCGGCCCGGTCGTCGACACCAAGGCCCTGCTCGCCGAACTGGAGAGCGGCCGCCTCACCGCCGCCCTGGACGTCACCGACCCCGAGCCCCTGCCGCGCGAACACCCCCTGTGGCGTGCGCCGGGGGTACTGATCAGCCCTCATGTCGGCGGGCCCACCTCCGCGTTCCTGCCGCGCGCCAAGCGGCTCCTGGTGGACCAGTTGAACCGTTATGTGAACCGGGAGCCGCTGCGCAACGTGATCCTTACGACGGGTGCATCCACCCGCTGAAACGACCTTCGAGTACCGTCCGCAATCCTCCGGGCGCGGTGGGTACTCATATATCTGTTGATCGTCACGGAGAGTAGAGAACCTATGTCCCTGAGTGACGAGACTGGTGTATCGTCCCGACAGGGGCTGCGCCGGGGACCGTTCGGCGCCGGGGACGGACACTGCAGGACTGTGAGGGGGGCGACAGGCGATGCACGGTCTATGGACGAGCGATCCGACGGGGCGGGGCTGCCGGCGGCGACCCTGGCGGACGGCCGCGGGCAGACGCGGCCGGCACGCCGATCACGGCGACCACCACACCGATCACAGCCATCACCGCCGCAGGCCCGGCAGCCGCAGGAGGCAGGTCCAGCCGGTCCACCGGCGCCCGCGGGACCCGGGAGCGACGCGGACCGGGAGCGTCCGGTGAGTGCGCCCCCGAGCACCACGCTGGACGGAGCGCTGCGGGCACAGCCTCCGGCCCCGAGCGCGCTGCTGCCCCGCACGCCGGCCCCCGGCCACCGGCCGGGCCTGGCCCTCCAACTCGTCCTCGCCCTGAGCTGCGCGGGATACGCCGTCGGTGCCGCGTTCGGCTGGGGCTCGCGCGAGATGGCCCTGATCATGGGCGACTTCGGGCTGAGCGCCGCGGCGGCCACCGCCTGCGTGTCGTGCCTCCTCTACGCCCGCGGCCGCTGCACCCGCTTCCGGTCGGCCTGGCTGCTGTTCGGCCTCTCCTCGGCCATGGCGTCCCTGGGCAACCTGGTCTGGGGGTGGTACGAGGTGGTCCTGGGCCTGCCCGTGCCCAGCCCCAGCTACGCCGACCTGTTCTTCCTGTGCTTCGCGCCGCCCGCGATCGTCGGGCTGCTGGTCCTCGCCAAACGGCCGGTGACCAAGGCCGGCTGGGTCTGCCTGGGGCTCGACGCCTGGCTCATCGGCGGCTCGTTGCTGACCCTGGCCTGGAGCCTCGCCCTCGCCCAGGCCGCGAAAACCGAAGGGCCCGGCGTGGCGCACACCGCGCTGTCGCTGGCGTACCCGCTGCTGGACATCGCGCTGGTCAGCATGGTGCTCGCGCTGCACTTCCGGCGGTCCGCGGTGAACCGCTCGGCGGTCAACACCGCCATCGGCGCACTCGCCCTGACCGTCATGTGCGACGCCCTGTTCACCTCGCCGCTGATGCACCACGACTACCGCTCCGGCCAGTTGCTCGACGCGGGCTGGTTCGCGGGCTCGCTGCTCCTGGCGTACGCCCCGTGGGCCGCGCCGCGCGCAGCGGAGGGCGACCGGCACGGCCCGGACCGGCACGGCGGCGCGGGGCACACCCGCGTGGTGCACGAGCACGTGCCCGGACAGCGCAGCGGGCCGCACCACCCCCAGGCCCTGCCCGGCGGGGAGCTCGGCCGCTGTCCGGCCGCCCGGCCCATCGCCGGCTCCCTCGCCGCGCTCACGCCGTATCTCGCGGCCGCCGTGTGCACCCTGGGGATCCTCTACAACGTCCTCAACGGCCGCAGCGTCGACCGCGTGGTCCTGCTGACCGGGGGCACGGTCGTGCTCGCGCTGGTCGTGCGCCAGGGCATCATGCTGCTCGACAACATCACCCTCACCCAGGAACTGGCGCAGAAGGAGAACCACTTCCGCTCCCTGGTCCAGGGCTCCAGCGACGTCATCATGATCGCCGCCCCCAGCGGTGTCCTCAGGTACGTCTCCCCGGCCGCCGCCGGTGTCTACGGCCGCCCGGCGGAGGAGCTGGTGGGCACGGAACTGGCCCATCTCATCCACCCGGAAGACCTCGGCTGCGTCGTGCACGAGGTACGCAGGTTCCTCGCCGCCAGCCCGGTCGAGGAGCCCACCACGCGCATCGAGTGCCGCTTCCGGTCGGGTGACGGAGGCTGGCTGAACGTCGAGTCGACCGTCAACCGCCATCACGGCGGCCTCATCTTCAACAGCAGGGACGTGACCGAACGGGTGCGACTGCAGGCCCAGTTGCAGCACAACGCCGAGCACGACCCGCTCACGGACCTGCCCAACCGCGCCCTGTTCACCAAGCGGGTCCAGCACGCGCTGTCGGGCCGCCGGGCCTCCGACCGGGGCCTGGCCCTGCGGAACACGGCGGTGCTCTTCATCGACCTCGACGGCTTCAAGGCCGTCAACGACACCATCGGGCACCAAGCCGGGGACGAACTGCTCGTCCAGGCCGCCCGCAGGCTGCAGGACTCGGTCCGCCAGGGCGACACCGCCGCCCGGCTCGGCGGGGACGAGTTCGCGGCCCTGATCGTCGGGGACAACACCCGCGACCGCCAGGCCCGGGAGCGGCACATCCTGGAGCTCGCCGACCGCCTCAGGACCACGCTGTCCCAGCCCTACCTCATCGACGGCAACGATGTCCGCGTCAACGCCTCCATCGGCGTGGCCTTCGCGGAAGCCGGCCTCGGCGCGGGCGAGCTGCTGCGCAACGCGGACCTCGCGATGTACCGGGCCAAGGCCGGCGGCAAGGGCCGCGTCGAGCTGTACAAGCCGCAGATGCAGCAGGACGTCGTCCGCAAGGCGGAGCTGGCCACCCGCCTGCGGGCCGCACTGCACGACGGCGAGTTCGCCCTGCTGCACCAGCCGGTGGTGTGCCTGGAGGACGGCCGGATCACCTCGGTGTCCGCGCAGGCGCGCTGGCGCTCCTCCCAGGGGGTGCTCTTCACCCCGGCGGAGTTCCTGCGCGTGGCCGAGGACAGCGACAAGACCGCCGCGCTGGGCCGCTGGATGATCGAGGAGGCCGTCGAGCAGGCCGCCGAGCGGCACGCGACCGGGCTGTCCGTGCCGGTCGCCGTCCGGATGAGCGCCCGCCGGCTGCTGGACAAGTCCCTGCCGCTCGGCACGATCGAGGCGCTGCTCACCCGGCACGGCCTGCCGTCCGGCTCGCTGGTCATCGAGCTGTCCGACGCGGATCCGAGGGTCCCGCTGGACGAGCTGGAGCGGCGCCTGGGCGCCCTGCGGCGGGTCGGCGTTCGGATCGCGCTGGACGGGTTCGGCAGCGGCTGTGCGGCGATCACGGCCCTCAGGAGGCTGCCCGTCGACATCCTCAAGCTCGACCGCGGTCTGGTCGAGGGCGTCGTCGAGTCCGCCCGCCTGCACAAGATCACCAGCGGGCTGCTGCGCATCGCCGGTGACCTCGGGCTGCAGTCCGTGGCCGAGGGGGTCGATCTGCCCGAGCAGGTCGTCGCCCTGCGCGCGATGGGCTGCACCCACGGGCAGGGCATGGCGTTCTCCGGGCCGCTGGACGAGTACCGGTTGCGCCGGGCGCTCGCGGGCGGCCACTACCCGCTGCCGCACGCACCGGCCGAGCCGGCACTCGCGGGCGGCGCCGGGCGGGTGTACAGCACGAACGTGTCCGCCGTCATCGGAGGCGGCACGGCCCTCCGTTCACATAATGAGACTCCCGTCCCACCCACTTGACAGTGAGTGCGTGCCGGGGGGAGGGTCTGTGCCATGCGCACCCGAATTCTCGTACTTGGAAAGCGCGTCGGCTGACGCTGAGCCTCGACCGCTCAGCTGACCCACCCGGCGCGCTCCCCTCGCTTGCCTTATGGCACGAGGGGTTTTTTGTTGCACAGGGGCCTTCCGTGCAGCAGCCGAAAACCGCAGAAACCTCGCAAAAAACCCTCAGTATCCGAGAAGAGAATGCCGATGACCGAGCAGGCCACCGGGGCCCACCACCCGCAGCCCCGGCCCCGATCCGGAGGACACTCCGCCCCCGAGCAGGTGACGGGCGCGCAGTCCCTCATCCGCTCTCTCGAGGAGGTCGGCGCCGACACGGTATTCGGCATTCCCGGCGGTTGCATCCTCCCCGCGTACGACCCCCTGATGGACTCCACCAAGGTGCGCCACGTCCTGGTCCGGCACGAGCAGGGCGCCGGCCACGCGGCCGAGGGCTACGCGCAGGCCACCGGCAAGGTCGGCGTCTGCATGGCGACCTCCGGCCCCGGCGCCACCAACCTGGTCACTCCGATCGCCGACGCGCACATGGACTCGGTGCCCATGGTCGCGATCACCGGCCAGGTGGCGTCCAAGGCGATCGGCACGGACGCCTTCCAGGAGGCGGACATCGTCGGCATCACCATGCCGATCACCAAGCACAACTTCCTCGTCACCAAGGCCGAGGACATCCCGCGGGTCATCGCCCAGGCCTTCCACATCGCCTCCACCGGACGCCCCGGCCCGGTCCTGGTCGACATCGCCAAGGACGCCCTCCAGGCGAAGACCACCTTCTCCTGGCCGCCGGCCATGGACCTGCCCGGCTACCGCCCGGTGACCAAGCCGCACGCCAAGCAGATCCGCGAGGCCGCCAAGCTGATCACCCAGGCCCGCCGGCCCGTGCTGTACGTCGGTGGCGGCGTTCTGAAGGCCAAGGCCACCGCCGAGCTGAAGGTTCTCGCCGAGCTGACCGGCGCGCCCGTCACCACCACCCTGATGGCGCTCGGCGCGTTCCCGGACAACCACCCGCAGCACCTGGGCATGCCCGGCATGCACGGCTCGGTGGCCGCCGTCACCGGCCTGCAGAAGGCGGACCTGATCGTCGCCCTCGGCGCGCGCTTCGACGACCGTGTCACCGGCAAGCTGGACAGCTTCGCCCCGTTCGCCAAGATCGTCCACGCGGACATCGACCCGGCCGAGATCGGCAAGAACCGCGCCGCCGACGTGCCGATCGTCGGCGACGCCCGCGAGGTCATCGCCGACCTGATCCAGGCCGTGCAGAAGGAGCACAGCGAGGGTCACCGCGGCGACTACACCATGTGGTGGAACGACCTGAACCGCTGGCGCGAGACCTACCCGCTCGGCTACGACCAGCCCGACGACGGCTCGCTCTCCCCGCAGCAGGTCATCGAACGCATCGGGCAGCTCGCCCCCGAGGGCACGATCTTCACGGCGGGGGTCGGCCAGCACCAGATGTGGGCCGCCCACTTCATCGAGTACGACAGGCCCGGCACCTGGCTCAACTCCGGCGGCGCCGGGACGATGGGCTACGCCGTCCCGGCCGCCATGGGCGCCAAGGCCGGAGCCCCCGACCGGGCCGTCTGGGCCATCGACGGCGACGGCTGCTTCCAGATGACCAACCAGGAACTGGCCACCTGCGCCCTGAACAACATCCCGATCAAGGTCGCCGTCATCAACAACGGCGCCCTCGGGATGGTCCGCCAGTGGCAGACCCTCTTCTACAACCAGCGGTACTCCAACACCGTCCTGCACTCCGGCCCGGACGACGTCAACCCGCAGGCCCGCGGCACCCGCGTCCCCGACTTCGTGAAGCTGTCGGAGGCCATGGGCTGCCACGCCATCCGCTGCGAGTCCCCGGACGACCTCGACAAGGTCATCGAGGAGGCGAACTCCATCAACGACCGCCCCGTCGTCGTCGACTTCATCGTCCACGAGGACGCCATGGTCTGGCCGATGGTCGCCGCCGGCACCTCCAACGACGAGATCATGGCCGCCCGGGACGTCCGCCCCGACTTCGGCGACAACGAGGACGACTGAGAGCCGTCCAGGACTTTCAAGCAGAGGAAGCAGACCATGTCCAAGCACACGCTCTCCGTCCTGGTGGAGAACACCCCCGGCATCCTGGCCCGGATCGCCGCCCTGTTCTCCCGCCGCGGCTTCAACATCGACTCGCTCGCCGTCGGTGTCACCGAGCACCCCGACATCTCCCGCATCACCATCGTCGTCGGCGTGGAGGACCTGCCGCTGGAGCAGGTCACCAAGCAGCTCAACAAGCTCGTCAACGTGCTGAAGATCGTCGAACTGGAGCCGTCCCAGGCCGTCCAGCGTGAACTCGTCCTGGTGAAGGTGCGCGCCGACAACGAGACGCGCTCCCAGATCGTCGAGATCGTCCAGCTGTTCCGCGCCAAGACCGTCGACGTCTCCCCGGAGGCCGTCACCATCGAGGCCACCGGATCCGGCGAGAAGCTCTCCGCGATGCTCAAGATGCTGGAGCCGTACGGCATCAAGGAGCTCGTCCAGTCCGGCACGATCGCGATCGGCCGCGGTGCCCGTTCCATCACGGACCGGTCGCTGCGCGCCCTCGACCGGTCGGCGTAAGACGGGAAGCGGGCGGTCGGCGCGCCGTCGGCCGCCCGTATTCCGAGACCCTCAGACTTCCCTTCCGCCCCCCGTCATACGGTGGGACGCAACACCTGCACTCCCGAGGAGAGAACCCAAAGTGGCCGAGCTGTTCTACGACGCCGACGCCGACCTGTCCATCATCCAGGGCCGCAAGGTCGCGGTCATCGGGTACGGCAGCCAGGGCCACGCCCACGCGCTGTCGCTGCGTGACTCGGGTGTCGACGTGCGCGTCGGTCTGCACGAGGGCTCCAAGTCCAAGGCCAAGGCCGAGGAGCAGGGCCTGCGCGTGGTGAGCCCGGCCGAGGCCGCCGCCGAGGCCGACGTCATCATGATCCTCGTCCCGGACCCGATCCAGGCCCAGGTCTACGAGGAGCACATCGCCCCGAACCTGAACGACGGCGACGCGCTGTTCTTCGGCCACGGCCTGAACATCCGCTACGGCTTCATCAAGCCCCCGGCCGGCGTGGACGTCTGCATGGTCGCCCCGAAGGGCCCGGGCCACCTGGTCCGCCGCCAGTACGAGGAGGGCCGCGGCGTTCCCTGCATCGCCGCCGTCGAGCAGGACGCCACGGGCAACGGCTTCGCGCTGGCCCTGTCCTACGCCAAGGGCATCGGCGGCACCCGGGCCGGCGTCATCAAGACGACCTTCACCGAGGAGACCGAGACCGACCTGTTCGGCGAGCAGGCCGTGCTGTGCGGTGGCACCGCCGCCCTGGTCAAGGCGGGCTTCGAGACGCTGACCGAGGCCGGCTACCAGCCGGAGATCGCCTACTTCGAGTGCCTGCACGAGCTGAAGCTGATCGTCGACCTCATGTACGAGGGCGGCCTGGAGAAGATGCGCTGGTCGATCTCCGAGACCGCCGAGTGGGGCGACTACGTCACCGGCCCGCGCATCATCACCGACGCCACCAAGGCCGAGATGAAGAAGGTTCTCGCCGAGATCCAGGACGGCACGTTCGCCAAGAACTGGATGGACGAGTACCACGGCGGTCTGAAGAAGTACAACGAGTACAAGAAGCAGGACTCCGAGCACCTGCTGGAGACCACCGGCAAGGAGCTGCGCAAGCTCATGAGCTGGGTCGACGAGGAGGCGTGAGCCTCGGGGCCCGGCCGCGGCACCGACGCCGCGGCCGGGCCCTTTTCCCGTCCGGGTGATCCTTCCGCCGAGACGCGGAACGGCCCCCGCCGCACCACTACACTGCTGCATGTATACGCGTCAGGCCCACAGCGTCGTGCGTCTTCCACGCGGCCAAGCGACACCGGAGAAGTGCAGGCACGCCCCCACGCCGCCCGGCACGCACCCGCACCTCTCCGGCGCCGCTCCACCCTCCACCGCCTGCGGCCGTCGGGACGGCCGTCCGCAGCACTGGACTTGTGAGGACTCACGTGAGCTCGAAACCCGTCGTACTCATCGCTGAAGAGCTGTCGCCCGCCACCGTCGACGCGCTGGGCCCGGACTTCGAGATCCGGCACTGCAACGGCGCGGACCGAGCCGAGCTGCTCCCCGCCATCGCCGATGTGGACGCGATCCTGATCCGTTCGGCCACCAAGGTCGACGCCGAGGCGATCGCCGCCGCGAAGAAGCTCAAGGTCGTCGCACGAGCCGGCGTCGGCCTGGACAACGTGGACGTCTCCGCCGCCACCAAGGCCGGCGTGATGGTCGTCAACGCCCCCACCTCGAACATCGTGACCGCCGCCGAGCTGGCCTGCGGGCTGCTGCTCGCCACCGCCCGCAACATCCCGCAGGCCAACGCCGCGCTGAAGAACGGCGAGTGGAAGCGCAGCAAGTACACGGGTGTCGAGCTGGCCGAGAAGACGCTCGGCGTCGTCGGCCTCGGCCGCATCGGCGCGCTGGTCGCGCAGCGCATGTCCGCCTTCGGCATGAAGGTCGTCGCCTACGACCCGTACGTGCAGCCCGCCCGGGCCGCGCAGATGGGTGTGAAGGTGCTGTCGCTGGACGAGCTGCTGGAGGTCTCCGACTTCATCACCGTCCACCTCCCCAAGACGCCCGAGACCCTCGGTCTGATCGGCGACGAGGCGCTGCGCAAGGTCAAGCCCAGCGTGCGCATCGTCAACGCCGCGCGCGGCGGGATCGTCGACGAGGAGGCGCTGTACTCGGCGCTGAAGGAGGGCCGGGTCGCAGGCGCCGGTCTCGACGTGTACGCGAAGGAGCCCTGCACGGACTCCCCGCTGTTCGAGTTCGACCAGGTCGTCGCCACCCCGCACCTCGGCGCCTCCACGGACGAGGCGCAGGAGAAGGCGGGTATCGCCGTCGCCCGCTCGGTGCGCCTCGCCCTCGCCGGTGAGCTGGTGCCGGACGCGGTGAACGTGCAGGGCGGTGTCATCGCCGAGGACGTCAAGCCGGGTCTGCCGCTGGCCGAGCGGCTGGGCCGTATCTTCACCGCGCTCGCCGGTGAGGTCGCGGTCCGCCTGGACGTCGAGGTCTACGGCGAGATCACCCAGCACGACGTGAAGGTGCTGGAGCTGTCCGCCCTCAAGGGCGTCTTCGAGGACGTCGTCGACGAGACGGTGTCGTACGTGAACGCCCCCCTGTTCGCCCAGGAGCGCGGGGTCGAGGTGCGGCTGACCACCAGCTCCGAGGCGACCGAGCACCGCAATGTCGTCACGGTGCGCGGCACCCTCGCCGACGGCGAGGAGGTGTCGGTCTCCGGCACGCTGGCCGGCCCCAAGCACCTGCAGAAGATCGTCGCCGTCGGGGACTACGACGTGGACCTCGCGCTCGCCGACCACATGGTGGTGCTGCGCTACGAGGACCGCCCCGGTGTCGTCGGCACGGTCGGTCGCATCCTGGGCGAGGCGGGCATCAACATCGCCGGCATGCAGGTCGCGCGGGCCGCCGTCGGTGGCGAGGCGCTGGCCGTCCTCACCGTGGACGACACGGTGACCGCCTCGGTGCTGGCCGAGGTGGCCGCGGAGATCGGCGCCACGTCCGCCCGCTCGGTGAACCTGGCCTGACCTTCCCGGGGGCCGTGCCCCCGGGCCTGTTCGTCCCTCAGACGCCGGACGGGCTGAGTTTCTCGGCCTGTCCGGCGTTCTGTCTGTCCGGCCCCCGGAAGCCGGGGACCCGCCGGAGCGTGAGCGCCGCGAACACCGCCGCGCCCAGCAGCACCGCCGCCCCCGCGAGCGCGGCCCCGTTCATTCCGCTGGTGAAGGCCTCCCGGGCCGTCGCCGCCAGGGCGTCCCCTGCGCGCCCCGGCAGCCGCTCGGCCACGGCCAGCGCGCCGCCCAGCGTCTCGTGGGCGGGGGCCGGGGCGGAGCCGGGCATCTCGTGGCGGTAGACCGCCGTGCCGATCGAGCCCAGGACCGCCATGCCCAGCGCGCCGCCGAACTCCGCGCCGGTCTCCATCAGGGACGAGGCCGTGGCCGCCCGTTCCACCGGGGCCGCTCCCATGGCCAGGTCCATCACCTGGGTCATCACCATCACGATGCCGAAGGCCAGGACAGCGCAGGCCGTCAGCACCACCGCCATGGAGTCCGGCCCCGCGACGCCCAGCAGGACGTAGCCGCCCGCGGCGATCACGAAGCCCGACGTGACGACCGCGATGCGGGACAGGCCCCTGCGCACCAACTGGGCCGTGACCGGGGCGGCCATGCCGATCGGCACGGACGGGAGCAGGGCCCACAGCGAGGCCTCGAGGGCGCTCTTGCCCAGCACCGACTGGATGTACTGGGTGGTGAAATAGGCCGAGCCCATCATCGCGAACAGGGAGAGCAGGTTCAGCACGACGGCGGGCCCGAGACCCCGGTTGCGGAAGAGGGCCGGCGGGATCATCGGGGAGGCCGACGTGCGCTGACGGTGGACGAAGAGGGCCGCGAAGAGCAGGCCGACGGTGATCGAGACGACGTACCGCACGTTCCAGCCCTCGGACGCGATCTCCTTCAGGCCGTAGATCACCGGGAGCACCGCCGCCATCGACAGCGGCACGCTCAGCCAGTCGAAGCGGCCCGGGGAGGGGTCCCGCGACTCGGGGAGCAGGACCGGGCCGAGGGCCAGCAGCAGGGCCATCGCCGGCAGGTTGACCAGGAAGACCGAACCCCACCAGAACCACTCCACGAGCACGCCGCTCATCACCGAGCCGAGCGCGACGCCGCCGGTCATCACGCCGGACCACAGGGCGATGGCCTTCGCCCGCTGCTCGGGGTCGGTGAACATCGTGCGGACCAGCGCCAGGGTGGAGGGCATCAGGGTCGCGCCGCCGATGCCGAGGACCGCGCGGGCCGCGATCAGGGCCTCGGCGCTGTGGGCGTATGCGGCTGCCAGGGAGGCGGCGCCGAAGGCGGCCGCGCCGATCAGCAGGAGCCGGCGGCGGCCGATGCGGTCGCCGAGCGCGCCCATCGTCATCAGCAGGCCGGCCAGGACGAAGGCGTAGATGTCGAAGATCCACAGCTGCTGGGTGCCGGAGGGTGCCAGGTCGGCGCTGATCTCCGGGACCGCGAAGTAGAGGACGGAGACGTCCATGGAGACCAGGAGCAGCGGGAGCATCAACACGCCCAGCGCGGTCCATTCGCGCCGGCCGGCGAGGGAGGGAGGGGGTTGGTTCGTCGTCATGGGCAGGACTGTACGAGCGTCTTAAACGCTTGTCTAGTACGTCTGTATAAGACGTCTGTCTGGATGCGGGGGTAGGGTGGCGGGTCATGGGACACCGTGAGGATCTGCTCGCAGGCGCCCAGCGCTGCCTGCTGGCCAAGGGCTTCCTGCGCACCACCGCGCGCGACATCGTCAAGGAGTCGGGCACCAACCTGGCGTCCATCGGCTACCACTACGGCTCGAAGGACGCGCTGCTGGCGCAGGCGTACATCGAGATGGTGGAGGGGATGTCCGCCGCCTTCGAGGGTGGTGGCGAGCTGCGGGGCGAGCCGGGCTCGCTGGAGCGGTTCGCCGAGGTGTGGACGAACATCATCGCGACCATGCGGGAGCCCGGCTCGCTGTGGCGGCTCAGCATGGAGATCGTGGCCATGGGGGACCAGCTGCCGGAGGTCCGGGAACATCTCGCGCGGGCCCAGCGGGAGGGGGCGCGCGGTATCGTCACCCTCTTCCACGGCGGGCCCGAGGAGGACGTGCCGGACGAACAGGTGGACACCCTCGGGTACTTCTATCTGACCCTGATGATGGGCCTGATGGCGCAGTGGACGTTCGATCCGAAGAGTGCGCCCGAGGCCGGTCAGCTCGCCGAAGGGCTCCGGCAGGTCATCGAGGCGGCTGCCCGGAGATGATCCGCCCCTCGCGCATCTCGATCACCCGGTCCGCCATGTGCCGGACGACCGCCCGGTCGTGGCAGATGAACAGGTAGCCGAGGCCCAAGTCGTCCTGGAGCTGGGCGAGCAGGTTGAGCACGCCCGCGCGGACCGACGGGTCCAGTGACGACACCGGCTCGTCCAGGACCAGCAGCCTCGGGTCGGAGGCCAGGGCGCGGGCGATGCCGGCGCGCTGGCACTGGCCGCCGGACAGCTCGTGCGGCCGGCGGTCGCCGTAGGCGGGGTCGAGGCCGACCCGGTCGAGGAGCTCGGCGACCCGGGCCGGGCCCTCGACGGGATCCCAGCGGCCCTGGACCTTCAGCGGCTCGGCGACGGCGTCCCGGACGCGGTGGCGGGGACTGAGCGAGCCGTACGGGTCCTGGAAGACCGGCTGCATGCGGGGGCGCAGCGGGCGCAGCTCGCGTTCCGTCAGGGTGGTCAGCTCCCGCCCCTCGAAGCGGACCCGGCCGCCGTCCGGGCGGCGCAGCTGGAGCACCGCGAGGGCCGTGGAGGACTTGCCGCAGCCGGACGGGCCGTTCAGGGCGAGGGTCTCGCCGGCGGCCAGGGTGAAGGAGACGCCGTCCACGGCGGTGACCCGGCCGTGGCGGACGACCAGGTCACGGACGTCGAGCAGGGGGTCACTCATGCGGACTGCCGCTCCTCGGTGAACAACTCGGCCGCCGGGTGGGGCAGTTCCTCCCAGCGGTGACAGGCGATCAGACGGCCGGCGGCCGGCCGGGGCTCCGGTTCGGCCGTGTGGCAAACCCCGGCCGCGAGCGGGCAGCGCGGGGCGAAGGCGCAGCCCGGCGGGAGCGCGCCCGGGGCGGGCGGGGTGCCGCGCAGGGCGGGCAGACGACGGCCCGGGGACGCGTGCCGGGGGAGCGACGCCAGCAGCCCGGCCGTGTAGGGGGCACGCGGACGGGCCAGCACCTCGTCCACCGGGCCGAGTTCGGCGAGGCGCCCGGCGTACATGACCAGCATCCGGTCGGCGTGGCCCCGGACGGCCTCCATGTCGTGCGTGACCAGGACGAGCGCGGCGCCGACCGCCGCACGCTGCTCGGCGAGCAGCCGCAGCACCCGGTCGCGGCGCTCCTCGTCCAGGGCGGTGGTGGGCTCGTCGGCGACGAGCACCTCCGGTTCGTTGATCGTCGCCATGGCGATCACGGCGCGCTGCCGCATGCCGCCGGAGTACTCGTGGGGGTAGGCCCGGGCCCTGCGCGCCGCGTCCGGGATGCCGACCCGGTCCAGGGCCGCGACCGCCCGGGCCCGGGCCTCCTTGCGCGACACCCGCGCCACCGACCGTACGGCGGCGGCCAGTTGGTCACCGACCGGGTGCACCGGGGACAGGGCGGACAGGGCGTCCTGCGGGACCAGGGAGATGCGGCGGCCCCGGTGGGCCGAGAGGTCCGGGCTGATCGTGCCGCTCACGGCCGCGCCGCGCGGCAGCATGCCGAGGAGCGCGCGGGCCGTGAGGGACTTGCCCGCTCCCGACTCGCCGACCACGGCCAGCGTTTCGCGGGGCCGCACGTCGAAGGACAGGCCGCGCACGGCCTCGACCCCGTCGAAGGCGATCCGCAACGCGCGCACCGACAGCAGTGCCTCAGGCTCCAACGGGGTTCTCCTTCCGGGCCGGAGCCGGGGCGGGACGTCCTGTCCGGCGCCCCCGGGTGAGTGCCGCGCCCGACACGGCGAGCCCCGCCAGCAGGGCCAGTGCCACCGCCGGGGCGAGCGCCGCCCACGGGGCACGTTCCACGTAGGCGCGGGACTCGTCGAGCAGCAGGCCCCACTCGGGGGCGGGCGGCGGGGCGCCCAGGCCGAGGAAGCCCAGCGAGGCCAGGGCCAGGGCGATGCCCGGCAGGCGCAGCAGGGCGTGGCGGGCGACCGGCCCGGCCACCGACGGCAGGACGTGCCGGGTGAGGATCCACAACGGGCTCGCCCCGATGGCACGTTGGGCGGTCAGGAACGCCGACGCCCGCACCTCCCGCACCAGCGCCGCCGCGTGCGCGGACAGGGCGGGCCAGGAGATCAGCGCGACCGCGAGGGCCGCGCCGCCGGTGCCGGGGCCGACGGCGGCGGCGACGAGGATGCCGACGATCACCGGGGGCAGGGCGTTGGCGATGTCCGCGGCGCCCTCGGCGACCCGGGGCAGGAAGCCCAGGGCGAGCGCGACCAGCAGGCTCAGCAGGCAGACGGCCGCCGCCGTGCCGACCGTGGCGGCGGCGCCGTGGCCGAGACGGGCGAGGACGTCACGGCCGAGACCGTCGGTGCCGAGCGGATGGGCAACGGAGGGCGCGGCCAGCCGGGCCTCGGTGTGCACGGCGTACGGATCGCGCAGCAGGCCCCAGCCGATGGTCACCGCGAGGACGGCGAACAGCGACAGCGGGATCGCCGGGCGGGCACGCACCGGCCGTGCCGGGGGCAGGGCCAGCGAGGCGTCCCGCAGGGCCGGGCCGAGCAGCCGGCGCCGGACGAGCGCCGCGAGAGCGCCCGTGACCAGGCCCAGCGCGAGCAGCGCGAGCACCGAGCCCTGGAGCAGCGGCAGGTCCTGCGACTTGGCCGCGCCCAGCGCGGTACGGCCGATGCCCGGCACGGCGAACACCGTCTCCACGGCGACCGCGCCGCCGGCCAGCCCCACGGCGACCATCCCGAACTGCGGGACCAGCGGAGGCAGGGCGCGCCGCAGCGCCGCCCCCGCGATCCGCGCCCGGCTCACCCCGGCGCCCCGCCACAGCTCCGCCCACCGCTCGTCGAGCACGGCGGGCAGCGCGTCGGCGACCAGCCGGCCGAGCAGCCCGCCCGCGGGGATGCCGAGGGCCACGGCGGGCAGGACCATGTTCTGCGGTCCCGCCCAGCCCGACGTCGGCAGCCATCCCAGCCACACCCCGAAGACCAGCAGCGCGACCGTGGCCAGCAGGAACTCGGGCACGGCGGCCAGCATCGCGGCCCATGCCCCGGCCGAGGCGCGGCCGCGCACCAGCACCGGCGCGACCAGCGCGCACGCCAGCAGCAGCGCCACGCCCAGCGAGGCGCCCATCAGCGCCAGCGACACCTGGAGCCCGGAGGCCACGGAGGGCAGGACCTCCGCGCCCGACACCCAGGACGTGCCGAGGTCGCCGCGCAGCAGGTCGGCGGCCCAGCCGCCCAGCAGGGACAGCGGACCGGCGTCCAGGCCCAGATCCCGCCGTACGGAGTCCAGGGCTTCCTCGGTGGGGTCCTGCTCGGCGGAGCGGGCCCGCAGCAGGGCCAGGGCGGGATCCCGGCCGGACAGCCAGGGCAGCAGGCCGACCGCGGTCAGCACGGCGGCCAGGCAGAGCAGGCGGGTCAGCGCGGCGGGGCCGGCCGAACGCCGTGTGCGCGCCTTCACCTGACGCGCGTGTCCGCCGTGACCAGCTCCCGCTCGCGCGGGTCGTGGGCGACGCCGGACACGCCGGGCGCGTCGCCCTGGATGACGCGCTCGTGCAGCATGGGCACGGCCGCGTCCGTGCCGAGCACGGCGGCCTCGGCGGCGATGACCGCCTTGCGCCGGGCGTCGCCGGTGGGCGTCTCGCCGGCCTTGCGCAGGGCCTTGTCCACGGCCGGGTCCGCGAGCTGGGAGATGTTGAAGGAGCCGCCGGAGGCGAAGTCGCTGTAGAGGTAGGCGGCCGGGTCGCCGGAGTCGAGGACGGTGGCGCGGGAGAGGATGAAGGCGTCGAACCGGCCCGCCAGCGCGTCGGACTCGATGTTGGCGTACTCGCGGACGTCGAGCTTCACCTTGAACCCGGCCTTCTGGAGCTGCTGTTGCAGCGCGGCGGCGACCTCGGGCAGCTCGGCGCGGTCGGTGAAGGTGCCGAGGGTGATCGTCCGGCCGGCCGGGTCGCCGGCCTCGGCCCGCCGCACCGGCTTCCGCAGCTCGGCCGCCCACGGCAGGGCGGGGCCGAGCAGCCCCTCGGCTACGTCGGCGCGTCCCTCGTACACGCCCTTCACGATCGACTCGGCGTCGATCGCCTCGCGGGCGGCCGCCCGCAGCGCCGGGTCCTTGAAGGGGCCCTTCTGGGTGTTGAGGTACAGGGTGTTGGTGCGCGGCATCGGGACCTCGGTGATCAGGTCCTGGTCGAGGACGGCGGCCTGCGACACCGGCACCGCCTCGACGATGTCGGCCTCGCCGCTGCGCAGGGCGGCGGCGCGGGCGGTGCCGTCCGGCACGAACCGGACGTCGATGCCGGGTGCCTCGGCCTTCTTCCCCCAGTAGCCGTCGTAGCGGTCGAGGGAGGCGGCGGAGGTGCCGTCGACCTTCGTCAGCTCGAAGGGGCCGGTGCCCGCGCCGACGGGGTCGACGGTCTTGCCCCGGTACGCCCTGGCGGCCAGGATCGACAGCTGCGGGGAGCTGAGCCGCTGCGGGACCAGGGGGTCCTCGGTGGCGGTGGTGACGGTGACCTTGTCGCCGTCGGCCTTCGCGGTCAGGTCCACACCGTCGAGGATGCGGGGCTTGGGGGAGGCCGCGGCGGCCCGGGTGAGGGAGTTGACGACGGCCTCGGCGGTGAGCTTCGTCCCGTCGTGGAAGGTGACCTTCTCGCGCAGGGTGAAGGTCCAGCTCCGGCCGGAGCGCACCCACCCGGTGGCCAGCGCCGGCTCGGCGTCGCCGTCCGCGTCCAGCTTCACCAGCGTCTCCGCCGTCGACCAGCGGGACAGCTTGAAGGCGTCGTCCGACAGCGGGGACAGCCCCGAGCGCGGTGGCTGCATCATCGCGACGCGTATGCGCCCACCCCCCGCCCCGGAGTCGTCCGTGGCCGCCTGCCCGCCGGAGAAACAGCCGGTGAGCAGGGCGGAAGCCGCGGTGAGGGCGACGAGGGGGAGCGGACGGGCGGGGACGCGCACGGGGACACCTCGGTCAAGGCAAGGTCAAGGGCAGGTCAATGGTTGAACGCGCCACGACCGTAGCATGATGACAATCATTTTCAGAAGTGTGCCCTTGATCTCTCGCGGTCCCGTTGCCGGAGGAATCAGGGAATCGGGCGGAAGTACCTCCGCAGCGCCCAGTCGGCCAGCCGGTGCCCGGTGGTGACGCCCACCTCGTCGGCGGTGCGGGTGTGGATCCCGCCCCAGACCCGGGCGTCGCTGACGTCCCGTTCGTAGTCGCAGGCGTAGCGGTAGTGGCGGGTCGTGCCGGTGGTGGCCGACCGGATGCGCAGGTCGACGCGGGGGGTGCCGAGGACCCCGGTCAGCATCCGCATCAGCGCGCCGCCCATGGTGGCGTGGCCGCTGAGGTAGTCGGGGTGCGCCGGGGTGGTGAGCAGCGGCTCCCAGTGGCGGTGCGGCCGGGTCGCCGGATTGCCGTCGGTGTCCGCCTCGCGCAGGGCGGTGACGGGCCGCCAGGTGCCGTAGTGCAGCTTGGCGTCCCAGGCGGTGATCACGGCGTCCGCCTGGGCCGTGTTGGCCGCCGCGTACAGGCGTGCCGTCTCGGCGATGTCGAAGCCGTGGCGGGTGGCGTGGTCGCCCAGGGCCCCTTGGAGGTCCAGGGCGACGAAGTACCGCGCGGTGTCCGTCTGCCCGGGGGTGCGGTGGGAGCCGGTCCGCCCTCCGTAGGCCGCCAGTTCGTGGAGGTCCCTGGCGTACCGGGCGGAGCGGAGCGGGGGCGGCGGGCCGGGGCGGAAGCGGCTGGGGGAGTCCAGCAGCAGGGGGCGCATCCGGCCGAGCCAGGCGCCGGCGAACGGCTCGTGACCGGGCGGGGTGGGCCGCCAGACGCCGGGCCGCGGCCGCGCCGGGAAGGACACCGGCGCACCCCGGCCGTCGTCGCGGCGCAGCTCGATGACATGGGCGGCGGCGCGGCGGCCGAACGCCACGCCCTCGTCCTCGGCCCTGCCGTCGGGGATCGCCGCGAGGGTGCCGGTGAGGGCGTCGTCCAGCCGCTGGGCGGCGGCGGGGAAGTGGTGGCGCAGCATCCGGTGCGCCGCCGCGGCGGCGGCCGCCGCGGAGGAGGCCGTACGGGGCGCCCGTCCGTCCCACTTGTAGGGCGCGAAGCGGCCCTCGACGCCCACGACCGCGTTGTAGACGGCGGTGGAGACGTACGCCTGCCAGACGAACGTCTCCGCCGGGCCGGGGCGGGCCTCGGCGTCGATGACGGCGTCCGCCGTGCGCATCCAGTCGAGGACGACGGCGGCGCTCCGCTCGTCCCGGTGGGCGCCCGGGCCGTCGGGGCCGGGCCGGGCGTTCGCCTGCGGGACCGGCAGCGCGAGTGCCAGCACCCCGCAGGCCAGTCCCGCCACCGCCGTTCGCGTCGCAGACCAGGCATGTCGGTTCCGCACGTGAGCTCCTCCCAGCCGATGGCACACCGGGAGAACCGTGACCGTGCGGGTGTGCGACGGCACGGGTCCGTCGCGTGAACCGCCCGTGCGGGCGACGGGTCTCACCCGGACGGCCCTGTGGCCTCACCGGGGGAGAGCCGGGCTCCCTTCAGCGCCATGTGCAGCAGCAGCCGGTCCTCGCCGTCGTCGAGGTCCAGGCCGGTCAGCTTCTCGATCCGGGACAGGCGGTAGTACAGCGTCTGGCGGTGGACGCCCAGCTCGGCGGCGGCCCGGGCGGCCTGCCCGGCGCAGTCGAGGTAGACCTCGGCGGTGCGGGCGAGTTCCCGGTGGGCGGGGAAGAGGAGCGTCCGCACGGCGGGGTCCCGGGCCACCTCCGGCGGCAACGCCGTGAGCAGCCGGAACGGCCCGATCGCCGTCCACTCGGCGACCGGCCCGAGCCGGGGCTCCGCGAGCGCGGCACGGGCCGCCGCCGACGCCTCCCGCCACGCGGTTCCAAGCCCCGCGAGCCCGGACGTGGCGGTGGCGACACCGGCGGCCGGGCCGGCCGCTGCGTGCGGGCCGGTGCTCACCGCCGGGCGCGCGGGGCCACCCGCCGTGCCGCCCCCGTCGGCGCCTGGGGCCGTCGCGCCGCGCGCCCGTTCCAGCAGGCGTCCCGCCGCCGTCGTCGCCGGGGTCAGGACGTCCGCCGAGCGCAGCCGGATCAGGACCGCCACGCACTGGGACGACGTCCCCCACGGCAGCGTGCACAGCGCCGCCGCGCCCGGCATCGTGCGCACCGACGGCGCGTCGTCGGGGTCGGCCGAGGGCCAGGGCGCGACACACACCACGGTGTGCGGGGCGTCGGCCCGGGGGCCGAGCGCCGTGCGCAGCTCGGCGACGGCCATGTCGCGCTGCCAGTCCCGCTCCGCGGTGAGCACCGCTCTCAGCTCGCGGCTGAGGTCCGCACCGTGCTGGGCCTCGTCGGCGAGCAGGGCGCCGATCCGGGCCGTCACCGCCATGGCGGCCGACAGCTGCCGTTCGCTCGGGCCCGGATCGTCGTCCAGCAGCCAGACGTAGCCGTGGACCACGCCCCGGTGGCGGACGGGCAGGCAGATCCGGCCGCGGTAGACGCCCGCCTTGGGAGTCGGAGGGATACGGACCGGGCCCGTCGCGCGGGTGATGCCGAAGCCCTCGAACCAGGCCCGGACCGCCGCGGTCGAGCGGCGGGTGAGGATCGAGCGGGTGCGCACGGGGTCCAGGGCCGACGGATCGAGGTCGCCCTCGCTGTCGTACGCCCCGAAGGCGATCAGCTCGAAGTCGCGGTTCTCCAGCGTCGCGGGCGCGCCGAGCAGCTCCGAGATCTCGTCGACCAGCTCCTGGTAGTCACCCCTGTGTTCCGGCGTCACCCGGGCATTGTCCCCCACCACCGGGGCGCCTTCATACATCTGTCTGAGATCCGCGGCACGGATGCGTGACAGCTGTCGATGGCCGACGATCGGAGGGATCCTTAGGTTTCACGGTGGTTCTCCGTGCCGTACCCGAGGCATCATCCGCCTGGGATACGGCCCTCACGTTGCCTGTGCTCTGGAGGTGCCCCGTGCTGGGTCCCGTGATTCTCGCCGCGTCCCGCAGCGACCGGATGCGACGTCTGATCTCGGCGGCTCCGGTGACCAAGCAGGTCGTCGACCGTTTCATCCCCGGCGAGGACGTCGACGACATCGTCCCCGTCATCCGGGACCTCGCCGGGCAGGGCCTGGAGCTCACGATGGACGTCGTCGGCGAGGACATCACCAGCCCGGAGCAGGCCGTCGCCGCCCGGGACGCCTACCTGGAGCTGATCGACCGCCTCAAGCCGCTGGAGCTCGGCACCCGCGCCGAGATGTCCGTGAAGCTGTCGATGTTCGGCCAGGCCCTCCGGGACGGCCACGAGCTGGCCCTGAAGAACGTCCGGCCGGTCGTCGAGGCCGCCGCCGAGATCGGCACCACGGTCACCCTGGACGCCGAGGACCACACCACCCTCGACTCGATGTTCGCCATCCACGAGGAGCTGCGGAAGGACTTCCCGCAGACCGGCTGCGTCATCCAGGCCTACCTCTTCCGCACCGGGGACGACGCCCGCCGCCTCGCCGCGAGCGGCAGCCGGGTCCGCCTGGTCAAGGGCGCGTACAAGGAGCCCGCCTCGGTCGCGTACCAGGACAGGCACGAGATCGACCGGGCGTACGTGCGGATCCTGCGGACGCTGATGGAGGGCGAGGGGTACCCGATGATCGGGTCCCACGACCCGCGCCTGATCGCCATCGCCCAGGAGCTGGCGCACCGGGCCGGGCGCAAGCCCGGCGACTACGAGTTCCAGATGCTCTACGGCATCCGGGCCGAAGAGCACCTCCGGCTGGCCGCCGAGGGCCACCGCATGCGCGTCTACACCGCGTACGGCACCGACTGGTACGGCTACTTCATGAGGCGCCTCGCGGAGAAGCCGGCCAACCTGCGCTTCTTCGCCCGAAGCATGCTCACCAAGGGCTGAGACCGAACCGCCGCTCAGTTAAGGAGTTACGGAAAACATGGACGCTGTGACCCAGGTCCCCACCCCCGTCAACGAGCCGGTGCACGGCTACGCCCCCGGCTCGCCCGAGCGGGCCCGGCTGGAGGCCAAGCTGAAGGAGCTGGCCGACAACCCCATCGACCTGCCCTGCACCATCGGCGGCGAGAAGCGCATGGGCGGCGGCGAGGCCTTCCAGGTCGTCCAGCCGCACAACCACAAGGCCGTGCTCGGCACCTACCGCAACGCCACGCAGGCGGACGCCCGGGACGCCATCGACGCGGCCCTGGCCGCCGCGCCCGCCTGGCGCGCGCTGTCCTTCGACGACCGCGCGGCGATCATCCTGCGCGCCGCCGAGCTGCTGGCCGGCCCCTGGCGCGAGACGCTCGCCGCCTCCACCATGCTCGGCCAGTCCAAGACCGCCCAGCAGGCCGAGATCGACACGCCCTGCGAGCTGGTCGACTTCTGGCGCTTCAACGTCTCCTACGCCCGCAAGCTGCTCGCCGAGCAGCCCCCTGCCAACGCCCCGGGCGTGTGGAACCGGCTGGACCACCGGCCGCTGGAGGGCTTCGTCTACGCGATCACGCCCTTCAACTTCACCGCCATCGCCGGCAACCTGCCCACCGCCCCGGCCCTGATGGGCAACGTCGTCGTCTGGAAGCCGTCCCCGACGCAGACCCACGCCGCCGTGCTGCTGATGCAGCTGCTGGAGGAGGCCGGCCTGCCCAAGGGCGTCATCAACCTGGTCACCGGCGACGGCATCGAGGTCTCCAAGGTCGCCCTAGAACACCGGGAGCTGGCCGGCATCCACTTCACCGGCTCGACCAAGACCTTCCAGTACCTGTGGAAGACGGTCGGCAACAACATCGAGAAGTACCGCACCTACCCGCGTCTGGTCGGCGAGACCGGCGGCAAGGACTTCCTCGTCGCCCACCCGTCGGCCGACCCGGCGATCCTGAAGACGGCCCTGACCCGCGGTGCCTTCGAGTACCAGGGCCAGAAGTGCAGCGCCACCTCCCGGGCGTACATCCCCGCCTCCATCTGGAACTCCGGCTTCAAGGAGGAGTTCGCGGCCGAGGTCGACGGCATCAGGATGGGTGACGTCACCGACCTGTCGAACTTCATCGGCGCCGTCATCGACGAGCGCGCCTTCGCCAAGAACAAGGCCGCCATCGACCGGGCCAGGCAGGACGCCTCCTGCACGATCGTCGCGGGCGGCACCTACGACGACTCCGAGGGCTACTTCGTCCGCCCGACCGTCATCGAGTGCACCGACCCCGGCAACGAGGTCTTCCGCACCGAGTACTTCGGCCCGATCCTCGCCGTGTACGTCTACGAGGACGACAAGTACGACGAGATGCTGACCCAGATGGAGGCCGTCTCCGACTACGCCCTGACCGGCTCGGTCATCGCGAACGACCGCGCGGCCGCCGCCTACACGGCGGACAAGCTGCGCTACGCGGCCGGCAACTTCTACATCAACGACAAGTCCACCGGCGCCGTCGTCGGCCAGCAGCCCTTCGGCGGCGGCCGTGCCTCCGGCACCAACGACAAGGCCGGCGCCCCGCAGAACCTGATGCGCTGGACCCTGACCCGCGCCATCAAGGAGACGCTGGTCCCGCCGACCGACTACACCTACCCGCACATGGGCTGAGACCCGAGCGCACCGGCGGGCCGGGCCCTCGGGCCCGG